>JBEKDY010000020.1:0-31811 GCA_050014115.1 Candidatus Sulfotelmatobacter sp. | reverse complement strand
ACGGTTTTGCCGCGAAGATCGGTCAGCGAGATCTCTTTTCCGTTCTCATCCTGCAAAGTAAACTCGGGAGCCTTATCATGGATATTCATGGGAATCTCTTCTCCAGCCAATTCGGACCCGGGCGTTACAAATGCCAGGAAGCGGGCCACGGCGTTGCCGCCGTTCCACAAGATTCTATACCGCGTCCTGGTTTTGATCGCGATGTTCGCTGCGATGGCGTCGATTGCGGCTCTGAGCCCGGCCCAGGAGTCAACCCCCGAGATCGTACCTCTGAAAAGGGAGCACCGTACGAAAAAGGATCTCGGGCCGCGTGCCCTCGGCCTGTTAAGAATAACTCCCAGCGGCAAAGCGACGCTGATCCCGGTGATGATCGAGATCAACGGAAAATTCTACGACGCGTCAGCTTACAAAGCGGACCCTGTGCCCATGGCACTGGAATCGGGGATCGTATATGAAGGCGAAAAGACCGGCGCGGCTTTAGGCCTGTTTACGATCAATAGTGCGCTGCACAGCCTCGCCGCCAATGCTGAGGTCCCATGGCTCGCCACGGGGGCGTGGCTGGCCGCCGGATCCGAAGCACCAAAGAGTGGGATGAAAGCAGAAGTCGTCCCCAAGGGGATCGAGACTACCGACGCGCCGCCGCGGTTGACGAAGAGCGAAACAACATCAAGCGCTGCTGCGCCCTCCACAACATCAACCACTCCCGCGCCTCCGGGGTCGAGCCCATCTGCAACGCCGCCTGCGCCGGCTTCGACCAGCCCGCCCGCATCTTCACCTGGGACTCCTAAGCCCGAAGGGAAAAAAGACGACAAAACTACTGACCAGAAAAAATCCACGCAGAACGAAACGCCTCCAGCGAGCGCACCGACGAGCCAGTCCTCCGACGATGTGAAAGACGATACCAATCGGCCAAGATTGCGGCGCGGCAAGCCGACTGGCCCCATGCCCGATTACGACGTGCCTGGCTATGGCAAACCGGAGTCCGGGAAAGATTCCGGTGCGAGGGCCAACGATAATTCGGCTACGAAGCCGGCGGCCAACTCGGCTCCGATGGAAGCAGTAGAACTGGTTCCGGCGATTTCCGATGCCGACGGCCCCGAACTGCACTCTTTCGTGTATGAATGGGACAAGGGCGTCGAAGACGATCGCCGCAAGCAGATGCTCGACTTGGCGAAGGCGCAGTTGCTCGCATACATCGACGCGCGCGCCAAAGGACAAATCCCGGCGAAGCGTGCGGCTCCTCACTCAACCGCCCGAAAGTCGGCGTCCAAGACGCCCGAGCCCATTTTCGAAAACGTCCAGATGCGCACTTTCGATCTGTGGGGCAGCAACCAGCCGGTGCTGGTCCTGAGTGCAGATGCTCACTTGCCTCCACCAGCTGCCGGTGGAACAGTCGACCTCCCGTCAGCACCGCTACAATACAAAATCATGCTGGTCACACGTACCGATATCTATGGCAACCTGCATAGATTGTATTCCGGCGTGACTGATCGCTTCCACCTCGACGTGACTCCGCAGCTGGACTTGATCGACGCCGTCGACGCCGACGGCGACGGCCGCGGCGAACTCCTTTTTCACAAAACCACCGACGCCGGAAACGGCTATACGATTTATAAGGCCACCGCCGACACCTTGTGGAAGATGTTCGATACCGTGAATCCAGAGTAGCTGTAAATGCCGAACAGATTGCCGGCCCGAGCAAGCGTTGTTTGCACAGTTTTCTTAGAGAAGCTTTACAATTCGCTGACTGGCCAGTAGAACGGAAAGTTCATCAAGCACAACTGATGCGGCGACAACCACAACGCGACCGAAGGAGCCTCGCTTTTTGCGACTGACACGCCGCGAGTTGGCGCGATCGGCCCTGGGCGCCGGCCTTGCCGCAGCGCTGCCTGCGGGCCTTTTTTCAGCCTGCAGCAATTCCTCGAAGGCGGCTAGTGCGGCCTCTACAGCGACGAGCGCATCCAGCGTCGTGCGGCAGTTTCCCGCGCCCTCAGAAATCGCGTTTCCCGGGAATTTTTTCTGGGGCACGGCCACTGCCGCGTACCAGATCGAAGGCGCGTGGAAAGAGGATGGGAAGGGCCAATCCATCTGGGACCGCTTTTCGCACACTCCCGGCACCATCAAGAACGGAGACACCGGTGACACGGCCTGCGACTCCTACCATCGCTGGCGCGACGACATCGCATTGATGCGCGCCATGAACTTGAACAGCTATCGTTTTTCGATTTCGTGGCCGCGCATTCAGGCTTCAGGATCGGGCTCCGCAAATTCCATGGGCATCGACTATTACAGCCGCCTGGTCGACGCCCTGCTCGCAGCAAAAATCCGTCCCTTCGTCACCCTCTATCACTGGGACTTGCCCCAGGCTCTCGAAGATGCTGGAGGCTGGCCCAACCGCGACACTGCCTACCGCTTCAGCGACTATGTCGAAATCGCCGCCCGCGCCCTGGGCGATCGCGTTACCGACTGGATGCTGTTCAACGAGCCCTCCGTGTTCACGTTCAGTGGCTACCTCGAAGGCGTGCATGCTCCCGGACACCAGAGCCTACTGGATTTTCTTCGCGCCACGCACGTGGTAAACCTGGCTCAGGGAGCCGGGTTTCGGGCGCTGAAGTCGGCGCGTCCCCAGGCGCGCGTGGGAACTGCTTTCAACATGTCACCCTGCGAGCCCGCTTCCGATTCGGATGCCGACAAGTTGGCTGCGGAGCGGGCGCACGCCATCACCAATGTTTGGTTTCTGGAACCGGCGCTCAAGGGACGTTATCCCGCAGCCTTCACTTATCTCCCGGAAACGGCAATGAGAATCAAGTCCGGTGACATGGAAAAAATCCGCGCGCCACTGGACTTCATTGGCATCAATCTCTACAACCGCACGATCGCTTCTTCGCCGGGAGCTCTGGAACGGATTGCGCACCTGCAGGACTGGCTTTTCCCAGTCACGATGACCAGCAGCGGCGGCGACCAAGGCCCTAAAACCGACATTGGCTGGGAAGTCTGGCCGCAGGCGCTCTACGACATGGTCACGCGCATCACCCGCGACTACAGCCGGCCGGTCATCGAGATCACCGAGAGCGGCTGCGCTTATAACGATCGTCCCGATGCGAACGGTGAAATCCGCGACACTCGCCGAATCGAATATCATCGCCAGTATCTTGCAGCATTAGCTCATGCGATCGCGGACGGTGCGGACGTCCGCGGCTATCACGCCTGGAGCCTGATCGACAATTTTGAATGGGCAGAAGGTTTCAGCCAGCGCTTCGGTCTGGCCTACGTAGATTTCAAAACGCAGCAGCGCACAATCAAAGAATCAGGACGCTGGTACGCAAAAGTCGCCGCGGAGAATTTGCTTCGCGGTGCTGGAACTTGAGGTTCATGCGGGGAGGTTCGTGTGGGACCGGGTCCCTGACCCGGTCAGCAGCCGCGAGGCTGCCGTCTTTGTCAGTGCACCATCACTTCTGCGTCATCACCAGTTCGCTGTCTTTCACTTTCACATCGCCCACATAATCCGGCAGCTTGAGCCGGTCGCGTTCTTCTTGCATTTTCTTTTCCAGTGCCGGCTTCACCAACGACACCGGTATGTCGAGATCCCCCACCTTGAATTCCGTGGGATCGAACGTGGCATAGCCGTCCTTCTGGCCCAGATGTCCGGAGACGGTAATCCACACATCTTTGCCCGCGATCTGCGTCAGAAATTGACCGTGTGCCACGTCGCCTTCCATGCTGACATGCTGGTCCTTGATAGTGGGAGTTCCAGGGCCAACGTTGGTGTCAGGCGAAACACTCCCGCCGGCAGCCGCTCCCAGCGCCTGCGTGAGCGCAGCGCCGATCTCATCGGAATTCAGGTGCAACTCGGCTTTGGCTGCAGTCGCTCCGTCAGCCGAGGACAGAGTGGAAGATGAAGCCGCAACCGGACCACTCGGCGCAAGTGTCGCGTCCGGTCCGCCATTGCCACCCGATTGTTGCGCCTCTTGCTGAAACTGCGAGACCTTCTGATCGAACGATTGCGCATGGGCCGCAACCGCCGCCGGAGCCTGCGTTGGCGCCACCGGAGCCGGTTTTCTCAACACCAGAATGATCGCAACCACCGACGCCATCAACGTCGCCACGCTGATGATGCGGTCAAGCTTGAACTTCATGGCAAGTCTCCCAGCATCCATGGTAGACGAGCCACGCGGTGGCGTTCAGATGACTGAAGTCACGTCTTGAGGATGGTACTTCGGCCCAACTCAGCCCAACTTTTTCACCAGCAACTCATTTACCAGTTGCGGATTCGCGTGGCCCTTCGACGCCTTCATCACCTGCCCCACAAAGAATCCAATCATGGTCGTCTTCCCCGCCCGATACTGCTCCAACTGCTTGGGATTCGCCGCCAGCACCTCATCAATCACCTTCTCGAGCGCCGATGTATCGTTGGACTGCTGCGGCCTTCCCTCTTCCTCATACACCGCAGAAAAATCCCGCCCGCGTTCAAAACAAAGATCGTAAAGATCCTTCAGCATCTTCCCCGAAATCGCTCCCGCTTCCACCAGATCCGCCGACGCCGCCACGCCTGCCATCGAAATCGGCGAATGCCCAATGTCCAGCCCCTTGGCTTTGAGCCGCCCCATCAGCTCGCCCTGCACCAGATTCGCCACTCGCTTCGGATTCTTCGCCGCCCTAGCCGCCGACTCAAACTGATCCGCCAGCGCTCTCGAAAAAGTCAGCACCTGCGCGTCGTATTCCGTGATGCCGTATTCCTTCACCATGCGTTCCCGCCGCGCCTCCGGCAACTCCGGCAACGTCTTCGCAATCTCAGACTTCCATTTCGCGTCGACCACCAGCGGCAGCAAATCGGGCTCCGGAAAGTAACGATAGTCGTGCGCCTGTTCCTTCGATCGCATCCCGTAAGTCTTGCCTTCGTTCGAGTTGTAGAGCCGAGTTTCCTGCATGATCTTTCCGCCGGACTCGATCACCTCGACTTGCCGCCCGATCTCGTAGATCAAAGCCTCGCGGATAAACCGAAACGAATTCACGTTCTTGATTTCCGTCTTGGTGCCCAGTTCCTTCTGTCCGCGCGGACGCACGCTGACGTTGGCATCGCAGCGCAGCGAGCCTTCTTCCATATTGCAGTCACTTACCCCGGTATAAAGAATGATCTCTTTGAGCCGCGTGAGATATTCGTAGGCCTCGTCGGGCGTCGCGATGTCCGGTTCGCTCACGATTTCGATCAGAGGCACGCCGGTGCGGTTCAAGTCGATCGCAGTCTTCTCGTCGGCGTCCGGAAACCCCTCGTGCAGGCTCTTCCCCGCATCCTCTTCGAGATGCACCCGAGTGATGCCGATCTTCTTCTTCCCGCCACTGCCGCCATCGCGCGTCGCTGGAACTTCAATAAATCCATGCTCCGCCAGCGGCTTGTCATACTGCGAAATCTGGTAGCCCTTCGGCAAATCCGGATAAAAATAATTCTTCCGCGCAAAAATCGAAGTCTCATTCACACGACAATTCAGCGCCATCGCGGCCAGCGTGGCAAACTCCACAACTTTCTTGTTCAGCACCGGCAGCGCTCCGGGCATCCCCAGGCAAACCGGACAGACGTTGCTATTGGGCGCAGCCCCGAACCGCGTGGAGCATGAACAGAAAATCTTTGTAGCCGTCAGCAGCTGAACATGCACCTCCAGCCCAATGACCGGCTCGTAAGCGCGGGCAGCAACGGTAGTGTCAGGCATTGCAGACATAACCCAGTTCCTCAACTTCTGATTCCTGCAGACCGCGCGATTATAGCGCCGTCGCGACGGCGCGACTACGGCGTGGCTGGCGAGTTCAAGTACTTATCCAACGAAATCTCAAAATACATCAACTCCACGCCCTTCGCGTCGTCCACGCCAGTAATGTCGATGTGAGCGCTCGCCAGCGGGTCGGTAATCCCTCCCACATCGAGGAACAGGAATCCCGACTGCGTGGTGCGCGGCTCGACCGCTTTGGCCGCGAACTGCGACGATTCGATCTCGTCCATTTCTTTCTTGCTGATCGTCCCCTTCACCTTCTTGTGCGGAACGGGAAAGGGCAACGGCGTCGGATTCGTATTGGCCTGCGGATTCGACAACCGCCGGTAAATGTCCTCGGGTGAAATCGGCGTCAGCTTGGAATTGTTCGCCGTGATCAGCGTCACCTCCATATTGGCGATGGAGACGGGTTGGCTTCCGTCATTGGTCACCACTAAGAAAACCGGCAGCATGCCATGTTCCCGAAAGTTGACCGAAAAAATGCCAGCCTTTCCCGGAGTATCGTAAGGGTCCGCGGCAATCGTCACCAGCTCCGTGGGATGTTCATCGTGCGCCGGATACGTCTTCGCCGCCTGCGCCACCGGCTTGACGAAATTCTTGCCCGCCCGGCCCACGGTCGAGATGCCCAGCGCGATCAGCACGAGAACGGCCGAGCGGAAAATCGGTCTCTTCCTGCACAGCATGGTTTCGATTATAGAGGCAGCGACCTGACCGGCTGGTTGCCTGGCCAGTTCCCCGACTCGATGGCTCCAGCATTTAGAATGGCAGTACTTGATCTACTTCCTCTACAGTTTTCTGCTGGCCGCGGCCATGTTGCTGAGCCTGCCCTACTGGCTCTATCAGATGCTTCGCCACGGCAAGTACCGCCGCGGCTTTGCGGAACGCCTGGGATCGGTTCCGCGCCGCCTCGGGCAGACCTCGCAAGAAAACGAACACGCGCCCGCAATCTGGCTCCATGCCGTCTCGGTCGGCGAAGTTCTCGCAGTAAGCGGCCTGGTCGACGAAATGCGCCGCCGCTTCCCGCGACACAAAATCTTTATTAGCACCACCACCGACACTGGTCAGGAACTCGCCCGCAAGCGTTTCGGCGAAGCAAACGTCTTCTACTTTCCTCTGGATTTCGCCTTTGCCATCGGCCCCTATCTGCGCGCCTTGCGCCCGGAGCTGGTAGTCATTGCCGAAACCGAATTCTGGCCAAACTTTCTGCGCCTGGCCCACGCCAGTGGCGCACGCATCGCCGTGGTGAACGCACGCATCTCCGACCGCTCCTGGCCCAACTACCGGCGTTTTCGTGCGCTGCTCAGAAAAGAACTGGAAAACATCGACCTGTTCCTCGCCCAGACCGAAGCAGACGGCGCCCGTCTGGAATCGATCGGTGCTGCGCCCAATCGCGTGCAAGTCACCGGAAATCTCAAGTTCGACATCAACCTTCCACCCGCACCTCCGATTGTTGCGGCCCTGCAGAAATCGCTAGCCGCGTCCAGCGCGGGCCCGGTGCTGGTCTGCGGAAGCACTGTCGAGGGCGAGGAACCTCTTCTGCTCAAAGCCTTCGAAAACTTGCTCGTGGCGCATCCGCGCGCGGCAATGCTGCTCGCGCCAAGACATCCCGAGCGCTTCGACACCGTCGCAGTCCTGCTCACGCAACTGGAAATTCCTTTCCTGCGCCGAACTCTGTGGAACGAGAGTGCCGACGGGACCATGAATACCCGTCCCCTCGCTGGCGGAGTCCTTTTGGTCGATACCATCGGCGAACTGGCTGCTCTGTACGCTTTGGCCGACGTTGCTTTCGTTGGTGGCAGCCTGGTGCCGCATGGCGGACACAACATCATCGAGCCGGCGCAATATGGTGTCGCCATCGTGGTGGGAAACCACACGGAGAATTTTCGCGATATTGTGAGCTTGTTTCAGAGGCGGGATGCGGTCCGCATCGTGGGCGTGGCAGAGCTGCCTCTAGCGCTGATGGACCTTCTGGCGAGCCCCGCCGAGCGCGCCGCCTTGGGCCAGCGCGCTGCAGAAACCCTGCGTTCGCAATCCGGAGGAAACTCTGGAACGGCGGGCGGAACCGCAGCCGGAGCGACGTTGCGAACCGTGAAAGCTCTGGAGAATCTTCTGTCCGCTCCAAGAGAAACCGATTGAATCCCCTCACAACCATTTACGGCGGCGTAGTCGCAACGCGAAACACGCTCTACGACCAGGGGCTGCTTCGCGCCAGCCAGCTCTCCGGCACAGTAGTGAGCGTAGGAAACCTCTCCACTGGAGGCTCGGGCAAAACTCCTTTTGTGCTCATTCTGGGCGAGCTACTCAAAGCCCGCGGAATCAGGTTCGACGTGCTTTCCCGCGGCTACGGCCGAGCCACGCGCGGCGCTCTCCCCGTCGATCCCGCCGGCTCGCCGCGCGATTTCGGCGACGAGCCGCTGCTCATCGCGCAGCGCCTGCAGGTGCCCGTCTTCGTAGGCGAGAGTCGCTTCGAAGCGGGCCGCCTGGCCGAAGCCGAATTCGGACCACAGCTTCATCTTCTCGACGACGGCTTCCAGCACCGCTCCCTGGCCCGCGATTTCGATATCGTCCTGCTCACTCCGCAAGATGCCGAAGACGGTCTTCTCCCAGCCGGCCGCCTGCGCGAGCCCCTGCGCAACCTGCGCCGCGCTGACGCGGTCGTGCTGCCCAGTGACGCCGCGCGAGAAAAGTTCCCGCTCGACGGCAAGCTCGTATGGCACGTGCGCCGGGGGATTCTTCCCCAACATGTGCCGCCGCGCCCGGTCGTCTTCTGCGCGATCGCGCGCCCCCAAGTCTTCGTTCAACAATTGCGCGCCGCCAACATCGAGCCCGCAGCCGAAGCGTTCTACCGCGATCACCACTCCTACGTCGAGAAAGACATCCGCGAATTGCTTGCTCTCAAACAGCGAAGCGACGCTGGAGGATTTCTCACCACAGAAAAAGACGCCATCAACCTCGGCAGCTACCTTTACGCGCTCCATCCGCTCTCGGTCGTGCCCGTCAAAATGGAACTGCAGGACGCCGCTAACGCCGTTGATACAATGTTGCGCGTCATCGCCGAACGGAGCCCTCAGACATGAGAGAATCGGTTTCGTAGCGCCGCCGTCCCGGCGGCTGTGGTGGGGGCGTCCGGCCCCCACGCCCGGACGATAAACCGGCGCTGCGGGGTCGCACTTTTGCAATCATGACCAAACATCCCAAAGAGTCCGGCCGCCTCAAGAAGATCGTCGAAGCCTTCCCCAAGGTCACCATCACCGTCCTCGGTGACCTGGTTGCCGACGAATTCGTCTTCGGCGAAATCTCGCGCGTCTCCCGCGAAGCTCCGGTACTGATCCTCAAACATCGTGAACGCACGGTCGTCCCCGGCGGCGCCGCTAACGCGGTGAACAATCTTGTCGATCTCGGCGTCAACGTGCTTCCCGTCGGCGTCGTCGGAGACGATGAACCGGGCCGGCTCCTCCTCAAGCACTTCCGTCACAAGCGCATTCCCGTGAGCGGCGTGCTCAAAGACAAGACCTATGCCACCATCACCAAGACGCGCATCCTCGCCGGTATGGCGCATACCGCGCGCCAGCAGGTCGTGCGCATTGATCGCGAGCCGCAGGAGGCGCCCAACGTTCACCTCACCCGCGAGCTCTATCTCGCGGCGCGAAACTATGCCCACGTCTCCGACGCGCTGCTGCTTTCCGATTACGGCTACGGCGCCGCCACTCCAGCGATCCTCACTACGCTGCGCGAAAAAGGCAAGCTAGGAACGCTGCCCGTGATTCTCGATTCGCGTTACCGCCTGCTGCAATACTCCGGGGCTACTGCCGCAACGCCGAACGAACCGGAAGTTGAAGACGCGCTCGGCGTTCGCATCGGACAGGATTGGAAAAAAATGGTCACCGCCGGCGAGCAGTTGCTCGAGCGCATGAAGCTGCAGTCCCTCCTTATCACTCGCGGCCGCGACGGCATGGTCGCCTTCAATCACCGCCACAAACCGGTGGATATCCCTATTTTTGGTTCCGATCAAGTGGTCGATGTAACCGGCGCTGGAGACACTGTGATTGCTGCTTTCACCGCAGCCCTGGCCGCCGGCGCCACTACCGAAGAAGCCGCGCAACTGGCAAACTACGCTGGTGGAATCGTCGTGATGAAGCGCGGCACGGCCACGGTTACGCAACAAGAACTCCTGCACGCGCTGGAACAGTCCCCGCCCGCGACCAGATCTCACTAGAAGCTTGCACCAAGAATGTTGACTGAAGAAACCCTGAACAGAGACATTGAGCGACCATAACCAAACCGGAAAAAGCAAGATTCTGGACCGTACGCAGCTGCGATCGCAGGTCGAGCAGTGGCGCGGCTCCGGAGAACAAATCACCCTGGCCAATGGGAATTTCGATCTTCTCCATGTCGGCCACGTGCGTTATCTTCGCGGAGCCAAAGCGCTCGGCGGGAAGTTGGTGGTCGCCATCAATTCCGACGAATCAGTGCGATCCCTCAAGGGCGAAGGACGCCCCATCATGCCCGAACAGGAGCGCGCAGAAATCGTCGCGGCGCTCGCAGACGTGGACGCGGTCGTGATTTTTCCGGAACTCGATGTCCGGACTCTGATTCGCGAGATTCGCCCCGACATTCAAGCCAAAGGCACCGACTACACCGCCGAATCCGTCCCCGAGCGCGACACCGTCACCGAATACGGCGGCCGCGTCGAGATCGTCGGCGATCCCAAAGACCACTCCACCACCGAGATTATCCGCTCGCAAATCATCCGCTCGCGCCTGTCGCCGAGGCAGCCTTGATGGTCGATCCTCGAGACGGCGTCCGCATCAGCCGCCTCCTCATTGTGCGCCTCAGTTCCATGGGCGATGTGATCCACAGCTTGCCCGCCGCCCAGGCGCTGCGCGCAGCGTTTCCTAACTCAACGATCGGATGGCTCATCGAAGAACGCTGGGCCGAACTTTTGTGCGCGCCGGGCACTCCGCCGCGAGGCCTGCGCTCCGCACAGCGACCGCTCGTCGACTGGGTACACACAGTCAACCTGGCTGCCTGGCGAAAGGCATCCTTCTCGCTCCACACCGTGCAGAACGTTGCGAAGGTCTGGAACGATATCCGCGCCGCGCATTACGATGTCGCAGTCGATCTCCAGGGAGCGATGCGTTCGGCGCTTCTGGCGCGTTGGTCGGGTGCGCGCGTAGTCTACGGCTCAGCCGAACCTCGCGAATCTCCTGCCAGTCTGTGGTACACACGTCAAGTCCTTGCTCGCGGTCTGCACGTGATCGAGCAAAATGTTTCCATCGCCGACGCGGTTATGGACGGCGAGGCAGTTGCGCAAGCAAAGATGAAAGCGCCTCGCGTGGAGTTTCCACGCGACCCCGCGGCCGAGGCCCGAATCGGTCAGCGCCTCGCAGAAGGAAATATTTCTGACTTCGCCATCCTCAATCCCGGCGCAGGCTGGGGCGCGAAACGCTGGCCGGCAGAGCGCTACGGCCAAGTCGCCCGCGAACTGGCGAGCCTGGAACTGCGTACAATTCTCAACTATGGCCCAGGAGAGAAGGAACTCGCGCAGGCAGCGCAGTCTGCCAGCGGCGGCGATGCTGAAAGCATGAACTGCACCATCACCGAGTTAATAGCGCTCACGCGGCGCGCGCGTCTGTTCATCGGCGGAGACACGGGCCCGTTGCACTTGGCGGCAGCGTTGGGCATTCCGGTCGTAGCCATCTTCGGCCCGACGGACCCGGCGCGGAACGGTCCTTACTCTACGCGCAGCATCGTGCTACGTAATCCTTCGAGCGCCACCACGCATGCGCGCCGCTCGCAACCGGAAGCGGGATTGCTGGAGATCAGCGTAGACGAAGTGGTTTCCGCCGCCCGTGAGGCGTTGGGGCTTTGAATTGTATGTGCTAATTGTCAACCCGAACGATCCCGCTTTTCCTTGCGGGGGAGGAACCTGTCCTAAGCGAAGCCGAAGGAATCTCGCTCGTCTCCGCTGCGGACGCCGGCCAAAACATGGGGTTTGCCTATGCCGACGGAGCCTCGCGACGTTCAGAAACATTCATGACTGAGTACGCTCGCATCGCCCGCCGCATCCGCGTCCCCCTGGGATTTGTCTTCGCGCTGCTCTATCTCTGGCTGGCGAAACCGTCGTGGCGATTCCTCCTGTCAAGTCTGCTGTTGATCCTACCGGGCTTGCTGATTCGCGCCCTGGCTTCGGGCCATGTCCGAAAAAATGAAGCCTTGGCCATCTCCGGACCCTATGCCTACACGCGCAATCCGCTGTATCTGGGCTCGCTCCTGATCGGAATCGGATTCGCCGTGGCCGCACGCAGTTGGTGGGTGGGTGTTCTGCTTGTGGTAATGTTCTTTGCCATTTACCTTCCCGTGATCCGCGACGAAGAAAAATTCCTGCGTCAGAAATTCCCCGAGTTCGGCGAATATGCCCGCCGCGTCCCCAGAATGTTCCCACGTCTCACACCGAATCGGAGCGCAGAAAACGAACCGTCAGGATTCTCTCCAACTCTGTATATACATCATCGCGAGTACAACGCCCTGGTCGGAGCGTTAGCAGTGCTGGCTGTGCTGATCGTCAAGCTGTTTCTCTTCCATCCGTAGATGGTGCATTCGCAGATAACGAAACGCTTCCTGCCCGAGCCGCAGGCTTAAGCGCAACCAACCAACGCACATCGCGCATTTATCAACTCGTGGGCGGCGATGCTCTTCGGGAATCCAATCTAGGGAGATCGTCGCAACCGAATGTCTCTGGAATTCATAATCCGAATTGTCCAGCTAACTCAGTCGGACAGGCAAACAAGTCTTGCAGGGGTTTGACTCGACTTGTCGCGTGACGGGGGCCGGCAGGCGTGAGTTCAAATACGGAATACCCGACGTCGCCGAACGTAGCGAGGGTTTCCTGGATGTCGGTCCGCTGCAGGTATTCAAACATAACCAGTTTCGGGCGCTGATTTCTGAGGAGGCCTTTCATGCCGCGCAGCACAGAATTCTCATGCCCTTCCACGTCAATCTTAACGGCGCTGATCGTGGGAAGGTCCGCGCGATAATCCTGCAGGAATTGATCCAGCGTTGTGCGCTGCACCGTGATCGTAGGTAACGTTGTGGTGAATCCGTCCACCGTTCGGTTGCAGGCACTCACGGTTCCCATGTTTTCGAATTCGACATTGCCGACCCTGTCTGACAGCGCTTCGGCCACAACTTCGAAATTGAGGTGGTTGAGACGGATATTTTCTCTTGCCCGCTCCACCGCATTCGGGTTGGGCTCAAACAGAATCGCGTGCTGAACTTTATCGGCAACGAGCAGACTCACTAGCCCTACGTTGGCCCCGATATCGAGAAATGTTCCGCCGTCAAGAAATTTGCGCAAAAAAGAGATGCACCTGCCATTGGGTAAGGCATAGTAAAGGGCAGACGGGGAGACGTCGCAATCCGGCCAGGCCTGCATCCGCATACCGTTAGCCAGCTTCGCTTTCATGGGCGAACTGCTAACCCTTTTCCGAAGCTGCCACACCAAGAACAGGGAGATGCGGCGAATGCGTTGACCCCGGTTGGACGGCTCGCACCAAATCGAGCTCAAAACATAGTGCAGCGCGCGGATTTTCAAATCTGGTCCTCAACGAATAACTTTGGGCTAACACACGGAGACACTTGCGGCAACACGTTTACTGGAGTCATCTGCGGAGGCTCTAGGGTGTTTTCGTAACGACCCCGCAAACTGAGACACCTCGCCGTCGCCTACTTCTGCGCCACCAACTCCCTCGCGCGGGAAAGCTCCGGCCGCGACGAATTCGATCCCTCACAGACTTTCAACAACAGCGCGTAGTACTCAGTCGCGTCGCTCGATTTACCAGCCTGCTCCGCGGCGCGGGCGGCGCCCGATAGTCCGTTGAAGCGGTTAGGGTTCAATTTCAAGTCAGTCTGATATTCCGCCAGCGCCTGCTGCGGACGCTTCGCCTCCAGCAGCATATCGGCAATCATCTCGCGCGTAGGAATACCCTGCGGTTCGTCGCCCAGCGAGTCTTCCTTGTCGGCAATCGGACGCAGCGCCTCGACTGCATCGTCATACTTGCCCTCAGCAAACGCGAGCCAGGCCTGCGCCTGTTTCAGATCGCTCTCCGCGGTCTCGGCAAAATCCTTTTTCTTCGTGTCCACCAGGCTCTGATGAATACGCTCGATCGCAGCAATATCTTTTCGCACCTCGTCCGCCTTGCCGAGATGAGCCGACCCGATGGCCTTCGCCCAATATCCCATGGATCCCTCCGCAGTGCCCGGGACCTCCGTTGGCGTCAGCGCGGCCGCTGTAGCCCAGTCGTGCATCTCGATGGGATAAAGCGCCGTGAAATGAGCCAGCGTAGCCTCGTGCGGATCAAATCCCAACCCATACATATCGTGCATGGCGGGCATTTTTCTCACTTCCTCGATCAGCGCACGGGCGTCGTCTTCGCGCCCACTCTGGAGGTAGGCGTAGAACAGAAAGTCCATCGCGTGGAACTGATGACCCTCCCCGCCCATGTGCATGGCCGCACTCTCGCGAGTCGCGGCGATCGACGCCAGGTTCGACTTGATGTCGTCCTGCCACAGTCCTACGCGCGCAAAAATGTGCGACGGCATGTGCAATGCATGTGGAGCCGCCGGCGCAACCTGCGCGTAGCGCCGCGCCGCAGGAATGCCCAGTTCCGCCAGCTGCGGCTTGTCATAGGCGTGAATCAGATAGTGCGCTACGCCAGGGTGGTCAGGCTCGGTCGCGAACAGCTTCTCCAGAATCGCGGCGGCCTGCCGGCGCCGGGCGAAGGTTGCGTCCTCATGCGGGTCGGACGCCAGCAGCGAAAGAGCGTAGAACACCGCCGCTTCGTGGTCGTCAGGATAATTCTGATAAACCTTCTGCATCGCATCGGAATAAGCCCGCGCGCGGGCATCATGATCGAGCTTGGCCGAATTGTCATAGAACGCAGCGACAGCGGCAATATAGCCGCGTTCGCGCGCAGTCACCTTCTTACCCTCGGCCTGTGCCTTGTGAACTTCGTCAAGACCGCGGGCAATCACCTTCTCGTCCGGTTCGTTCCACAGCTGGTGCCACAAGCTCATCGCAACTCCCCAATGAGCCATCGCGCAGTGCGGGTCGTCTTTGGCAATCTGAAGAAACTCCTTCTCGGCCTCCTCGTACCAGAACGAATGCAGCAACGCGACCCCGCGCTGAAACGGCTTCTGCACCGCCGCCACGCACGAAACCGGAAAATGAACCGTCCCCAACTGCGTTTCGTTCAAATCCTCGTGATGCTGGTGACCTTGATCGTCGTCGGCGAAAGCCGGGAAAGCAACCAGAAGAGAAAAAAGCAGCAACCCCACAAGACGTTTCATGAGAACCCCGTTGAGAAGCGAGTTTAGTGCTGGCAAAGAGTACAGGTCAAATAAAGCGGGTGCCCCATTTCTCGCGTTCTTCGCGAGAAGTGGGGATTTCCCTCTCCCCACGACCTACTCGACTCGACCCATTCCTCGCGCACTTCGTGAGAAAGGCCGCCCCGCACCGAACTCGAAGGTGGGACCCCACTCCTTCGCCCTACTTCTTCCCCGTAAGCTGGCGAATCAACTGCACCTCAGCCTCCCGATACGGCGTTCCATCCGCGCGCAGCACCTCGTGGAACCACACCGGAGGCTGGCTCTGAACGTAAGGATGCTCCCACGATTCCCAAGGAAAATACGTCTGCGTCTTGCCCGCGACGAATCCCCAGTTGATGGCCCCCACGCGTTCCTGCTTGGCGATGGGCAAAATTCCATCGAACGTGCTCCCCACCGACCGCGCCATGAATTCCGTGCAGATCACCGGACGGTTGAGTTTTTTCAGCCACGCCACCTCACTCTTAAAATCCTCCGGCCAGCTGTAATTATGAAATGTAATAATGTCCGACTCGCGCAGTTGAATCCGCTGCAACTCACCTTGACTACCGGCATCGCGGGAGATATCGATATCCCACACTCCGCTGGTCAACGGCTGCTGCGGATTCGCTTCCCGCGCCCACTCGAACACTTGCGGCAAAAGCGCTGCGACGCGCGCCTCTTTGTCTTTCGGCTCTTTGCCCGCATAACTCCCCGCGTTATCCGCGCCCGGCTCGTTCCACAAGTCCCAGCCGAGAATGCGGTTGTCTTTCGCGAACGTTCCCACCACGCCCTGAACATAAGCTTTCAGTCTCGGATATTGCGTCGGGTCTTCCAACGCAATCGCCCCCGGACTCTGCACCCACCCCGAGTTGTGCACGCCCGGCACCGGAGCATGTTGCGGCCCGAGATGCGGCAGCGGATCCCAACACGAATCAAAGATCACAAACAGCGGCCGGATGTGATGCCGCGACGCAATGCTCAGAAAACGGTCGATACGCTTCTGGAACCCGGCCGCATCCTGCTCCCATAGCAGATCGTGCAGAAAAACCCGCATCGTATTCATGCCCAGCGATTCCGCCCAACCAAACTCACGGTCAATCTGATCGGGATCGAACGTAGCCTCCTGCCACATCTCCAGCTGGTTGATCGCCGACTTCGGAACGTAATTGCTTCCGACCAGCCAGGGTTGCCGCGCGTACCACGCATTGGCCTTCGTTTCACTCCAGCGGGACGTCTGGGCAGCCGCCGCCGTGCATAGAGAAACAGCGAGCAGCAGCCCGGCCACGAAAACGGATCTCGGCTTTTTCATCCTCATCATCTTCACGATGAATGTTTTCACGATGCACACTCCCCGTTTACTTATATGCTGCGCGGCGGGGAACGAGCAATGGTCCATGCCCCGGAGTATGCCCGGGAACCAGAAGGGATGTCATCCCGAACCGAGCCGAAGGCACGGTGAGAGACCCTACGATGCATAGGCAGTGGCATGGGCGCCGGCGAGACCGGCGGCGTTTGCCCGCGGCGAAGGCGCTCGGGGCAGCATCCGCTCCCCTCACCGTACGCGACTCACAACAACCGTGGGCTCGGTCTGCGCCGCTGGCCGCACGAAAACAAAATCCACAAAACTATCGGTCGCGCGCAAATTGGAGTTATTTCCCATCTGCACCGCCGCAGCATGGGACGTCCCTTGCGCCAGGGGCACAGCCACGTTCGAGCTGATGATTCCACCAAAGTTATCCAACAGAAAAGCTTGCTGAGTCCCCAAAATTTCGTCGACCACGGTGCGCAACCGGTAACTCTCGCCATAGCTGAAGGTATTCAGAATCTGCACGAACTCGCCATTCGAAATGATCCCCGAGTCCGCCGTCGGATCGGCGCCGTGCGTTGAGGGCAGTTCCCAATCGACCAGATTCACCGGCGATCCCGACACCTCGCCCTGCACCACAACCGAAAACTGGCTTCCGGCTGGAGTCGGATTCGAGCGAAAGCGAAATTCAAGCGAATAGCGCGTCGCATTCAAATTCAGCGTGTGCGTAGCCAATCCCGGCGCGAGCTGGCTGAGTACGTGCAACGAACCGCCGGGCACGGCCAAAGGCGGCCCCACCGACAAAGTCACGGATTTTATATCGGGCTCGCTAAGATTGTGTGAGTCCGCGTAGTACACGATGTATACCTGAGGATTCTCCTGCCGGCAACCAGCCTCCCCAAGCTGGCAGCGCCCCACGCCATCCAAGCCCAACTCACCGGTTGGCCGCCCCCACTGCGGCTCTGGCAAAATCGGCCACGAATATCCTCCGTCGATCGTCTGTCCTGTATAAGTATCAAGCACCGTGCCATAGCCAAAGGTCTGTCCCGCGTCGTAGGACACGAATGCAACCAGCTGCCGCGGATAGCCAATCGTATCGGCCGGCAGCACTCCGGGAATCGCCGTCGCGTCCCGCCCCAGAAGAATCAGCGCCGGTCCAGCCTGAATCATCTCAGGATCCTGCAACACTCCCACCTGCGAGGTGTATGAGATAAGCGGTCCCCACGTGAATCCCAGATCGTTGGAATATCGTCCAAAAGTATCCAGGCCATCGTCGGTTCGCATCATGGCGAACAGAGTATTTGGGCCGGTCTGGGCGAGCGCAGTTTCGTCAAGACCAGGATCGTCCGGCCCGCGCAGTTCGGCGAGCTTGCTCCAGGTGTAGCCATCATCCGACGACGACCATACCGATGGATCATAGCCGCTACCACCCACATAGAAGCCATATCCGGCTCCATACATCGTCGAGCCAATGTTCAACAAGGGGTCCACAACATAGGTCGCAGTGGGGGGATCATCAAAAAACGTGAATGGGCCCCAAGTCAATCCATTATCCGCAGAACGGCTGTAAGCGCCACCCAGGTCACCGCTGGAATCCGCTTTAACAAATGCAATCAGCAAATCGCCGAGCGGAGTCCGTGCCAGCCCCGGGTCGGGCTTCGATGAATCCCAATAAACCTCTTCCGGGCTCCACGTCGCACCGCCATCCCGGCTGCGCCGCAGAATCACCAACGGGCTATCCACATGGCCGGGCCCTTTCTTGTATGAAAGCACGAGGTCCCCGTTCGCGGCCTGCACCACGGCGGGAGTGTTGTTGTAAGTTCCGTCACTCTCGATGACGCTGCGTTTGGTGATGGTCAGTGGACCCTCCACCACGACGTCAGAAACCGTGAGTGAGTTCGTCGCCTGCCAGTTCGGCGCGTCGCTTACATCACTAAAAAATGGGAAGACCGCATAACCGCTGAACACGGGAGCGGAACACCCCGGCACGCGGCCTGCAGTCAACAAAAGGTTCACGGAGGCCTGTGCCCCTACTGCAGGCAGTTTCACCCAAAGCAGCCCCTTCCCGGCTACCGGATCGTAGGACTCGAGCCAGTCGGGCAGCGCCTGGTGCGTGGTCGCGTCCCACACCGCCAGGTCGGATCCATCATGGGTGGGGATTGTGAAATCAAAATTGCTTCGATCCAGGCTGATCGCAACTGCGTAGTCCGACAGGTTTTCTTCCCCGGAATTCTGAACCGTCACCAGTTGCACTTCAGCCGCGTGGTTAGGGTCACAACCCGATGGTGGGGCAACGCCCCAGGCGAAAGAAGACGAGACCAGAAAGCAGATCCCGCCGAAACGACAAGCTCGCCTGGCCATCCTCGCTTTGTAGCACAGAATTAGGCCTCATCGATGTGACGAATGAACATAGCCTCTGCTGTGGTTCTCCGCCCCCTACTCCGTCCGCAACGCATTCATCGGCTCAATGCTCGCCGCGCGCCTCGCAGGAATAAATCCAGCAACCCCAGCAAACGCCGAGAGCACCACTACCGCACCCGCCAGCGTCAACGGATCGTAAGTCCGCACCCCATAGAGTTGACTCGCCATAAAATGCCCACCCAATAGTGCCACCGGAATCCCAATCGCAAGCCCAATCCCCACCTGCAACGATGCGCCTCGCAGCACCAGAGCCACCACGTCCCCGCGGTTCGCTCCCAGAGCCATGCGCAGCCCAATTTCGCTGGTCCGCCGCGCTACGGAGTAAGCAGTAATGCCATACAGCCCCACCGACGCCAGCACCAGCGCCAGCAATCCGAACAATAGGGTCAGGCGGCTGATCAGCCGTTCCTCAATGAAGTTGCCCGCAACCTGATAGTCCAGCGACTTGAAATCCAGAATCGTCAGATTGGGATTGATATTCGCCAGCGTGCGCCGCACCAGCGACTCCAGGCCCCCCGCGTCGCCGGCAAAACGAATCGTCATCGAATTCGGGAACAGCGAACGCGTCTCCGCCGTGATCGCGCTGCGCTCCTTGAGCGTCGTGTTCAACTGTGTCATGGGTCGGAAATACATCGTCCGCACCGGATCGCGGGGGTTGGTGTATTTCGCGTCAGCCACAATGCCGACGATTTCGTAGTCGCTCGCATACTTCTGGTCGAACGTTCCGAAGTGGTGGCCGATGGGATCTTCGTTGGGAAAAAACTTTTTCACGAAGGCCTGGTTCACCACCGCCACCATCCGCGATGTAGCCGTGTCCTGTTCGGTAAAGCCGCGCCCACGCACCACCGGTTGGCCAATAGTCTCAAAAAAATGCGGGCTCACGCGGTCCCACGATGAGCCGTTCTGTACCTCCGGACCGGGCGCGGGCCGGCCTTCCACATAAACACCCTCGCCCCAGTTGTTGCCCTCCAGCGTGCTGTAAAGCGCCAGCCCCGCGCCCTTGACGCCAGGAAGCGAAGAGAACTCACGCTCCAGTTGTTCGTTCAGGGTTGGCACCGTCGCCACCGTGTAACCCGCGCCCGCGGGGTCGAAGTGGAAGACGTAGCGGTTCGCCGTGATGATGCCGAAATCCTGATGTTCCAGGTTGCGCAAACTCTGCGTCAGCAATCCCGCCCCCACCAGCAGCACCAGCGAAAGCGCCGCCTGCAGCACAATCAGCGACTTTTGCGGCAGCGAAGCCCGGTCCCGCGTAGCGCGATTGATTCCGTGCAACGCTTCCGCTGGATCGGAGTGCGATGTGATCCACGCCGGCACAATGCCGAAAACAACTCCCGTCAGCAGCGACAGGACAAACGCGAATCCAAGCACAACCAAAGAGGGCGTGGCATGCACGGGCAGGAAGGGCGAGTCCGGAAACGCAAGCGCCAGAATCATCCGCGCCCCGGCGTAAGCCACCACTAGTCCCACGATTCCTCCAGCGCAGCCCAGCAGCACGCTTTCCACCAGCATCTGCCGGATCAGCCTCGACCGCGCCGCTCCCAGCGCCATGCGGATGGAAATCTCCGCCCGCCGTGTCGCCCCTTTGGCCAGCAGAAGATTCGCAATATTGGCGCAGGCCACCAGCAGCACCAATCCAGCAATGGCCATCAGCAACCGGATCCCGCTGCCCGCCTCCATCTGCAGTCTTTGAACTCCGCCGCCGCCCGCCGCCAACACCACGTGTTGCTTGGGAATCTGCGTGTCATTTCCGTTGATGGTGTAGGAATTCACCGTAGCCAGCCACTGCCGAAGACTATTGGAGAGCTTACCCTGCAGGCTTCCAGCACTCACTCCCGGTTTCACTCGTCCCAGCACGTAAAGCCAGTTCGTGTCCGGCTGCTTGAGGATGCTGGTTTCTCCATCTAACACGGTTTCATCATTCAGTGGAATCCAAAGCGCAGGCGGATCGCTGTCGATGCGGTCTCCGAAAAACCCGGGAGCCGAAATTCCGACAATCGTCATCGGCTGGTTCTGCACGATGACCGTCGAACCCACAATCGTGGGGTCGGAGCCATGCGCGGCCTGCCACGCCTGATAGCTCAGAACCGCAACCAGAGCCGCTCCCGGCTGGTCGTCGCTGGGTAGCAACATGCGTCCGGCATAGGCTCCCACCCCAAACGTCGCAAAGTAGTTCCCGGAAACATATTCCGTGGTTTCCGAGCTCGCCCGGCCGGATCCCTTGCGCACATTCATGGTGTCATGTCCCGATTGGAATGCCGCCAGTTGCTCGAACTCAGGCGTGGAGTCTTGAAAGTGACGATACAGATCGTAAGAGAAGAGATCGAAATCGCCATCGGTGTTTATGAAGCCGCCATTCACGCAGCAGTCATCGCGGTCACCAACGCGGTACAAGCTCGCCGGATCAGCCACGGGCAGCGATTTCAGCAGAATCGCGTGCACCAGCGTAAAAATGGCGGTGTTCGCCCCAATTCCCAAGGCGATGGTAAGAATCACCGTGGCCGCAAACCCCGGCGACTTCCGAAACTGCCGCAGCGCAAGCCTGACATTTTGCATGTGTGTGAGTCCTGACCCTGATTTAAGCGCGAGCCCTAACGTGTGGAAAGAAAACCGGCAAGCGCGCCCTCTCTCTTCGCCGCCGAGCCAGCTACATAATGGACGCCAGCACACCGAAAGAGTAAGCAAACCAAAGAAAATGAACGCGTTGGGCCGGAAGTGCACGCGTTGGGAGTGGACGCGTTGGGAATGGACGCGTTGGGTGCCCCATTTCTCGCGTCTTTTGCGAGAAGTGGGGCTTTTGACTCTGGCGGGGGATTCCTAACTCCGGCGAGGATTCGACTCCAAGCCGTGAAGCGGCGAAAGAATGCAGCCCATAGCGCAACCCGTGGGTAGCAATCGGAAACGTGCGCAAGCCCCGGAGGGGCGAACCAACCAACGCCGCACACTTCAGGCAGCGAACTCCTCCACCGATTCCTCTGCTACGGACGCAATGGTTCCAAACTCTTCTCCCCGCGCCTTGCGCCGGATCACTAGCAAAACGGCGATCAAGCCAGCCAGCCCCACGAACCAGGCAGCGACCAGGCCATCCGCCGCCGCCTTGGAGATGCTGCCGTCCTTCTTCAGCAGGAACGGCAGGAAATAGGGCGTTTGGGCGCGTATACCGTCGATCTCACGAGTATCGTCGTTGCTCAACCCCCATTGGTCCACTTTGCCCAGAACCGCAGCCGCGATGTTCTCGAAGCGCAGCCCCACCACAAACGTTGGCTGCCCCAAGGTCTCCATCTGGTGGATTTCGAGCGGATGCCAAAATACAACGGAGGCCAACTGGATCACCAGACTGACAGTGGCAATGCCGATCCCCAGCTTCCACGCGATCGGCCTTAGCTGCGCACGATGGCGGAGTAACAGCGGAATCGAGATCATCGCCAGCAATTGCACAGGAGTCGTGATGTAACGGTCGCCCCACGCGAAGTCGCCGCTCCACACGAAATACTTCGCGTAGAAAAGGATGTAAATGACCAGCAGCCACAATCCGGCCAGCAGGTAGGCCTTTATCTCGGAACCAAACCGTTTCCAGACGAGAAAAGACAACAACAAAGTGAGAACGATCAGCGGATCAAACAGAAAAATGGATTTCTCCGGCGTGATCAGCGGACCCAGAAAGCCTTTCCACAGCGGTGTGGTCCACGGAAAATTCGGTGGTAAGCTGGGATCGAATTTCCTCTGTTGCTCTGCCGCGATCGAGACGTAAGTGTTGAAGAACGAACCGAAGCGGTAGTACTGGTAGATCCGGTCAACCAACAGGAACACCGTGTAAGACGGCCCCGCAACGCGCGCGTAACCATAAAGTCGCTCCAGCAAATCCCGACCACGGAAGCCCCTCAGCCACAGGACCAGAACCACGAACAGGGCGGCAGCAGCGATGTCCATCGCCGCGGTGAGGCGGGTCAACAGGTTAGCTCCCAGAGCTAGTGAGCCAATCCAGAGTGACCGTGTACTGCCTGTGCACACCCACTCGTATTGAAAACACAACCCAATCAGCGTCAACATCAGAATGAAGTTGTTCTCCACCATGTTCTGCGTGTAGAGGAGAAACGTGGTACCGAACAGCAGCGCGAGCGACCCCGCAACGGCCTGGTTTGCCGTGAACTCTAGCAATCGAAGAAACCGGAAGCAGACCATGAGGGTAAGAATGCACACGGGAATATTGACGCTGTAACTCACCAAAATTTCGCGGATTCCAGGATCGTGATCCGAAAAGCCCGCAAACCGCGGCATGTGCTCCAGGTAGGTGCCGACAATGTCCGAGGGCAGCATGAGCAGGCTCTGCCCCATTCCGTACCAGGCGTAAATCGTCCCGTTCCTGCCCATCACCCCGAACTCGGGATATTCCCCGGGCAGCACCGCGGGTGCCGAGGTCCAGAACGAATGTGTGGTCTGCAACCGCCGGACGGTGTCAATCGAGCCCAGGTCCCCCGACTGGACCAGCAACGCCGTCAACAACGCCACCAAGCCCAGCCAAAAAGCAGGGTTGTTCAAAATCCTTTTCTGTCCGGTTCTCATCGAACTCAAATCAAGCATTCGGGCCCACTAGACGTCATGATTTTCCCCACGAACTGGGTGCCCCATCCTTTGCGCTTTTTGCAAAGGGTGGGTACCACAAATTTATCCTCTGGATAATTTCGCCGAAACTGCTGCGTCCCAAAAGAGAACAGACAGCATACAGGTTGAGGCCGCGTTCGCGACGCCCATTCGAGAGAAAATATCGCGGAATTGAGTACCGTCCCTATGAGAAGCTGGGCCCTCCTCCCAACACGAAAAACCCCTCGCTTGCGCGAGGGGTTTTTCTGGGGGAGGGACTCGAGCGAGGCGCTCGTTGGGTCCCTAACTTTTCCTGCCTTTACTTCTTACTTCCTACTTCTGACCTCTGACTTACTTAGGCTGCTGTTGCGAATCCATGTTCATCGCCGGAGTCGCGTTGCTGGAGAGCTGTTCCAGATCGTTCTTCAGCAAGCTGATCTCGACCCGTCCTCCGCTGATGCGTTTGGTCTTCATCGTGTCATCCGCGGGGGTAGGAGCATTGCCCATGCCCACGAGGTAGATGCGATAGACCGGAATCTCGTGGTTGAGCACCATATAGCGAACCACCGACTCGGCCATCTTCTGCGAGTGCTCGATCGCCGCCTGGCCCTTGCCCGCGGAGAATCCCTGCACTTCGATGATGTAGCCGCGCTGGCCCTTCACCGTGGTCGCCATTTCATCAAGAGCGTCCTTGGCGGGCTTGCTCAGCATAGTCTGGCCGGGACGGAAGAGAATTTCCGTCTGGTTCGAGGCCTTGTACTGGTCAATGTTGTTGACCACGGTTTCCACCGTCTGGATGCGCGTAGTCGCCTGTTGCGCCGTCTGCTGCGCCACGGTCGCCTTGTTGCCGGCGTCTACGGCGTGCTGGTCGGCCACATCGGCCTTGTCCGAAGCCATCTTGATGCCAGCCAGGGCGCGCGCATCTGTATCTTTGATGTTCTTGCTGTTCGCGGCGGTCAGGTCATCCAACTCGTTGACGCGGTCGCGAATGGGCTCGGTCTGCCGCTTCACGTAATTCTTGCGAGCGAAGGGGTTAACCCGTCCCCAGAAGCCTTCACGACTGGGAGGAGCCAAAGGAGCCTTGCCGGTGGCCGTGTCAGTGGACGCAGCCGGAGTGTTGGCAGGCTGAGAAGTCGTTGTAGTCTGCGCCAAAGCCGGCAACGAAAGCACTGCGGCCAGTGGCAGGGCGATGAGAATGCGGTTGTTCATGATAACTTTCCTCCAGATCGGGAGTTCTTGAGCTACCCTCACTTCCGCCCTGAGGCGGCTGGAGGGCTTATTCCGTCCCTAAGCTTATGAAAAGCAAGCAGATTACCCCGCTTGCCGGCTCGCGCTGACGCTGCGCTGAACCTGAAGACCTGGCGACCGAGTACAGCCGGCTCCTGTCCCTACTACTACATGTTAGATGCCAAACCCGCGGAAACGCGTTCGCCTTAACTCATTGATATCTAAGGACATCATAACGCTCCACCGAGCCGCGCCGCAATCCAAGCGCAATCTGGAGGGTAAATTTGGGAAACCTGATATAAAAACTGCGTGAAATTCTAACCGGAGGTGGACGGAGATTGCCCAAAAACCGAACGGGCTCGTTTAGGTTTTTGCAGGTGTTTTGCAGGCAGGGTTGGAAGGCCTTTGCGCTGCCTATGCTCAGCGCGTTGCTGGCGTCACTTCCCTGCTGGGCGCAGGTTTCGCCCAAAAGTCCGGCTACGGATCAAACTGCGGCGACGTTGGCCTCTTCGCGCATTCCGGCGGATCATTTGCGGCAATATTCAGACCTGGCGGTCGAATGGATGCAGCAGTATCTGCGGATTGACACCTCCAATCCGCCGGGCAACGAGATGCGCGCGGTCGCGTTTCTGAAGGGAATCCTCGATCAGGAAGGGATTGAGAACCGCGTTTTTGAATATGCCCCGGGACGCGGAGACTTGTGGGCGCGGCTGCCGCATACCGGGGCCGGTACTGCAGCCGATGCTGGTCGTGCGATTGTCCACCGTCCAATTATTCTGCTCAACCATATGGATGTGGTGACGAGCGACGCTTCGCACTGGCAGGTTCCGCCGTTCAGCGGAGAGGTCAAGAACGGATACGTCTGGGGCCGCGGCGCGCAGGATATGAAAGACGAAGGTCTGGCGCAGCTCGTCGCTATGGTCATGCTCAAGCGCGAACACGTACCGCTGGACCGTGACGTGATTTTTCTCGCGGTCGCCGATGAAGAGATGAATGGGAGCGGGTCGGATTGGTTCATCGAGCATCAGCGCGACTTGCTCGGGAATGCCGAATTCCTGATTAACGAGGGCGGCGAGAACCTGCTGGAAAATGACCGCGTCAAGTATGTCGGCGTGGATGTGGGCGAGAAAACAGTTTACTGGCTGCACGTGGTCGCGCATGGCCGGGCAGGGCATGCCTCGCGTCCCGATCCAGACTCCGCTCCGAACCGGCTGGTGCGGGCGCTTGACCGAATCATCGCTTATCAAACGCCGCTGCGGGTCTTGCCGGTCGTGCAGGAGTTTCTGCTCGGGATGGCTCCCTACGAACCGCCCGAACGCACCCGGGAGTACCGCAACATTCACAAAGCAATCGAGGACAAGAAATTTCAGGAGGAGCTAGAGCACGACGAATCGTTGAACTACCTGCTGCGCGACACGATTTCGCTGACCATGATGGGCGGCTCGGAACAGACCAATGTGATTCCTGCCGAGGCCTGGGCAAATCTGGATGTGCGCATTCTTCCCGGCGGCGACCGGCAGGCGCTTCTCCAGGCCATTCGCGAAGTGGTGGATGACCCGAACGTCACGGTTGAGCCACTGAGCTCGGAGTTTCGCGTGGCGAACTACTCGCCCACGGATACTGCTTTATTTAGCGCCATTCGGCAAGTGTCGGCGAAGTATTTTCCGGGTACGCCCGTGGTGCCGCTCATCACCAGCGGCTACACGGAGAACCAGCGCTACCGGCCTCTGGGGATTGACGCCTACGGATTCAATCCTTACGTGGCCACGGAGGAGGAAGGAAGCACGGAGCACGGGAATGATGAGCGGATTCGGGTGGAGGAAGTGCGGCGTGGGCCGCGGGTTCTGTTTGATGTGCTGGCGGCTGTAGCGGGGCGCTGAGGAAACTTTTCGCCGCGGATTTGCGCGGATACCCTCACGATCAAAGTCACAATCCCCACTTCTCGCAGAAGACGCGAGAAATGGGGCACCCGGGTTTGGCTAAACTACGCGACGCAATACGGCATGTCACGGAATGAAGTCCGCCATTCCTCCCCAGTGCTTGCCGTCACCACAGTGCGTCTTGTGATATTCGACTCCTTCCAGCAGTATGCTCAACCCGTACAGTACAAAATAAGCAACAGCAGACGATGCGAAGATGATAAGGGAACTGGCAACGAGGAAGCCGAGCGCTCCCATAAAGTCACAGCTCAATCGAATAGCCAAAACTATCGACGCCAATGCCATGCTGACAACAAGTGCCAGCCAAAGCATGGTTATCCATCGCGGCACTCGATGCTCTGTCATCAAATTCTAAGATACAGCGGAAGCTCTCTTTGAAGTCGTGACTGTCGTAATCAGTCAGTATTTGGCGTGCTGGTCGAAGATGAAGTGGTCGGTCATGCCGGCGATGTAGTCGCAGATTACTCTCGGCAGGGGCTCGCGGGTGGACTGCTCCTGATAGTTGGGCGGGAGGGACGTGGGATTCGCCATCCAGAAGGAGAAGAGGTCGCTGACTACGCGTTCGGCGGCGTCTTTTTCGGGTTCCAGGGTGGAACTGAAGTAGAGATTTTCGTAGAGAAATTCTTTGGATAGCTTGCGGTCGGCTTCTGCTTCGGGGCTGAAGGCCGCGAGGCGCTCAGCGTGATTGCGCACGTCTTCGAGCGTTTGAATTCCTGACTCGCCGATGCGGGCTTGCGTGTTTGTGATCAAGTCTCCGACGAAGCGGTTGAGCATGCGCTTGAGGGTTTCGTTGAATTTCAACTTTTCCAGCGCGGCGGGATATAGCTTCTCCACTTCGCGATAGAAGCCGTCGAAAACCGGAACGCCTCGGCGGATTACATCCAGCGACAACAAATGCGATTCGTATCCGTCGTCGAGGTCGGCGGTGTTGTAGGCGATTTCGTCGGTGAGGTCGATCAGCTGGGCTTCGAGCGGGGGGCGCTGGGCCAGCAGGTACTCAGACAGCTCGGGATGTTTCGCAGCATCGTAATCATGCGAATGCTTGATGATGCCCTCGCGAACTTCGAAAGTCAGGTTCAGTCCGCGGAAGGCGGCGTAGCGCTGCTCGAAATCTTCGACGATGCGCAGGGCGTGCAGATTGTGATCGAAGTAGAGTCCATGCTCGCGCATGGCGGCGTCGAGCGCCTTTTCGCCGGCGTGGCCGAACGGGGGATGGCCGATGTCGTGGACCAGGGCCAGCGCTTCGGCGAGGTCGACGTTGAGGCCGAGCGCCCCGGCGATGGTGCGCGAGATTTGCGAGACTTCGAGCGTGTGGGTGAGGCGGTTGCGGAAATGATCGGAATAGCGGCGGGTGAAGACTTGGGTTTTCGCTTCGAGGCGGCGGAAGGCGCGGGCGTGGATGACGCGGTCGCGGTCGCGCTGAAAATCGTTGCGGTAGGGGTGAGGGGGCTCGGGGAAACGGCGTCCGCGGGTGTTTTCTACTTGGACCGCGTAGCCGGGCATGGGGGGAGTTTAACATTGCTGATTGTTGATTGCTGATTGTTGATTGCTGATTGTTGATTGAAAGCCTCCACCTTTGGGTTTTCAATCAGCAATCAGAAATCAACAATCAGCAATTTATTTCAGCTTGAGTCGCATCTCGTTGCTGGGCTCGAAACCGACCAACTCGTAGAGATGGCGTCCATCGGGGCTGGCGTGGAGGTCGACGCGGGCAAAGCCTTCCCGCTTGCACCAGGCGATCATAGTGCGGAGGAGTTGGCGCGCGATGCCGCGGCGGCGATAGGCGCGGTCGGTGTACACGTTGAGAATGGTGGCGCGGCGGCATTCCAGATCGTAGGGATGGGCGGGCCAAGGAGAGATGATGATTGCGCCTCCGGCGACCGTGCGATTTTCGACTGAGGCCAGCCAGGAGCGGAATGAACCGTCTGCTATGGCTTTTGCCAGGTAGCTTGTTGTGACGGAAACCATCGCCGAAAGGGCGGCGGCCTCTTTGTAGTCCATGTCTTCGTACATGGCGCGGCGCTGGCGCAGAATTTCAGGGATATCCGCGAGTGTGGCTTCGCGGATTTGGAGGTCGTTTGTGGTCGCCGGGTTCGCGGACATGCGCGGAGTTTAGCAGAGTGGCGGGATCCCTCATCGGGTAATGCGTTCAAAGAGGGTGTAGTTCAGTCTCGCAATACTTTCCATTAGCGAGCGGTCCAGGAACAACGTCAACGCAATCACAGGCAGTCCTAAGTAGGCTCCCATTGTGACCCAGATCGGCCAGAGAGGCCATTGTTTTTCTCGCGCAAGGCGGGCGTAAGTTCGATAGGCACGAACGCTATCGCCAACGTTCGAGAAATACTTTTTTACGGGGATGTGCGCTCTCTCGAGCTCGCGTAAGACGAGGTAATGGGTAACCGTACCTAGCCGTATCGCCGCGAGGGATAGAGCCAGCAACGCGCTGACCCACATATCAACTGTGGCCTCCCAGGATTGCTGTGGAAGCAGCCGTCTCAGGGTACCGATGTCATCCGAGATAAGGAACGAGGAGTTCCAATCAACAATCAGAAATCAGAAATCGACAATCATCAATCGAGGTCGCGACTCGCTACTGCTTCTGGCTGGGGGCTTCCGATTCTTCTTTGGCCAGCTTCACTTTCGCGGCGTCGAGTTCCTGTTGGACTTTGGCCAGGGCGTCGTTGTCGACTTCGGCGGTGACGGTCTTGCCCCATTCGGCGAGAGCGCGTTCCCAGTGGGCGGCGGCCAGCTTCAGGCGTCCCGTTTTCAGGTAGAGGTCGCCGAGATGCTCCTGCACGGTGGGATCTGAGCCCATGTGAGCGGACGCCTTGGTGAGGCTTTCTTCTGCGAGGTCATATTTGCCGAGGCGGTAGTAAGCCCAGCCCAGGGAATCCAGGTAGGCGCCGTTGCCGGGGTCGAGGCTTACCGCAGCCTTGATGTAGTTGAGCGATTCGTCGAGACGAACGCCGCGGTCGGCATTCATGTAGCCGAGATAATTAAGCGTGATGGCGCTCTGCGGGTCAGCGGCCAGAACTTTCTTGAATTGTGCTTCGGCTTCGTCGTATTTCTTTTCGCGCTCGTAGGTCGAGCCGCGCAGGAAATAAATGTAGCTCTTGTCTTCGGCTTTGGTGGAAAGCTGTTCGGCTTTGTTGAGCGCGTCCTCGGCGTCTTTCCAGCGCTTGAGGCGCGTATTCATTTGCGCCAGCGTGATGTAGACTTCGCGATCTTCCGGTTTGCCGTTCAGCAGCGAGTGGACGTCGGCGAGGGCCTTGTCGGCATCTCCGGTGTCGGCTAGCTGAGCGTCGAGCACCATGCGGAGGCCACGGTCGT
Source organism: Candidatus Sulfotelmatobacter sp. (assembly GCA_050014115.1). Taxonomy (GTDB): domain Bacteria; phylum Acidobacteriota; class Terriglobia; order Terriglobales; family Acidobacteriaceae; genus Sulfotelmatobacter. The sequence continues at coordinate 1,881 of JBEKDY010000020.1, read as the reverse complement.
CCGGTAATTTCTGGACTGCTTCGCGGGCGGCGGCCGTGGCCTGCGGCCACATCTTCGCTTCGCGGTAAGTGTCGATGATGCTCTGGTAGCCGCGTTCGGCATTCTCGTCGCCCAGAGTCAGCATCTTGCGGAAAGCTTCCACGGATGCGGGATAGTTCTCCTGCTCGCGATACACAATTCCCAGGCGCTCGACGAAGATGGCGCGATTGTTGCGATCGGCCTGGCTGTAGTTGTGGTCGGGCTTCTCGGTTTTCTTCACCAGATCCTGCAGAAGCTTTACGGCATCATCATAGCGGCCCTGCGCCTCGTAGACGCCGGCCATGCTGTAAGGGACTTCGAGGGAATCGGGAACCATGGTGTCGGCTTTCTTAAGGTTCTCGAGAGCCTGGTCATACTTGCCCTGTCGGCGATAAATTTCGGCGATGCGCAGGAAGGTTTGCGCGTCTTCGGGATTCGCATCGGCGATGACTTTGTATTGCTCGAGGGCGGCGTCGGTTTGCCCGTCGTTCAGAAGATTCTCGGCGAGGCCGCGGATCGCATCCAGATTGTCGCGGTCGAGCATGATCGCCTTCTTGAAGGCGTCAATGGCGTTCTTGAATTCCTTGCGCTGTTCGTAAGTCTGGCCCAGAGCGGCGTAGAGCTTGGCGGAACGGGAGGTGTCTGGCACGGCGCTGAGCACCTGCAAAGCGTGCGCGGTGTCGCCTTCATCGGTGTAGAGGATGGCCAGGGTCGTAACGGCTTCTTCGGAGTTCGGGTCGAGCTTGATCGCGGTCTTGAGCTCGGTCTCGGCCTTCTGCAGATCGTTGTTCAGGCGGTAGAGGCGGCCGAGCAGAAGATGGTCGTCCACGCTGGTGGGCTCGATCTTCACGATCTGCTCATACTGATCGATGGCCAGCTTCAGAACGTTGTCGGAGCCGCTGCCGCCGGGCATGTCGCCCAGGGAACGCAAGTAAATGCGTCCAAGAAGTTTGTGCGCCTCGAGGTTGGTGGGGTCGCGCTTGATGATGTCCTGGGCTTCGATGACGGCGTCGCGAATGCGTCCGGTCTTGACGTAGAGCTCGGCCAGGCCCGAGGTCAGGAACTCGGACGACGGGTCGGCTTCGATGGCCAGGCGATATTCTTCCATGGCTTTGTTGGCCAGTTCGCTGCGGCCATACACCGTGACCTGCTCTTCGTACATGTGCGCGACTGCGTAGTGATAGTAGGCGGCGGCGCGATCCACCTTGCGGGTCGCGGGCTGGGCCGTGGCATCGGAGGGCGCGGGAGTGTTGGATTGGGCGGTTGCCGCAGCGGCGGCAACCATGATCACCAGAAAATTGCGAAAAATATTCTTCATGCTGAACCTTGCTTGAGATGACCTGACCTGAGCTGAGAGCATTTTCAAAGCCATAATTGATTGGATGCAATGCCGCTGGGGGCGGGGTGCTCTTATTCTAACCCTTCGGAGTCTGGGATAGGGAAAAACAGCGCAGGGGGATGTAACTCCCGGCAAACAGAAGTACAGGACCCAGCGGGATTGTGAGTGTTTTGTTGTCAAGTTAGGTAAAGGGACGGCGGACGTGTGGCGAGAAAGATCAAGAGCTCTTAACCGCAAAGGACGCGAAGAACAGGCCGCGAAGGGCGCAAAGAAATCTAATGACGCGGAAGGAGGGGGTTTGGCTGTGAGATTTTCTTCGCGAACTTCGCGGGTGTTCTTTGCGTTCTTTGCGGTTGAAGGCTTTAAGGCTCTTGACTGCGCTCACCGTAGGCGGGCGCCTTGGCTAGAAACTGGCGGCTAGAAGCTCGCTTTCGTCAGTGGCGGAAGTGGCGCACGCCGGTGAAGAGCATGGCCAGGCCCAGGCGGTCTGCGGCTTCGATTACTTCGGGATCGCGTTGTGAGCC
>JBEKDY010000019.1:0-27791 GCA_050014115.1 Candidatus Sulfotelmatobacter sp. | reverse complement strand
ACGGAGCGTCGCACACCGGATCCTAGTTCGAGTCGAGTCCCCGTTCATTCAGCATTGGTTCAAAAATCGGTTACCGCCATCACCAACCCCGCAGGTCGGCTTTCAATCTGGATGCTAGGCAAAACCTGCGCGCTTGGCAAGTGGAAGACTGCAAATAGTTGGCAGGTGGTTTGCAACGAAAGTAACTATGGAGCGGGTTTCGGGCTTGGAAGAGTGAAACCGAGAATCGCCCTGCGGGCGATGGGCGGGCAGGAGTAGCCGTCCCCACACGCGGCCCGCGGCAGCGATATGGGCTCTCGAAGCCCTCGTTGTATACTCTGGACGCGAAACCGGAGGCTCCTATGAGCGTTGGGTCAACGAAACCCAGCGCCGGAGGTTAGTCGGGTGATGCTCAAATATCGTGCCGCTGTGCTGGCAGCCGCAGGGGTTCTGGTCTTCGGGCATGTAGTACTTCTGTTGCGTCGGTTCGGCACCGATACGGCTTCGGTTGGGGGAGACTGGATTGCGGGATTCGCGGCGCTGCTGGCGACCATTGCGAGCTGGCTGGCTTCGCGCAGCGCGGGACCCTTCGGAAAACGAGTATGGCGTCTGGTGGCGCTTTCCGTTTTTCTGGCGTTCGTGGGTCAGGTGTTCTACACCTATTACTACGACTATGCCCACAGCCCGATGGGCACCATCTGGCCCAGCGATTTTCTAGTCTTCTTTTGGGCCGTGCCTGCGATGATGGCGCTGTTCCTGAGTCCGCTGGACCCAAACAGCGGATACCGCTGGCTCCGCACCTGTGATTTTATCCAGGTCTGCGCGCTGGTGCTCGCGGTAGAACTTTCGATTATTTATGTTCCTTCGCGGTGGCAGACCGCGCGGCATATCATGGCGACTCGCGCCTTGAGTGCGGGCATTGTTTTTTTTGGCCTGCTCACCCTCAGCTTCGTGGTGCGGGGGATGCTCGCTCGCTTTCGACCTGCCCGCAAGCTATTTCAAAGGCTCGCAATTTTCTTCTGCGTCTACGCCATTACCACCAACACCACCCTCAGCGCACTGGCTTCCGAGCACTATAAAGAGGGAACGTGGTTCGATCTGATGTGGACCGCTACTTTTTGCTTGCTCGCGGTTATCGCTGCGACCTGGAACGACACTGAGCAGGATTTGGAGAAAGTCGGCCCTCCAGCCCGCAGTATGCAACTGCTGGGGCAGTTTGCGCCTCTGTTGATTCCAGCCATAGTTTTCCCTCTGGTCCTGGGAATTGCCCAAGAGCAGTTTGTGTGGGCAGTCGTGCTGGTGACGGTTTCGTTCGCTGCGGCGGGCGGGCGGATGTTTGTCGTGCAGAACCAGTTAGTGGTAAGTTCCCGCGAGCTGGAGAAAAACCTTTCCCTGCTGCGGGGCATCACCGAGGGCACAACGGATGCGGTGTTCGTCAAAGATCTTCAGGGGCATTACCTGATGATCAATTCCGCCGGCGGACGCTTTCTGGGGCGGAGCACGAAAGAGGTGATCGGCAGGAACGACGTGGAACTCTTTAACCCGGAAGAGGGCCGCGAGATCATGAAGCGGGACCGCGAGGTCGTGCAGTCCGGCACGATGCAAACTTACGAGGAGAGCGCCACGTCTGGTGGAGTAGCCCGGACTTACCTTTCCAACAAAGGCCCGTTTCGCGACCCAAGCGGCGAGGTGGTTGGGCTGCTGGGGATCTGCCGCGACATTACAGACCGCAAACGAGTCGAGGAGGAGATTCACAAGTCCGAGCAAAGGCTGCGGGGGCACGTGGAGCACACGCCTTTGGCGGTGATCGAATGGGATCTCGAGTTCCGGGTCGCCTCGTGGAATCCGGCGGCGGAGCGTATTTTCGGATATTCGCGAGAGGAGGCGATCGGCCAGCACGCCAGCTTTACCGTGCCTCCGAATTTTCGCGAACAGGTCGACCGTGTCTGGCATGATCTTCTCGCCCAGAAGGGCGGAGCGCGCAGCACCAACGACAACATCACAAAGGACGGCAGGACGATCTCCTGCGAGTGGTATAACACTCCTCTCATCGACGACTCGGGACGCGTGCTCGGAGTCGCCTCGCTGGTGCAGGACGTCACCGAGCGTGTGGTGCTCGAAGACAGGCTTCGCCAGTCGCAGAAGATGGAAGCTGTGGGCCGCCTGGCCGGGGGCGTCGCCCACGATTTCAACAATCTTCTGACCGTGATCCTGGGTTACACACAGTTGCTGATGGACGGCTTGCCCCCGGGCAGCCGTATGGCCGAAGGGACGGCCCAGATCAAATCGGCGGCCGACCGCGCCGCCGGCATTACGCGCCAGTTGCTCGCCTTCAGCCGCAAGCAGGTTCGCTCACCGCGGCTCATCGACCTCAACAACGTCATGCTGAATCTTGACACCATGTTGCGGCGGCTGATTGGAGAAGACATTGAAGTGTTCACCGTCCCTGCTACCGATCTGGGCACGGTGAAGGCCGATCCCGGGCAAATCGAGCAGGTGCTGATGAACCTGGCCCTGAATGCGCGGGACGCTATGCCCAACGGCGGAAAGCTCACTCTGGAGACTTCGAACATCCAACTCGACGAAACTTATGCCCACGAGCATCAACCCGTTGAACCCGGACGATATGTAATGCTGGCGGTCAGCGACACGGGCGTCGGCATGTCTCCGGAAACTCTGGCTCATATCTTCGAGCCGTTCTACACCACCAAGGAACCTGGCAAAGGCACGGGGCTTGGCCTTTCGACCGTTTATGGAGTCGTCAAGGCGAGTGGAGGCTACGTTTGGGTTTATAGCGAACTGGGGCAAGGGACGACGTTCAAAATCTATCTTCCCCGGGTAGACCAGCCTGCTCAACCGCTGTCGGGGGAAAATCGACCGTCCGGTATCCAGCGCGGGACGGAGACCATCCTGCTGGTGGAAGACGACCCGCAGCTCAATCAACTGGCAAGCTCGGTATTGGCCCATTGCGGCTACAGGGTGTTGACTGCGGCCAATCCGGAAGAAGGGCTCGCCGTGTGCCGCAACCATCCCCACGAGATCCATCTTCTGGTGACGGACGTGGTGATGCCCAAAATGAATGGCCGGCAACTAGCCGAGGAAGTGGCGCGCATTCGCCCCAGCGTAAAGCTGCTCTACGTCTCCGGTTATACCAGTAACGCGATTGTGCATTACGGCGTCCTGGATGCCGGACTGTGGTTCCTGCCCAAACCGTTTTCTTTGGCGGCATTAGTGGCGAAGGTACGCGAAGTGCTGGACGCGCCGGGCGATGGCCGCAACCGGGAGACGGGCGGCTAGTCTGCGGTGTTTTAGCGGAGACGGGTGGGGACAGAAAACGGGAAGTCTTGCGAGCCTACAGGTCAACCGGCTTTGCGCTTCTCCTGCAGCACTTCATCGAGGGCATCTGCCAAGAGATGCGCTCGCTTCTGGTAATCAGTTGCTCCGCTATCCACTTTTCGCTGCAAAAGGTGATGCTCATCGGCAATGTTCAGAGCCGCCAGCACTGCCAGGCGCACGGTATCAATGGTGTTGGTGGCCTCGGCCACCGCGCGCATCTTGCCGTCCACATATTCCGCAAGCTTGAGGATGTATTCCGGATCAGATCCGCGCAGGTTGTAGACCTGATCGAAAATTTCCACCCGCACGCTTGCGTTCTGCGCGTCCTTCACCAGTTGATCCTTGGTTGCCGTCGCCATATTATGTTTCCTCAACGGTGGAAACCTGACTGTTTTCTGCTATTACTCAGCGTTCGCCCGCGCGCACTGCGTAATCTGCGGAGGCGGACTCAGCTGGCCTGCTCCTCGGCCATCGACTCGATCTGTGCCAGCATCTTCTCTACACGGCTGCGAATGTCTTCGCGCTCTTTGCGCAACTGCACGGCCTCGCGCCGCAGGGTGTCTAACTGTTCGTCGCGTTCAACGAGTTGCTGTCGCGCTCTTTGCGCGTCGCGCTCGGCCGTGGCTTGCGCCTGCCGCGCCGACTTGTACATCTCGATGGTGCGATGGACCTTTTCTTCCAGCGCCTGAAAATAATCCGCTGGAACCTGCTCCGCCGCTTCCTGCACTGCGTTCAAAGCCATGATTGCACTTTTCCCAAAAGAATTTGCTTCTGACCCGCAGTATACTCCACATCTTTGTGGACAAACATGTCCCTTCGAGTGTGTTCCGTTTCCCAGACAGGCTCTCCCTGGCTCGGCTACAATCCATAGCAGGAGACTTTCCAATGAAACGCTTATTAGCTTTCGCCTTTAGCCTATCTCCGGTTCTCCTTGTTTCGCTTCTGGTTGTTTCCGGCGCTCTCTGCGAGGCCAAGACTGTGGTTGAATTGAAAGACGCCAACGGCAAGAGCGTAGGCAGGGCGATCATCTGGGAACAGAGAAAAGACGTTGTGGGCGTGGCCGTGGACCTTCGTCTGCACGATCTTCCGCCCGGAGAGCATGGCATCCACTTCCATCAGAACGCCAAGTGCGATGGCCCGGACTTCAAATCAGCTGGTGGCCACTTCAATCCCGAAACTAAGAAGCACGGATTCGACAGTCCTGAAGGTCACCACGCAGGAGACCTAAAGAACATTACCGTTGGTGCCGACGGGAAGGCGCACCTCACCTTAATCAGCGTCGACGTGAACCTTGGCACCGACAGCCATTCGCTTTTCAGCAATGGAGGCACCGCGCTCGTGATCCACGCGAAGGCGGACGATTACAAGACCGATCCCTCCGGCAACTCGGGCGACCGCATCGCCTGCGGCGTGATCACCAAGTAGCGCAAAGCTCGTCCAATGATAATGAGAGGTGCGTTGACTCGCTGATGAACCGGGCCTAAGATCAGCATGCTCTGACCAGGTTTTTTTCTTTATTTTTTGCAGTTTTTTGCCTAGTGTTCCAACTTAGGAGCGAGAAAAGGTTTGTTCGGGGAGATGCGGTCATGAAAAACGCGGGGATGATTTTAGCGGTGTGCACGATTCTTGCCGCAGGCGCGCTGGCGCAGGAAATGCCCAAGCCGGGGCCGGAACTGAAGAAACTGGATGTTCTTACCGGCACCTGGACCCTTGACGGCGAAATGAAGCCCGGCGCGATGGGGCCGGGTGGAAAGATGACCGAGATCCAGAAATGCGAGTGGATGGATGGCGCTTTTTTTCTGATCTGCCACGCCGAGTTCAAGAGCACCATGGGCGACGGCACCGGAATTTCAGTGATGGGCTATTCCAAAGACGACAAGGCCTACACCTACCGCGAATTCAACAGCTGGGGCGAGTTCGAGGATTCCCGCGGTGCGCTCGACGGCGATACGTGGAGTTGGCTGGGTGACGAGAAAGAGGGCGGTATGGTCATGAAAGGCCGCTTCACGATGAAGATGACCTCGTCCACGTCGTACAACTTTACGTTTGAAATGTCGCAGGACGGAACGAAGTGGACCACCGTGATGGACGGAAAAGCCACCAAGGGAAAATAGATTCACCCGCCTGCGCCGTACGCAGTCGCTCTTCTCATCTCTAAGCACCTTCAACGCCGTGTTTTGCGCCATCGGCTGATCGCGATCGCCGACCACACCAGTTCCACCGCGCCAAACGGCCACGCGCCCTGCAGGAACCCGTAAATCGACCCCAGCACGCAGGCTCCCGCAAACGCCAAAATGAATCCCGGCGACCGGCTCTCACAGGCATAGCAGACCACCATCGCGATCACTGCGACTAAGCCGAAGATCGTCAGCGGCGTGAAAATCGCGACTGGATCAAAATTAAAGATGATCAGCGAACTAACGATAGTCGGTGGATTCAAGACGCAAGCTCCAGTCACAACGAGTGCATCATGCTAACAGTTCTGCGGGCGGGCGGGCGGTCAGATTGAGCAGCATAAAACAAACCTTATGACCACGAAGGACACGAAGTATCACGAAGGAAACCTTACCACGACATTCCTTCGTGATACTTCGTGTCCTTTGTGGTGAAAGTCATGGACTTGATCCACCATCCCGCAATCCCGGTCGGCTCTCCTGCGTTTATAATCAAGGATTCGGCGGACCATCCGCACTTTCACCGTAAGGACACAGCTTGCTCGATTATCTAGGCGATCTACGACGAACGCACATGTGCGGAGCGCTGCGCGCCTCCGACGCTGGAAAAAAAGCCGTGCTCATGGGCTGGGTCAACCGGCGGCGGGATCACGGCAACCTGCTTTTTATTGATCTGCGCGACCGCAGCGGCGTGACCCAGGTTGTGGTCAACGCCGAGCGCGATGCCGCCATCCACGAAAAGGCGGCAGCGCTGCGTAACGAGTACGTGATTGCCGTGACCGGCACGGTGAAGCTGCGCGACGCCAACACGGTGAACAAAAATATGGCGACCGGCGAAGTGGAGCTGGTGGCGGAGGAGTTGCGCATTCTCAACGAGTCGAAGCTGCCGCCATTCTTGCCCTCGGACACGGCGCTGACGAATGAAGAAACGCGCCTGAAATATCGCTACATCGATCTGCGGCGCGACGTGATGCAGTTCAACATCGAACTGCGGCATAAGGTGGCGAAGGCGATTCGCGATTATCTTTCCGGCCAGGGATTCTTTGAAATCGAAACGCCCTTCATGACGCGGTCCACGCCGGAAGGAGCGCGCGATTACCTGGTGCCAAGCCGCGTGCAGCCGGGGACGTTTTATGCTCTGCCGCAATCGCCGCAGCTTTTCAAACAGATCCTGATGATTTCGGGGTTTGATAAATATTTCCAGATCGTACGCTGTTTCCGCGACGAAGACCTGCGCGCCGACCGCCAGCCTGAGTTTACGCAGATCGATTTGGAGATGTCGTATCCGCAGCCCGAGCGAGTGTGGGAAGTGGTGGAAGGGTTTTTGACGGCGGCATTCGCCGCAGCGGGATCGGCGATCAAGACGCCGTTTGCGCGGATGGATTACGACGAAGCGATTCGTCTTTATGGCATCGACAAGCCGGATTTGCGGCTCCCGGCGTTCGTCGACGTGAAGGAATGTTTCACAGCGGACAATTTGCAGCAGCTCGCGTTGAACACGAATCTGCCTGTTGTCGCAATTCGCATTCCAAAGGTGGGCGAGCTTTCGCGCGCGGAGCGCGACGCCATCAAGCCTCTGTTTATTTCCAAGGGCGGGGCGAAGGTGCTTGAGGACTTCAAGCGAATCGAAAAGAACTTTCCGGAAGCGGCGGCGAAAATTTCCGGGAAAGCTGCGGTCGAGGCCGGCGATCTCATCGTGATAGTCGCCGGATCGGCGCAAACTGGAGAACAGACGGCCCTTCCAACGCATCGCAAGGTCACGCCGCAGGAACTGGCGATTTACGCGTCGGCTGGCCTGTTGCGACTGGCGCTGGCTCAGAAGTATGCGGATCGGCACGGCATCTTCAAGAAGACTGGCGATCCGGAGAAGGATTTTCGTTTCTTGTGGGTCACGAATTTTCCCATGTTCGAGTGGGACGAGGGCGAGAAGAGCTGGATGGCGGCGCATCATCCCTTTACCTCACCGCATGAAGAGGACATGCCCAAGCTGGAGGCGGGCGTGGAGTCGTTGCACGATCCGCAGTCGGAGTTGAGTGCGGTACGGGCGCTGGCTTATGACGTCGTGCTGAATGGCACGGAGCTGGGATCGGGGTCGATTCGTATTCACCGCCAGGATGTGCAGAGCCGAATCTTCCGCGCCCTGGGCATGACCGAAGAAGAAGCGCGAGCGCGCTTCGGATTCTTTCTGGAGGCGCTGGAATATGGCACGCCTCCGCATGGCGGGATCGCGCTTGGCCTCGACCGCATCGTGATGATCCTGGCGGGTGCGGAAAGTCTGCGCGAGGTGATCCCCTTCCCCAAGACGGCGCGAGCCGTCGATCTGATGGTGGACGCGCCAACGCCGGTAGGTGAAAAGCAATTGCGGGAGTTGGGGATTGTGGTGAAGAAGTAGCTTGGGGATGGCGCGTTTATGGCGGAGATTACCTCAACGCAATCGAAGCATTTTCTCAGCGACAAGGTTGAGCACTTTACCGAGTCGGTGATTCGCGAGATGACGCGGCAGGCCATGCTCTATGGCGCGGTCAATCTGGCGCAGGGGTTTCCCGACTTTCCGGCTCCCGCGGAAATCAAACAGGCTGCGCAGCAAGCCGTTGCGGCCGACGTCAACCAATATGCCATTACCTGGGGCGCCAAGAATCTGCGCAATGCGATTGCGCGGCAGATGGGCGTCTGGCAAGGCATTTCCGTCGATCCCGAAAAAGACATCACGGTGTGTTGCGGCTCGACCGAGGCGATGATTTCCACTTTGCTCGCGGTGTGCAATGCAGGGGATGAAGTCGTCATCTTCGAGCCGTTCTACGAAAATTATGGTCCGGACTCGGTGTTGAGCGGAGCCAAACCAAAGTTCGTTAAGCTGCACCCTCCAACGGGTGCGTCCGGCGAGTGGACTTTCGACGAGAAGGAATTGCGCCAGGCATTCGACCGTCATACTAAAGCCATCATTCTCAATACACCCAACAACCCTACGGGAAAAGTATTCACGCGCGCCGAGCTCGAACTGATTCGTGATTTGTGCGTGGAGTTCGACGTGCTCGCGATCACCGACGAAATTTACGAGCATATTCTCTATGACGGCACCGAACACATTTCGATGGCGTCACTCGAAGGCATGCGCGACCGCACCGTCACCATCAACGGAATGTCGAAGACTTATAGCGTCACGGGATGGCGCGTGGGCTGGGCGGTCGCGCCGGAAAAGATCACGAACGCAATCCGCAAAGTGCACGATTTTCTGACGGTGGGCGCGCCAGCTCCCTTGCAGGAGGCGGGCGCGACAGCTTTGAGCCTGCCGCCGGAGTACTACACAAGGCTGGCCGAGGGATACCGCAAGCGCCGCGATCATCTCGTGCCCGCCCTGACTGCCGCGGGGTTTCGCTGCTTTCAACCGCGCGGTGCGTATTACGTGATGACCGATATCAGCGCGTTCGGATTCGCCGATGACATCGCGTTCACCAAACACCTGGTCAAAGAAGTCGGAGTCGCGGCCGTGCCCGGTTCAAGTTTCTATCGCGATCCGCGCGATGGAGCGCGGCAGGTGCGGTTCGCATTCTGCAAGAAGCCGGAAACTTTAGACGAAGCCGCCCGCCGGCTCGCCAAGCTGCATCCGCGTAACGGGTGAGCCGCCGTTTGAGTGGCCACTCCGAGCAGATCTCGGCGGCCGGAAGCCGCGCTCAAACCAATACTGTTCTATCGCAGCGCTGGAAGCGCTGCGCCGACTAAGATCAAGCACTTCGTTTGCGCAGAGTGTCGAAAGTAACTTGGAGCATTCCTCAGCGAATTCTATCCTCTAGGCTGGAAGATAGTGCTCTGGCAAAACCACGCCGGAGCAGCCGCCCAAGCCAGGAGGCTCATGTCGCCGCTCGTCCAAAGACCGCGTGCGCAAAATTCGCAGGGCAATTCCACTGACCAGCATTGGGCGATGCTGGTCTTTGAAAGTTTGTCCGCAGGAGTGGCCGCGGTGTTCGTGGGTTTCACGCTAGTGCTGGCGGTGGTTGGGGTTTACGTGATCATCGTGTGGCCGCTCACGTTTTGGGATCTGGCAAATACCGGATTGGAAAACTACGCTGGCTGGGCGCAGACGGCGGTTTGGTCTGTGTTTGCCGGAGGAACCGCGGCGGGGTACTGGTGCTTCAGCGGCGCCGCCTTCAAGGAAAAGCCAGCACGAAAAGGGGCACGCCCAGTAACCCGTGACGGAAAAAGCGTGCGAGTTTAGCCGGATCGATTCCCTCCCCTCTAAAAATGGAGTCCAGCCGAAGGTACATGGCCTTCGTTGCCGTTGAGTCGTTGAAGAAATTGCAGGAGAATCGTCAGAAGGCCTGGTGTGGCCGGTGAGGGGAAGAAATTGTTCTATCGTCGCGCAATGATCGTTTCTCTTTTTTTGCTGGCCAGTGTTTCGCTGGCTGCGGCGCGAGATCTCGCCTTCGTCTCAAACAAGGCAAACACAATTAACACGCTGACGCTCGTGGATCTGGTGAAGGTTTGCAAGGGACAAACCAATCGCTGGCCCGACGGCAAGCCCGTCACTTTCATCATGCGCAACACCTCGGCGCCGGAAACCAAGATACTTCTGGAAAAAATCTATGAGATGCCCGAGAGCGGAGTGCGGGATTTGATTGCCTCCGCCAATCACGGACGCATGGGGCATCCCGCGATTATGGTGGTTGATTCCGACGAAGAGCTGGTCAACAAGGTCGCGTCAATACCGGGAGCGGTGGGAGTGGTGGACGTATATTCCATCAACAGCGGCGTCGCGGTGGTTAAGATTGCCGGCAAACTGCCGCTGGAGCCAGGATATTTGCTGCACGGGAACTAGACGGCTTTAAAGCGCGTCCGGTGGAAAAGAAAAACAGGCGCATGCAATGACAGCCCGCGCGAAAACCAAGACGACGGATGCACCCGGCGCCAAGACGCCTGGCTACACGCGTCGCTATCCCAGGTTCGCCATCGATTTGCGCATGCAGGTAAAAATGTTCCAGGCGGGAGAATTCCGCAGCTGCTGGGGACGCTCCACCGAACTTGGCCAGGACGGCATCGGCGCGACCCTCACCGGCAATCTCGAGTCGGGCGAAATCGTGACCCTCGAAATTCCTTTGCCGCTCAGCCCTTATCCTCTCAAGGTGCGGGCCATTGTGCGTTACGGCCAGGGTCTGCATTACGGCTTCGAGTTTCTGACACTGAACGAGAACCAGCGCGACACCATCCGCCGCGTCTGCCAGATGCTAGCCACCAAAGCGTAAACCCCGCAGACATAACACGGTACTGGATTTCCGACCTCCTAGACAGCTGACTCCGGATTACTCCCGTAACTTCCTCGTCAGTACCCCAGCGCTTTACCATTCCCGAGAGCACGCCAGCAAGTAAAGAGGGGGAGTCCCGCGTGGGGGAACGTGTCACCCGATCACGATCCGAGGAACTCGCGCGCGTCGAGCGTTTGAAAAAAGCGCTGGAAAGCGGCGCGGCCCCCGCATTTCTGTCGCCGGAAAGCTCAGGAAACAAGGTCGAACGCACCTCTGTTCTGTCGCAGCTTTCCTGGAGCGAGGCCGACAGCCAGATCGACCAGGGCCGCCTGAATCACCTCGAACGCCTGTTTCAGAATGTGCCGGACGCTCTGGCGATTGAGTCCATCGATTCGGGAGTGCTTTGCGTCAATGACGCTTTCCTGCGCATGTTTGGATATCGGGTCGACGAAGTGCTCGGCTGTACTCTGCAACCCTTGATCGTGCCCCCGGAACGGCAGGCGGAAATTCGCTGGATCGCCGAATGCCTGGAACGCGGCGAGAAGATCACTATCGACACCCAGCGCCGGACCAAGGATGGCGCCGTGTTCGACGTTGCGGTCTCCAGCGCTCCCACGGTCGTCGACGGCAAAACCACAGCCGTGCACACGATTTTCCGTGACATCTCGAGGCGCAAGCAGGCGGAGGCCTTGAACTCGGCTCTGTATCGCGTGGCCAACATCAGTAACACGGCGCACGATCTGCAGCAATTTTTCGCAGCCGTCCACAGCATCGTGGGCGAATTGATGTACGCGCGCAATCTCTATATTGCTCTCTACGATCCGTCTACTGACGTACTCAGCTTCCCTTATTTTGTTGACGAGCGCGATGCCGCACCCAAATCGCGGAAGAGGAACAGAGGGTTGACCGAATACGTTTTGCGGACTGGCGAATCGCTGCTGGCTACTCCCGAGGTGCTCCAGAAACTGGAGGAACAGGGAGAAGTCGAGCGCACCGGCGCTCGATCGCTGGATTGGATGGGGGTTCCGCTAAAAGTGGGGGAACACAGCTTCGGCGCGGTCGTGGTGCAAACCTATTCAAAAAATGTCCGCTTCACCGAAAGGGACAAGGAAATCCTGAGGTTCGTTTCGCAGCAGGTAGCCAGCGCCGTGGAGCACAAGCGGAACGAGCAGGCATTGCGCCGCTCGGAGTGGCGCTACCGCTCGCTGGTGCAGAGTTCGGTGTACGGCATTTACCGCGCCACCCTGGAGGGAAAGTTTCTGGATGTGAACCCGGCGCTTATCGCCATGCTGGGGTACGAGTCTCCCGAAGAGTTGCTGGCGCTCGATCCACAGAAAGATGTGTTCATGCACCCCGAAGAACACACGCGGCTGATCGACGAATTCCGGCGAGTCGGCAGGATGGACGGAATCGAAGTGAAGTGGAAGCGGAAAAACGCAAGCCCCATCACCGTCCGCATCAGCGGCCGCGCCGTCAGCAATGCCGATGAACCCGCGGATGTGCTCGAAGCCATCGCCGAAGACGTCACCGAACGCCGCCTTCTCGAAGATCAATTCCGCCAGGCGCAGAAAATGGAAGCCGTCGGGCGCCTCGCCGGCGGCGTCGCTCACGATTTCAACAACCTGCTGATGGTGATCAGCGGCTATACCGAGGTGATACTCGGGAAGCTGGATCTTGATCACCCGCTCCACGAGAAAGCTCGCGCCATTCAGCTGGCCTCCGATCGTGCCACCACTCTTACCCGGCAATTGCTGGCGTTCAGCCGCAAGCAAATGCTCGAGCTCAAGATCGTGGACGTGAACGCCGTAGTGCAGGACATGGAGCGTCTGCTCCGGCCCTTGATCGGCGAAAATATCGATCTCGTGACCCACCTCGCGCCGGACGCGGGCTGCACCCGGGCCGACGCCGGGCAACTCGAACAGGTGCTCATGAACCTGGTCGTCAATTCCAAGGACGCCATGCCCGGCGGCGGTCAGATCGTGATCCAGACTCGCAATATCACGCTTGACGACGCCTATCGCGGCGAACAGACCTTCATTCATCCTGGCCACTATGTTTTGCTCTCGGTCGGCGACAATGGCGCCGGCATGGACCGGGAAACGCAGTCGCGCATTTTCGAACCGTTCTTCACCACTAAGGAAAAAGGCAAAGGCACCGGGCTTGGACTCTCCACCGTTTACGGAATCGTCAAGCAGAGCGGAGGCTATGTGATGGTGCACAGCGAAATCGGCCGGGGAACTACCTTCAACATCTACCTGCCACGCGGCGAGGAGGCTGCCGAAGCCCATGGAGCCGCGCCCGCCTCACGCACTGCCGCCGGCGGCTCCGAGACTGTGCTGCTGGTCGAGGACGAGGAGTCAGTCCGACAACTGGTGCGGGAAACTCTCGTCAGCAAGGGCTACCACGTTCTGGAAGCGGAAAACGGACAGTCCGGCTTAGCGGTTGCCACGTCTCATACAGGAACGATTGACTTGATCATCACCGATGTGGTCATGCCTGGCATGAGCGGCCGCGAACTTGCCGACCAGCTCGTCGCCGCGCGCCCCCAAGTCAAGGTACTCTATCTTTCCGGATACACAGAAGACACCATCGTGAGCGAAGGCGCGATCGAGAGCGGCAAGGCATTTCTCCAAAAACCATTCACCCTGCAAAGCCTCTCGCGGAAGGTGCGGGAAGTGTTGGGCTAGGCTTCTGGCTCTAGTTCTCAGTTCTCAGTTCTCAGTTCTCAGAATGGGACGGTTCTGCGGGTGTGGAAACTCTCATCTTTGCAACTTTTCTCCGCTCTCAGCGTCTTATTTGGTTGAAGGTATTGATAATAGACAAAGAAATTACCGTGTCGAAATCCGCCCGGGCCGGAATCGCGTACCGTAAGACAGAGGTTCTAATGCTGATCAAGAAAGCGTCAGACATTCGTTCGTCGGAAATCACGTCCCGGAGTCTTTACCTGAACCGGCGCAAGTTTCTTGCCGGCGCGGCGGTGGCGGGTGCCGCAATCGCAGCCAGCACGGGTCTGCGGCGACTCATCAATCCCACGACCGTGGCGCAAGCCGGCAACAAGATTGATGGCATCAAGAAAAGCCCGTTCAGCACCACGGAAACGATCACCCCCGAAAAGGACGTTACTCACTACAACAACTACTACGAGTTTTCCACGCAGAAAGAAGAACCGGCCGATCTGGCAAAGAATTTCCGCACCCGGCCGTGGAAAGTAAAGATCGATGGGCTGGTCGACAAAAAGCAGGAACTCGACGTGGACACCATCATCAAAATGGCTCCGCCCGAAGAACGCATTTACCGGCATCGCTGCGTGGAAGGCTGGTCCATCGTCGTCCCCTGGGTGGGATTTTCTCTGAGCGAACTCATCAAGCGCGTCAACCCACAGAGCAAAGCGAAGTTCGTGGAGTTCACCACCCTGCTCGACCCCAACCAGATGCCGGGGCAGCGCCGCGCCGTGCTCGACTGGCCTTACGTGGAGGGCCTGCGCATGGATGAAGCCATGCACCCGCTCGCCCTGCTGTGCTTCGGCATGTACGGCGAGGACCTTCCGAATCAGGACGGCGCGCCGTTGCGCATGGTCCTGCCCTGGAAATACGGCTTCAAGAGCGCCAAGGCCATCGTACGCATCCGCTTCACTGACAAGCAGCCGCTGAATACCTGGAACATCTCCGCGCCCAGCGAATACGGATTTTATTCCAACGTGAATCCAAACGTGGATCATCCCCGCTGGAGCCAGGCCAAAGAACGCCGCCTGGGAGAATTCTTCAAGCGCCCAACATTGATGTTCAACGGCTACGGCGACCAGGTGGCAAGCCTGTACAGCGGCATGGACCTGAAGAAGAATTTCTAAGGCAGTTGCCAGCAACTTGTTACGCTACTTCAAGCCCGTAATCTTCCTCGCCTGCCTGGCGCCGCTGGCGAACCTTGCCTGGCGCGGCTTCCACGCTGAACTGGGAGCGAATCCCATCGAGGCCATCACTCACTCCACCGGCACTTGTACGCTCGTTTTCCTGCTGATCACGCTCTCCGTCACCCCGCTGCGCAAGCTCACGCGGCAATACTGGTTGATTGACCTGCGCCGCATGTTCGGCCTGTTTGCGTTTTTCTACGGATGCCTGCACCTCACCACCTATGTCTGGCTCGACAAGTTTTTCGACCTGCACGAAATGCTCGCCGACATCGCCAAACGCCGCTTCATCACCGCCGGCCTCGCTGGTTTCGTGCTGATGATTCCTCTCGCCCTGACCTCGACCAAAGGCTGGATTCGCCGCCTCGGCGGCAAGCGCTGGCAAGCTCTGCACCGCCTCATCTACCTCAGCGCCGCCGCTGGAGTCATTCACTACATCTGGCTGGTCAAGGCCGATTTGCGGTCGCCCCTGCGCTACGCGTTCGTACTGCTCGTCCTGCTGACCTATCGGATCGTCGCGTCAATCGCGTCGAGAAAAAAGGCCGGAGCCGGAATCGCCCCCGCGACGAAGATCGAAGTCTCCGAGAACTGACCCGCCTGAGCGGTACCGTGGAAGAGCGGCGCTTCAGCGCCGGTGGTCGTATTTCTTTTTGCACGGAGAGTCTTTCAGCGACCTGATGGAAACCGATTATGCGAACTGCAAATAACAAGGGGCACAGGCGTAGCCTGTGCCCCTTCAAGACGCTTCAAAACAATGCGAGCCTTACGGCGCCTTACCGGCCCTGGCCAACCGCCGTCGGCTTCTTTTTCCAGGCCGCTCGGGCAGCCGCTCTTGGCCGTAGCGAAGCCATGCGGGTCGCGATCGCTCCCTGAGACTCAGAAGCTTGTTGTCCGATCGAACCCAGCGCGACCTGGTACGGGTCAATTTCAATGAAGATGCTGTTCGTGCTGTCGACCGTGTACGAAACCAGGTTGACCCCGCCGGTGATAGTCGTAATTAACCCGCGGCCGAGATTGGTGGTATCCGCCGCGTACGAGCCGCTGAAGTTCTGAGGGAGGGTCGGCGCTCCATTGTTTACGTCAATCAAGCCAGAGAGTGGCGTGCTGGTATTAGTGGTGCTGTAGGTGAATTCGGCGATGTCGTCGACTTCGGCGCCGTTGGTGCCGGTAAGGTTCAATCCGTAGCCCTGCCCGGAAGCGAAGGAAGTGCTGCCCTGCGGGTACGCCACGCCGCCGGTGATTCCCGCCCCGTCAACTTCAAGCAACTGCGTGCCACCACCGGTCGAAGGATAGGCCGCAAACGTGAAGGTGCCGGCGGCGCCGTCAGCGCCGTTCTCAAAAGTGTTCAGCGTGAGAAGGAAACGGCCAGCCGTGGGAGCAACTTGACCGGTGAATGCGAGCGGGGGAGTAATCGGGGAACTCGACGTGATGTTGGGTATAAAGTTGTCGTTGTAGTCCTCAACGCCAGCGCTGATGGCTGTGCCGCTGGAATTCATCATTCCTCCCACGACAAGCGGACCCTCGTTTGCAGGGTTGAGGTCAAGGCCGGCCATGGTGAATGCCAACGGGCCAGACGGAAACGTGTTAGCGCTCTGGGAGAAGACGTCGCCTGCAAGCACGGGGGCTACATCTGTCTCGATGAATTTCAAGTGCGTGGCACTGATCGCATAAACAGCAAAACTCAGTGTCCCACTGCTCGTAACGAGCGTTGCCGTACCGGGTGACGTTCCGACCAGAACAGTAGACGGCGAAGTAATAGACAGAGGCGCAGTGGGGGGATTGGAGGCGGCATCGCTGTTGATATCCTGAACGCCCGTGGCATTGCCCGACGCATCGAGCGTCACCGAACCGGCCGTGGCCTCGGGGGCTCCCAATGATGAGCTGACTCCCGCCAGATTAAAAACAAATGTCCCGGTCCCGGCGGCTAGCTGGGCCTGCGTGACGCTACTCTGCAAGTCAAGCGTACCGCTGCCGCTGCCGTTGTTGTCGAACTCAGTGACCAGGCCGCCCTGACTGGAAGTCAGCACGAAATCCAGGACAATCGTCGGGGTTCCAAACGCACTGGCAGGGTTGGTAGTAAGTGTGGCGGTACCACGCCCATCCACGCCAACCGTATAGCTGCCTCCGGTGATCGTCAGCGGGGGCACGGGAGCCACTAGGCCGAGGGCTGGATCGTTCATCACCACGCTGCCGGCACTGATTGTGCCACCCACGCAACCGCAGGCGGTGAAAGTACCCACCATGGTCAGGAAATCCCCGTCGACGTCCGCGCCAGAAGTCGAAAAAACATAGGTGCCGCTCAAATTCGTATCGCTGAATCCTCCAGTCGGAGGAGGCGTCGCTTTATTCGTACCGCTGCAACCCATCAACACCGCCAGCGTGGCCAGAACAGACATTAGGACAAACCGATTTCGTAATGACATACTTACCCCCTAAGAGATTCCAGCTCGAAAATTTTGGAGACACTTGTTCACAGGCTAGCACAGGTGAATTCCTCTGCGGTAAACCCGAGACTTAAGAATAAGTAGCGCTCTCTGAAAATAAAAACCAAAACAGGAAGAATTCCGCCGCGCCCCGATCGCCAGCCTCCAGAAAACCGGACGTCCTCACCGTTGTCCCGTTGCCGCTCCAGGGATTAGCATGGCGCACATGAAAACCTGTGAGTTTTCGCCACGCCTGTATTCGCTTCGCCAAACTTCACTCCGCCGAACTTCGCTCGGCCAAACTTCGCTCGGCTCTACATTTCTTTACATTCTTGCCCTGCTGGCCGTGCTTCTTTCCGGCTCCGGAAGCTTCGCGCAGGCTTCCAAGACAGCACACCCCGCTGCTAAGCCAGTTGCCGAGCCCGTACCCAGCGTCTATCCCGCGCACGAGGGCTTCGTCGACGGCAACGGCGTCATGATCTACTACTACACCCTGGGCCGCGGCAAACCGCTGCTGATCGTCCATGGCGGTCCCGGCGCGTCTCACGATTATTTCTTGCCCTATCTGTTGCCGCTGGCCCGGCACAATGAGCTGGTGTTTATTGACGAGCGCGGCTCCGGCCGGTCGCAGAAACTCGAAGACGCCTCGAAATACACCATCGAAAACATGGTGGAAGATGTCGAAGCCGTTCGCCGTGGGCTGAATCTCGGCAAGATTTCCCTGCTCGGGCATTCTTACGGTGGAGCGCTTGCCCAGGCCTATGCCCTGAAATATCAGAAAAACCTGTCGCACTTGATCCTGGCCAGCACCTGGTCGAGCACCAAAGAGTTGAACCGCGTGTTTGTTCAGATGAAAGAGAAAATGCCCACCGAGCTGCGCGATCGCATCAACAAGATGGAGGCGGACGGCTTGTTCGGCCACGGCCATGACTATGAAAAGAATCGCTATACCAACGATTACATGGTCGCCGCCTGGGGCGAAGGATACTTCCCCTACCTGTACCAAAATCGCCCCGACCCTAACTACGATCCCATCGCCGCCGGAAATATGAGTTGGGATCTGTATCGCGAAATGTGGGGCTCGCACGGGGAATACATTGTGGACGGAAATTTAAAGTCTGTGGAGTACACGAGCCGCCTTTCGAGCATCCAAGTGCCGACGCTGATCCTCGTGGGAGACCACGACGAGTGCGCCCCGCCGCTTTCCGAGGCTATGCACGCCAAGATTGCCGGATCGAAGCTGGTGGTTCTGCCCAAAGCGGGACACATGACATTTGTGGACGACACGGGCATGTTTCTCCGCATCGTCGACCGGTTCGTGAGTGGAAAGGAGTAGGCTTAGAAAGTGTCGAGCTTCCAGTCAAAATTGTTGCGTCCGGCGTGTCTGTTCGCTGTGTTGTGCTCGTTTGCCGCAGTAAGCGAAACCCTGGTGTTCCCGAACATGGTGTGCCAGGTGAATCCCGCGAGCGCAAATCCGGCAGGGCAACAGGCAAGCACAGCTTCGGCAGGGGCTGAAGCGCTAAACGATAACAGCCTGGCCATCAAGAACAATTCAGCGTTGCCCGACACTTACCCTCACTCGCGCTATTCCTTCCTGTTCAACACGCAGGGCGGAGGCTCCGTTCTGCATTGGCGTCTGCAGAGAGGTGTTTTACCCCCCGGACTCCAACTCGAGGACAACGGACTGCTTCATGGTGAGCCCACCCGCGCTGGCGAATATCGTTTTGCGATCTCTGTAACCGACAACGGCCGGCAGCGAGCCGTGCAGAAAGAATTCGTCCTGCGCGTGATCGAAGCTCTCACGCTCGTCTGGAAAGCGCCCGCCCACGTAAATGGAAACCGCATTGAAGGCAGCGTCGAAGTCGCAAATACCACCGTCGACGACGTCGATTTAACCTTCGTCGTGTACGCCATCGCCGAGAACGGACGCGCCACCGCAATCGGCTATCAGCATTTTCCCTTGCCTCACGCAACCACTGGCATGGAGCTTCCCTTCGGCGAGACCTTGCCCTTCGGGGCTTACCTGGTTCATGTGGACGTGGTGGGCGAGGTAGCGTCCAAGAACCGCATCTACCGCCAGCCCCTGCAGGCACCGCACCGCCTCCGAGTCACGGTTGGGCCGTAGCCTGCCCTCGAGTACCGCAGTCACATTGACTTCCCGTCCAAGTTTCTGCAAAACTTATTGCGGATGGAACTGCTGCTGAACCTTACGTGGCTGTTGCTCGCGCTCCCGGCCTACTGGCTGTGGCGGCGCAGCTTCCGCACGCGAGCCCCGGGCAAACTCCGTTCTCTGCAGTGCTTGCTGGCTTTGGCGTGTTTGCTGGTTCTACTTTTTCCGGTAATTTCAGCCACCGACGACCTGCACGTGATGCGCACCGAGATGGAAGAATCCTCGCCCGGCAAGCGCAGTGCGCGCCAGGCGGCAGGGGAAAAGACTTCCGTTTGGCACAGCCGGTGGCAGACTCTGCCCGCGGTAGTCGCAGCCACGGCCTCGTTTGCGCTGCTCGGCGAGGGCCGGCACAAATCTTTTTCCGCGCCGCAATCGGAGCCTGCTGCTCCCGTCGTTCTCCGCGCCAGCCGAGCTCCGCCCTGCTCCCTCCTCGCGTAGTTTGCTAAATATGTTTCGCTGGATCGCCGATCCGTCGCATGCAAGAATCGACGGCGACTTCCCCCATTTTTACGAAATTCTTACGAGCGGTCCGACATACTCGTGGAGGTCCCGTCCATAAACGGCGGGCTATTCCTGAAGAAGGAAGTTGAGAGAATCAACGGACCTACAGCCTCATCTCAACGCCGTCGAGTTCAGGTTCAACGCAGTTTAGGGTCAACGCGGTTTAGGGCAAACGGAGTTCGGGAATGCGCAGAAAAACCAATCGAGGTATATGGCTGCTCCCGCTTCTGGCGCTGGGAGTTGCCGCAGCCTCGTTCGCGCAACAGCCAACTCCGCCGCCGGGGCCGCAGCCCGTCCAAAGCTGGACTTGGGATCAAGTGAAAGACCGTTTCGAAGCGGATAACCCCACGCTGCTCGCTGGCCAGCTCAACATCGATGAACTGAAAGCCGAAGAAATCACGGCGCATTTTCGGCCCAACCCGAACCTGCAACTCAACGCCGATCAGATTGACCCCTTCAACGGCGGGTCCTCCCACGGCCCCTTCGCTTATCTACTGACCACCGGGACGTTCACCTACCTGCACGAGCGAGCGCACAAACGCGAGTTGCGCACCGAGAGCGCGAAAAGAGCCACCGCGATCGGCGCCTCGCAACAGTCTGACCTGGAGCGGAACTTGCTCTTCACCCTGCGCAGCGCCTTCGTGCAAATCCTGCAGGCCAAAGCCGTGCGGCAGCTGGCCATAGACAATCTCGAGTACTACGACCACGTTCTTCAGATCAGCCGCGACCGTTTCCAGGCCGGAGACATTGCCCACATCGACCTCGACCGTCTGGAATTGCAGCGCGTGCAGTATGAATCTGATCTGCAAACTGCCGAAGTAAATCTTCGCACGGCAAAAATCCAGCTCCTCATGCTCCTCAACGACCGCACGCCGGTCGAAAAAATGGATGCGGTCGGAGTTTTCGACTTCTCCGGTCGGATTCAAACGCAGGATGATTACCGCCGCATCGCGCTCGATACCCGTCCCGATCTCCGTGCCGCGGTCCAGGCCGTCGACAAAGCCGAGACCGACCACAAGCTCGCCGTCGCCAATGGTTCCACCGATCCAACGCTTATCTTCGACGTGGGGCGAAACCCGCCCATTGATGCCTACTTCGGAGTGGGCGTAAATATTCCGCTGCGCATCTTCGACCGCAATCAGGGCGAGAAACTGCGCACTCAAATCGACATTACACGAAATGAAAAATTGCGCGCGGCCACTGAAGCCCAGGTCTTCAACGACGTCGATTCCGCTTACGCCACGCTCAACAGCAGCCTGATTCTTCTGCGCCCCTACAAAGAAAAATATCTCGAACAGGCGGTGCGGGTGCGCGAGACGGTTTTTTTTGCCTACCAGCACGGCGGAGCTTCTCTCCTCGACTTCTTGAATGCGGAGAGCGATTACCGCAGCGTGCAATTGAACTACGCAAATCTCATCGGATCGTATTTAGCGGCGGCCGCGCAATTAAATCTGGCCGTGGGGCGGGAGGCTATCCAGTGAAAGACCAATTATTTCTGCGCTTGCTGTTGCTGGCGGTTTCATTCTCGGGAGCGTCTCTGCTTGTCGCCTGCAACCGAGGCACGGCGGACCCGAAGGCCGAAGCGCCTCCAGCAGTGTCGGTCGAGCCGGACATGGACGCCAACAATTTCATGGTAAAAAACCCAGCGGAGTTTCCCCTGGCAACCGCAGTCGAGCACAAAGCCGCGCCCGCCCTGAACGTGACCGGCGTGGTGCAGCCAGATATCGCGAGGGCAGTGCCGGTAATCTCGATCGCTGCCGGCCGGGTCGTGGAACTCAAGGCCAGGCTCGGCGACACCGTAAAGAAAGGGCAATTATTGCTGCGGGTACAAAGCGCCGACGTCTCTGGCGCCTACCAGACTTATCTGAAAGCCGCGAATGACGAGCGCCTGGCTCGGTTGCAACTTGAGCGCGCCCAGATTCTGTTCGACAAGGGAGCCACCGCAAAGAGCGCCCTCGAACAAGCGGAAGGCTCGGAAACAGACGCCAAGACCGACCTGACCGCCGCCACCGAACAACTGAAACTTCTCGGCATCGACAAAGAC
Organism: Candidatus Sulfotelmatobacter sp.; assembly: GCA_050014115.1. Taxonomy (GTDB): domain Bacteria; phylum Acidobacteriota; class Terriglobia; order Terriglobales; family Acidobacteriaceae; genus Sulfotelmatobacter. The sequence continues at coordinate 6,023 of JBEKDY010000019.1, read as the reverse complement.
CACCCATCTGGAATTGTCGACATCGTTGCGCCCATCTCCGGCGTCATCACCGATCAGCAGGTCACCAACGCCTCCGGAGTCCAGGGACTGGGCGCTCCCAATCCCTTCACCATTTCCGATTTGTCCTACGTCTGGATCATCTGCGACGTTTACGAAAACGATCTCGACGCCGTGCGCCCCGGTGACTTCGCCGACATTCATTTGAGCGCCTATCCCAATCAGGTACTCAAGGGACATATCGATAATATTTTGCCCACTCTCGATCCCAACATCCGCACCGCCAAGGTTCGCCTCGAAGTCGCGAACCCCGGAATGATGCGCGTGGGCATGTTCGTGACCGCCACGTTCTACGGCAAACAAACAGAAACCCGCGCGGCGATTCCAGCAACCGCAATTCTCCACCTGCATGATCGGGAATGGGTTTATGCGCCTGTCACTCCGTTCCACTTCAAGCGTCTCGAAGTGCAAACGGGAAGCATGCTTCCCGGCAACATGCAGGAGATCGTCTCCGGCCTCAAGCCCGGCGATCGCGTGGTCTCGAACGCCCTGCCGCTGCAGAACACGGTGGAGCAATAAGTGCGGAACAATAGGGGCGAACAATAAATAACGGTGAGTAAATAAATAAATGATTCGCCGCGTCGTCGATTTCGCGCTGAGCAACCGCCTCCTCGTTCTGGGGCTGGCGTTGATCCTTTTCGCCGGCGGAATCGTTTCTTTCGAACGCCTGCCCATCGAAGCTTATCCCGATGTAGCCGACAACTATGTAGAAGTCATCACGCAGTGGCCGGGAATTTCGGCCGAGCAAATCGAACAGCAGATCACGATTCCGCTCGAAGTCGTCATGAACGGCATTCCTCACGTGGTGCATCTGCGTTCCTTCTCGCTGTTCGGCCTCTCCGACCTGAAATTGATTTTCGACGACGAATCCGACAATGACTGGAACCGCGAACGCGTCCTCGAGCGCCTGAGCCAGGTTACTCTGCCGCCGGGCGTCAACCCGCAAATGGGCACCGACTGGAGTCCTGTCGGCCAGATTTATTTTTTCACCCTGCACAGCACCAACCCAGCCTATGACGCAATGGAGTTGAAGTCCCTCGAAGACTGGGTCGTCGAAAAGAACTTCAAAGCCGTACCCGATATCGTCGACGTTTCCAGCTTCGGCGGTCCCACTCGCGAATATCAGGTCCGCGTCGACCCCAATAAACTCGTCGCTTACGGCCTGAGCCTGGCGCAGGTGGAGCAACAACTCGCCAACAACAACGTCAACGCCGGCGGCAGTTTCATCCAGGAAGGTTTGCAACAGATCAACGTGCGCTCCGTGGGACTGGTCAACCATGTCCGCGACATCGAGGAGACGGTCATCTTGAGCAAGAACGGCACGCCGCTCCGCGTAAAGGACATTGCCGTGGTTTCGCAGGGCCCGAAAATTCGCCTCGGCCAATTCGCGCGGGCTTGCAGTGCTTGTCCCTACGGTCCCAACGGTGCCATTCACCGCGAGAACGGAAAAATCGTCGACAACGACGACGTCGTCTCCGGCATCGTCCTGCTACGGAAAGGCGCGGCGGCGGACACGGCCCTGCAAGGCATCCACGAGAAAGTGAAGGAACTGAACGAACATATTTTGCCTCCGGGCGTGAAGATCGTTCCTTTCATCGATCGCAGTGAACTGGTTCACTTCACCAGCCATACCGTAATTCACAATCTGACCGAAGGAATGATTCTGGTATCGCTCATTCTGCTTCTGTTCCTCGGCAATGTGCGGGGCGCGCTCATCGTCGCGGCCACCATTCCGTTTTCGCTGTTGTTCGCCTCCATCTGCCTGGACTTGCGGCACATCCCCGCCAATCTGCTGTCCCTCGGTGCGCTGGATTTTGGCATGGTGGTCGACGGCGCGGTGGTCATGATCGAAAACATTATTCGCCACCTCGGTTACCATAACGGCGATTCCAAAACTCCCAGCGAAAAAATCAGCGAGGCCTCGCACGAGGTCCAGCGTCCCGTCTTCTACGCAATCGCGATCATCATCACCGCCTACTTGCCGATCTTTACCCTGCAGCGCGTCGAAGGTCGCCTCTTCCATCCCATGGCGTGGACCGTGGCTTTCGCCTTGCTCGGCGCATTGATATTCTCCATCTTGATCGCGCCCGTGCTGGCAAGTTTCGCGTTCGCCAGGGGAGCAAAAGAATGGCATAACCCGGTCATGCAGTTCCTGATCGAGCGCTATCGCGTCGCGGTGCGCTGGGCCATTCGCCATCGCGCTGTCACCGTGGGGGTCTGCCTGCTTCTTGCGGCCGTGGGAAATTACCTCGCCTTCAGCGGCACCATCGGCTCAGAATTTCTGCCGCACCTGGATGAAGGCGCGCTCTGGGTTCGCGGCACGCTCGCCCCCAGCACCGGGCCAGACGAAGGCATCCGAGTCGCGAACCAGGCCCGAGTCATGCTTTGCTCGTTTCCCGAAGTCCCGCAATGCACCAGCCAGGTCGGCCGCCCCGATGACGGCACTGACACCACCGGATTTTTCAACGTCGAATTCTTCGTGGACCTCAAACAGAAAGAAGAATGGCGCCCGGTGTTTCACGAGAACAAAGACGAATTAATCGCCGCCATGCAGCGCGAGCTCGACAAAATTCCCGGCGTGGTCTGGGGATTCTCTCAGCCCATCGAAGACAACATGGAAGAAGCCGTCAGCGGAGTGAAAGGCGCGCTGGCCACCAAGATCTACGGCGACGATTTGAAAGTCCTCGAAGCCAAGAGCGATGAGATCGTAGGCATCATGAGCAAGATCAACGGCATTGAAGATCTCGGAGTTTTCCGCGTACTCGGCCAGCCCAACTTGAACGTAACTGTCGACCGCGATGCCGCTGCCCGTTATCAGATCAACGTCACCGACGTGCAGGACGCAGTCCAGACCGCGGTCGGCGGAAACGCCCTCACTCAGGTCCTGAAAGGCGAGGAGCGTTACGATCTCACGCTGCGCTATCTACCGCAATACCGGGATACGAAAGAAGCCATCGAGAACATTCGTCTCCTGTCTCCCTCCGGCGAACGTGTCTCGCTGGCTCAACTCTGCAAAATCAAGATCACGGACGAGGCCTCAGAAGTCTACCGCGAAGGCAACCGCCGCTACGTCGCCATCAAATACAGCGTCCGCGGCCGCGACCTCGGCAGCACCGTGGAAGAAGCCATCAAAAAAGTAAACGAACAAGTTAAGTTGCCCACCGGATACAGCCTTTATTGGGAAGGCGAATATCAGAGTCAGAAGAGGGCCAACGCGCGCCTGCTCATCGTGCTCCCCATCACAATTCTCATCATCTTCATCCTGCTCTATACCATGTTCAAATCCTTCAAATGGGCGCTGCTGATCATGGCGAACATTGCTATCGCGCCCATCGGCGGCCTGCTCGCCCTTTGGTTCACCGGAACAAATTTCAGCGTTTCCTCGGGCGTCGGCTTCCTGGCCCTGTTCGGCGTGTCCGTGCAAACCGGAGTCATTATGCTCGAATACATCAACCAGCTCCGCGCCCGCCGCTTCACTGTGGAAGACGCCGCCGTCGAAGGCGCAGTCCTTCGCCTCCGACCCATCATGATGACCATGCTGGTGGCAACGTTAGGATTGCTCCCCGCCGCGCTCTCGCACGCCATCGGTTCCGATTCGCAGCGCCCCTTCGCCATCGTCATCGTTGGAGGCCTCATCGCCGCCCTGATCATGAGCATCTTCCTGCTGCCCACCCTCTACGTCTGGGTCGCCGCCGAACGCGACGTCCTCCCCCACGCCGAAGAAGGCTTCGAAGTCGGCGAACACGTCGACTAGAAGCCAGCTAAGTCACTCTCCGCCCGCAGATTGTGTATCCTTAAACCACCAAACAGTGCCCGAAGAATCCAACCCGAGTCCCGAAGAGATCCTGGCCCGACACGCACTCGACCTTGACCGCCTGAAGGACGCCCTGGCCCTGCTCGGCGTCAACGCCTGCTCCTGGTGCAAGAAGTTTCATCGCCGCTCCGATCCCGGAGCCCTTTTCGACGCCGGCGAACTGGTTTGCTACGGTTGTATTCACGAGTGGTGGCCGCAGCGCGCCGCGCAACTCGGCGTCAAAGAACGCGAAACCCTCGAAGGCAAGCTGGTCTTCTGGCTGCGTGACTTCCATCACGCCGAAACGTACAAGGATCCCGCGAAGCTCCCGGAGGCTTCCCTGCAGGAACTGCACATCGTCGCCAACTGCCTGGAATGCCGCGGGGCAGGAAAGTCAATGGGCCAGGAGCGCTGCCGCTTCTGCGAAGGCCGCGGCACGGTGTGGGTCATCGTCTCGCGAAAAAAGCCATAGCAGTTCTCAGTTTGCAGTTCTCAGTTCTCAGTTCTCAGTTCTCAGTAAAGGCGAACGCCTCCCACAGCTTGGAGTTGCTTAAACGGAGAGCGGAGCCCGACAAACGTTAGCGGAAGCAACTCGCCGGGCAGTCAGAAGCAAAATATCAGGAGGTCAGAAACTGGGGGCGGGAGATCAGAAGTCGAAGCTGAGAGCCGCAAACTGAGAACTGCAAACCGAGAACTGAGAACTGCAAACAATAAGAGTTCCGAGGTGATGTCAGGCCCATTCCTCTCAGCCAGTAGCTCGCTTTAGACCCTTGCTCGACCTGCTCTCGCTGCTTCCCTTGCGGGGCGCTGCGCGCGATCTTCGCTCGGGCTCCGGGCTTACCGCCAACTGGATAAACCTGCCTGACGCCTCGGAACTCTATCCTGCCTTCGACGTTTCTTCCCGTTCTCCTCGACCAGCGCTTTGCTATAGACCCTTGCTCGCCCTCCTTCTTCATCTTGCGATGTGAAAGGTGACTTCGCTTGAGCCCCGGACGCTGCACCAACCGGAAAAACTTAAGAAGCTGTCAAAGAACGATTACTGTTCTACTCCTTCTAATTTTTTCGTCAATCAAAAATCGCCGCTTGCAACTCGCGTGTTTTCAATCGAGTGCAGCTAGTCCACAGGCCCGTGCCAGCATTTGGTGCAGTTGCCTCCGCGCTCCTTCGCACAGAGGCCGCTCGTCCGCACTTTCTCGCGTTCCAGGTTGAGATTCGATGAGAAGAATAACGTTTTTGTGTTCGCCTTCGAATTGTGAATAATCCGCCAAATTCGCGCGGGACAAGGCCTTTGGTCGGACGGTGCGGTGCACGCTTGCTGCTTCGAGTACACTTTCACCATGAAAAACCTCGTCTGGACGGCTCGCTCCTCTCTTTCGGCGCCGGTGTGGCCGAATGCTGCGGTACTTTTTCTTTTCCTCATGGTTTTTACGGGATTAGGCGCGGCGCAGAAGCTGGCAATCACCATTGATGATTTGCCGCTGAATGGGGCGCTGCCGCCGGGCGTGACGCGAGTCGACATCACGAGGGACACGCTTGCCGTGCTGAAGAAGCGGCACGTGCCTCCGGTGTATGGATTCATCAACGCGAAGAAACTGGAAGGCAGCGTGGATGGCGCGGAGGCGCTGAAGCTGTGGGCGGCCGCAGAGCCGTTTGGAAATCATACCTATACGCACATTGATCTCGAGGCCAACACGGCCGAGGCGTTCGAGCGCGATCTGGAGCAGGACGAACCGACGCTGGAACTGCTGGCGAAGCCCGGGCCAGGTAAGCCGGGAAATGACTGGCACTGGTTGCGGTATCCGTATCTGCATGAGGGCGACACGGTGGAGAAGCGGCGAGCGGTGCGCGACTATCTGGCCAAGCGCGGCTACAAAATCGCGCAAGTCACGCTGGATTGGGAAGATTACATGTGGAACAGCGCCTACGCGCGCTGCGCGGCCAAGAACGACAAGACATCGATCGAGTGGCTGCGGACGAGTTATTTGAGCACGGCGTCGGAATTTCTCGACCTGGGGCGGGCACAGGCCAAGCTGATTTATGGGCATGAAATCAATTACGTGTTGCTGATGCACCTGGGAGCATTCAGCAGCACGATCATGCCGGACGCGCTGGATTTGCTGAAGAAAAAAGGATTCAAGCTGGTGACGCTGGAAGAAGCGGAGAGCGATCCGAT
>JBEKDY010000018.1:0-27958 GCA_050014115.1 Candidatus Sulfotelmatobacter sp. | reverse complement strand
ACCGCCTGCGTCGCCGTCAGCCCGAAGATCACGATCAGCACCACCAGCAGGATGCCGCCCGCGCCGATTCCCGGAGCCCGCTGCCCACTCCTTTGCGCCTGCATATGCTCGGCCAGCTTGATTACTCCCCAAACAATCAGCAGCACCGGCCAGTAATGCGCGAACCAGATTCCCAGACTTGACCACGACAGCAGATGCATGTTGCCCAGAAGAAACACCACCCCAACAATGATCAGCACCACCGGGCCGGCAAACGACCGGCGGCGTCGCGGCGGAAGCCCCGGGTTTGGCATCATTGGGTTCGGCACGATTGGGTTAGGTGTTCCAAAGTTAGACATGATTCACCTCGCCAGAAGAAGGCGGTTGTTCTGAATCCGGCGCAGCCCCGGACGGAGTCGAGTCCGGTGGCGCTCCCGCTGGAGGCGTCGGTGGAAATCCTGCCGGGGGTGTCGGCGGAAAGCTCGTGGGCGGAAATCCCGCCACAGGCGGCAGCGGACCCGTGTGCCCTTCCGACGAAGCGTTGCTCTGCATCAGCTTCACCACGCCGATCACCAGCAGAATCGCCGGCCAGGTCCGATGGAATTCAATCCGTCCGGCGCTGTCGAGCAGGAAAAGTATGCCTAGAGTCACCAGGATCGCAGGCCCCATCAGTTTGCGCGTACGGCAACGCTCACAGATGCAAAAGGGGCGATTGGAATCGATCAATCCCCAGTTCTTGGCAAAAATCCAGACGCCGAGCGCAATCAAAATCAGAGGCCAGAAGCGGTGAATGCCAAACTCGAACAGTCCTACCGTATGCAGCAGGAACAGAACTCCCAGGCCAATCAGAACGACCGCGCCCGTCGGAACCTTGCCGGTATCGACCCTTTCGCCGACACCGAAGGTTTGCGCCAACCCAAACGGATCTGGAACCGGTTGGCCGAGTTGCAGTGCTCTCGCCGTTCGCACCGCGTCGATGATCTGGTAAAAGTAGAAAAATCCCAGCGAGATGCCCAGCACCATATCGGCGTACCAAGGCAGGTCTGAGCTCAAGCCCACGATCATCAGCACGAAAATCACCAGATGCGCGAGTCCCTTGGCGTATTGCGAGCAGTAGACAGCTCCCACGCCGAACGGAAAGAATCCAGCCAGAATCCCGGCTACCGTCGGATTCGGCCCCGAAGTTGGCCCCGGCGGAACTTTCAATCCCTCCACGAACGGCTGGTATCCGGTCTGTGCCGGCGGCGGCGGTACTACTGGCGTGAATCCCGCCGCCGGAGTTGTGCCGTCAAGGCGTGCTGCGAGACAAGACTCGCAGTAAATCACTCCGCGGACATCGCGGCTGCATGTGCCGCAGAGTGGCTTGCCGCACGTGCGGCAAAACGCCACTGCAGCAACGTCGTGGTTGGCGCAGTTCATACGAACCTCCTGTACGTGGTCACCGGCACTACAGGCAGATCGTTGCCTTCGAGAAGTTGGACAGAGGGAGAGAGCGGAGCGCTGGCGAGAACCAGATGGTTTTCCGTTTCGCTGTAATTGCGCTCCTGTTTCTGTTCGGGCTCCTTGCTAGTGTCGTTCTTATGTTCTTTCGTCTTCGCGGGACCCGGCTCGGCTGGAGTCACGCTGCGCCTGAATTCGCGCACCCGCGATTCCACTTCATAGACGAACCGGATGTTCTCGTAATACCGCACTACGCGGGCCTGCGTCATGTTGTAGCTGTGGCGCAGAGCCGTAGGCCGCAAGCTGATCTGCCGCACGTCCGCCGGCTTAACCCCGAGAACGGTCAAACCCACCGACAGCGCGAAGAACGCCATGCCAAACGACATGGCGAACCTGGGTTGCCGGATGGTTCCCCACACCGGCTCGCCTATGCCTGACGCCCAAGCCTGCACTCGTTCCAGCCACGAAACCTGCGGCTGGGTGGTGAGCACAGCAGCGCCCAGGCGCCCGCTTGCGATCCCCGTAGTCGATGCCAGAACATTTTCGACCAATCCGGCTGGAGGCTCCACCTCCGTGAGAGACTTCAGCCAGTTGCGACCTGCCTCGGCGTCCACGAACAGCGCTCCGCAGTTGGAACAAACCTTCGCGTGCGCACGGAAGCCTTCGAGCTTGGCGCCGCTCAGGACACCATCCATCATGTCCGCGAGCAAAGCGTCGAACTCGTTGCAAATCATTCCGTTACTGGTCTTTTCTTCTCTGTGATCTGGCATCACATCACCTGCTTATAGGTACGTTGTAATAGGCGCGCAAGTTCCGCTCGCCCTCGATTTATTCTTGATTTCACGGTGCCCTCCGGAACCTTCAAAACGGTTGCAATTTCGCGGTAGTCCATATCTTGTAAGTCCCTTAGAATCACGGCTTCCCGCAGCTCCGGGGAGAGCTTCCCCAGCGCCGCGTGCACGGCCTCCTCAACCTCCCGGCTGCGTACGTGCGCGTCCGGAGGGGCGGATTGGTCCTGAATTTGCTCACTGAGCGGCACAGCGTCCTCGTGCTCGGAAGTGGCGTCGATCGAGTCGGTTAGGCGCTGCTGCTTGCCTTTTCGGAAGTGATCCACCAGCAAATTCCGCGTAATCGTCGTCACCCACGTGGCGAAAGCGCCTTTGGTGTGATCGTAAGTGGTGAGTGTGCGATACATCTTGATGAAGACTTCCTGCGTGAGATCTTCGGCGTCGTCGCCCGATCCCGCGAAACGATAGCAGATGTTATAGATACGGCGGTTGTAGGTGCGCACGATTTCCTCCCAGGCCACGGCATCGCCGGCGATACAACGGCGAACCAGCATCGCAACGACCTGGACGTCTTCCACCCGTTACTCCCCGGAACTGCTGGATGAGCCTAAGCTTGCGGTTCTTTTGGAGCTTGGCGGTTACGGCTTTCAGAGCTTTTAACCGCTAAGTTCGCAAAGAAATGCCGCAAAGGACGCAAAGCAAACCACGAAACCGAGACACTCACTGGCAACGCGCGGTCGAAACATGCGCGTCAAAAAAACGAAAAAACTTCGAAAATTGTGCCGAACTTGACTTCAAAGCTTCTACGGCCGGCACCCTTCCGTTCTGAAACCGCTGATCCTGAGAGACTTAAGCCTTGTGGGCCGCGTAGTCAAAATCATCCCCACAAGACAATACGCTGATGTGGACGCCAAAGTTCTCGCCCGCAAGTTTATGTAAACAACGGAATTGTAGCAGCGCAGGGAATTGCTGACGCGATTCTTGGCGCCGGGGCAGTTTGGCGACGAAAAGAAAAATCATTCACCACGAAGGACACTAAGTATCACGAAGGCTTTGCTGGTGAGGGTGCCCTTCGTGGTGGAAGCTTTTCATTTTGACGGAGCTAATGTGGGCGCGGGGTATTCTGGCAGCGTTTCTTTGTTGACGTTGGCTCGCTTTACTTCGAGTTCATCGAAGAGGATGGAGGGGGCGGCGATGCTGTGGGGGACGTTCAGGGGACGGTCGTCGACGTAGACGTCGTCTCCAGCGGCGATCAGGTCGCTGCGCAGCGCGCGTGTATCCAGGTCTCCGAAGCTTGCGCCGCGGACCAGTTCCTGGTGTCCATCTTTGGTCCAGACTTTGTAGAGCAGGCGCGGAGTAAGTTTTGGACCGAAGGTTTCGACGTAGTAGCAGTAGGGGAGATCGCGCTGCTGGCACAAATCGATGAGCTTTTTTTTCAGTTCTGGCTGGGATACAGGCAGCGTGGAACTCACGATCAGGTTGCTCAAGCTGGGGCCGGGAGGATAACTGGGAACGCGGGCCCGGCCGTGACCGTTGGACGCGGGGAAGTCGCGAATGGGAGAGCGTCCGATGACGTAATTCACGAGGTTGCCTTTTTCAATTACGTCGACGCGCTGCGCCGGAACGCCTTCGTCGTCTATATCGTAGTGGCCCAGCAAAGATTGGCCGCGATACGAAGAAAGCGTGGGATCATCCACCACCGAGAGGAAATCGGGCAGCACTCGACTCTTGTAGCTGGAAGCAAATGCGCCGGTGGTGCGCTCGTTCTTGCCGAGTTCGGGTTTGCGGCCCAGAATATTTTCTCCTACCAGGTCAGCAAAAACCGACGCGGACGCATCGGCGGAGAACAGCACCGGGCCGCGGTATTCCTCGTCGACCACGGGCGCTTGGCGCAGGTCTTTCAGAGTGCCGGCCAGTTTGGCGGCGCGTCCCACGAACTCCGTGGCTGAAGGCAGTTCCTTCATGTTGGTCACGATGAAGCCGTTTGAGCGATCCAGGCGCATGGCATCGGGGGCTTGAGTGTGACATGAGATGGTCATCTCGTAGAGACCCTGGCCGCTGCGGACGACCGTGCCTTCCGAAGTGACGAAGTAGCGGTTGATGGCTTGAAATTTCAGGGAAGACTCGAACGACTCAAGCAGTGGGTCGGTTTTGTAGAGCGCGGACGCATCCTCCAGCATTGTGGTCCAGGGATGGGGATCGAAATCGAGTTTGACCAGTGGGCCCACGGACTGCACCGGAGTGGCGTGGGCAAAGTCGTCCACGGGCTGATCGATGGTAAGTTGCTTGAGCTGCGCCTGCTTGGCGGTGAGGGACTGGGCGGCCTGTTTGTAAGCGGTGTCGGTGGCCAGCCAGAGCTGGTTGCGCAGGGCGAGCACGTCGTCATCGACGGGCAGGAAATTCACGGAACCCTCGCCCTGCCCGAAATAGCTGTCCTGCTTGTAATCTCCAACGCGCACCACCACCCGCAGGAAGCGGAAGCGGGTGCGGAGATCGGTGCGCAACGCGCCGAACGCGGCGTCGGCAGAATAGTCATCGAAATCGATGACGCGGTACTCGATGTAATAGGGCGCGGCCACATCTTCCAGCTTCAGTTTCGATTTGGAGCGATCAAGTTCGGCGCGCATGGCCTGGAGGACGGGATCGGCGTTGGCCAATGATTGCCAGTCTTTCGTTTGAGAAACAGCAGTCTGAGAAACAGGGGTCAGGGAACAGGGGTCAGGGAGCAGGGGGCACCGCGCGAACGCCTGAGGGACGCACAAACTCAGAAGAAGGAACGGGACAGCAGCGAACTTTGCCAGCTTTCGGCGGGGGGCCGTTCGCAGCGTCATTGATGTCATCATCATTGCTCCGGGCCTTTCTGCTCCGCGGGAGCCTCGGAGGGGTTGGGGAGGATCGGTGCTCGGTTGAGGGCGTGGGCGCGTTTCTGCACTTCGATTTCCGAGAACAGCATGGCGGGCGCGGCGGCAGCGACTGGAATCTGGCCGGATTCCGCGCCACACATGCCGTTGAAGACGTCGATTTTTTCGCCGGTGACGAGAATGCGATTCAGCGCGGCCAGCGGAGTGCCGACGATGTCGACTCCGCGGACAAGCTGGTCGGGGCGGCCGTCGGCGTAGACGCGCCAAACCATCACGGGCAGAACCTGGAAAGCCTGCGGCGCGGCGCGTTGTGTGAGCGTGAAGCCACCTTGAATATCTTCGAAATAGAGGCCGTAGGGTTTGCCTTGTTTCTTCACTTCGTCGATCAGCTTTTGGCGCAATTCGGAATCTTTGACCGTGTGGGTGGAAGAGACGATCAGGTTGCCCTGCCGCCCGGTGGGCATAAGGCCGGGCTGGGAGCGGCCGTGTCCGTTCGAGCTGGGAAAATTCTTGATGGGCATGCGCGACATGAGGAAATCTTTCAGGACGCCGTCTTTGATGACCTCGACCCGCGCGGCCGGCATACCTTCGTTGTCGAACTCGTAGTAACCGCCGAGGTCGATTCCGTTCAGAGTGCGCAGGGTGGGATCGTCGACTACGCTGAGGAATTCCGGCAGCACCAGCTGATTCACTTTTTTGGTGAAAGTCTGTCCTTCTTTTTCGCCGCGCTGGCGATGACCTTCGAGACGGTGACCGAGCACTTCGTGGAAAAACACGGCGGCAGCGCGGCCGGAAAGCAGCGCGGGGCCGTCGAACGGCTCAGCGGCGGGAGCGTCGCGTAGGGCTTTGAGGTCGGAGGCCATCTTCTCCACGCGAGCGGCGATTTCGGATTCCGGTGGCAGGTGGTTGAGGCTCTCTGCCTGAAAAGTTTCTACCCGCATCAACTCCATGCCGTCGGGTGCGAGTGTGCCGGCGTCGATGGCCATGCGAATGGTAGCGCCGGGCGTCACCACGTGCCGGCCTTCGGTGGAGGCGAAGCGGAAGCGCGTTTCCTGCGCGATGATCACTACGGCGGAGGAATAAATGTAGGGATACTTGCGAAAGTAGGCGGAGTACTCGCGCGCCATTTTCTCCATGGCCGCGCGATCGGGCGGGGCAGCGAGATCCTGATAGTCGGCGTGGCTGGTGGCCTTCTCCTGGGAGAAGTCGGGCGAAGTATCTTCTTCCTCGGCGTGGACCTGCTTGCCGGTCTTCACATTCAGATAGGCCTTGGAAGCTTTGCGGTATTCCTCGTAGGTGAGATGCCAGAGCTCGTGGGCGAGGGCGTCGCGGTCATCATCGAGCACCAGCGTTCCGGAACTGATGGCGGAGGCGCGGCTCTGTTCGTGGCTGTTGTCGAGCGCGGGAGAACCGATGCGCATGGTGACGTCGGCGGCGCGCCGGCGCGTCTGGGTGAAATTAATCAAGCCGCCCTGGGTTCCCATCGCCACCGAAACGCTCTGGTCGTATACCGAATAGCTCATGTAGTAGGGGGCGGGGTCGAGCTTGGCGAGGCTGGACTGGGCGCGCTGCAATTCCTGCTGCATGGTGGAGAGCAAGGCGTCGGTTTTTTCGATGGGCGGTGTGGCCGCCCAGGCCCGGTTCGCGGCCAGAAGAGCGATTGCTAACATCCATCGACCGAGGTTGCGGGCGGATTGATTCGTCATCTTGGACCAGACTTTCGGTGGTGATGCGAGAGCTCTCGACGTTGATTGCGAACGCGAGGGTTAGATTAGCAGACTCATGAGGGCAAACTTTTACAACTCGGAGCCTTGAGACGTTTTTCGAAGGAAAAGAAATCATTTACCGCAAAGGACACAAAGTATCACGAAGGTGTGTGCCGGTGCGGATCGCGTTCGACTACTCGCTGGTGAAGTAGTCGACGGTGACGGGATTTTCGAAGAGGGAGTAATCGCGGGTGACGACGGTGATGCCGCTTTCGGTGACGAAGTAGCGCTGGCGGTCGGCTTCGGCGTCGTAGCCGATGGTGGTACCTTCGGGGACGTGGACGTCGCGGTCGAGGATGGCGCGGCGGATGCGGCAGCGGCGTCCGACGCTGACGTGGGAGAAAAGAATGCAGTCGTCGACTTCGGAGTAGGAATTCACGCGCACGTCGGGCGAGAGAATGGAATTTTTTACGGCGCCGCCGGAAACGATGCAGCCGTGGGAGACGATGGAATCGACTGCGGAGCCGGTTCGTCCGGTTTCGGCGAAGACGAATTTCGCGGGTGGATACTGGCGCTGGTGGGTGCGGATGGGCCACTCTTCGTCATAAAGATTGAAGATGGGGGAAACGGAGACGATGTCCATGTTGGCTTCGTAGTAGGCCTCGAGCGTGCCTACGTCGCGCCAATAGTGCGCTTCTTTTTTGTTTTCGTCGACGAAGTCGTAGGCGAAGACGCGATAGTCGGCGACCATCTTGGGGAGAATGTCTTTTCCGAAATCGTGGCTGGAGGTGGTGTCTTCGGCGTCTTTGAGCAGCACGGGGATGAGCACATCGGCGTTGAATAGATAGACACCCATCGATGCAGAAACCTTGGCGGGATTCAAAGCGGAACGGAGCTGCGTGGTTTTGGGCTTTTCTTCGAAGCCGTTGACGCGGCCGTCTTTGTCGACGTCGACTACGCCGAAGCGCGGACTTTCTTCGGGATCGATCTGGATGGTGGCCAGCGTGACGTCGGCCGCAGAATCGCTGTGCTGGCGCATCATCTTGCCGTAATCCATTTTGTAGATGTGGTCGCCGGAAAGAATGAGCACGTGCTTGGGCTGCTCGGAGCCGATGGAATAAATGTTCTGGTAAACGGCGTCGGCGGTGCCTTGATACCACTGGTCGCTGACGCGCTTCATGGGCGGGAGGACTTCGACGAATTCTCCGACTTCGCGGCCGAGGATGTTCCAGCCTTCGCGGATGTGGCGGTTCAGGGAGAGCGCTTTGTATTGCGTGAGGATGTAGACGCGGCGGAGATCGGAATTCAGGCAGTTGGAGAGCGTGATGTCGATGATGCGGTAAATGCCGCCGAAAGTCACGGCAGGCTTGGCCCGATCGCGAGTGAGAGGATAGAGGCGCTCGCCGGCGCCGCCCGCGAGAAGAACTCCGAGAGTGTCTTTCATCGACATCGAGGCACCGTTGAAAAACAGTAGATGGTAGCACAGCGGGGGAGGGTTGCCGCAGTCCGGTGGGGCGGACCACTTGGTGAAGAAGAGAAGAGAGAGCTTGGACCACTAAGGGCACGAAGGATCACGAAGGTTCGTATAATGCCAACGGCGCGGCGGAGGATGCGGGAATGCGTGAGAAGAAAACGAAACAGCGCGAGACTGGCGGGAATGCGGGAAGCGACATCGGGGACCGCGGTTTGGGGATGGATCGCGGGATTACGCGGCGTGATTTTCTGAACTCGACGCTGCTGGCTTCGGGCGGGCTGCTGCTGAGTTCGGCGTCTCCGGCGGAGTTGCTGGCGGCGCAGAAGGCGGCGCAGGAGAAAACATCTGACGACTGGACGGGCTACGGCGGCGTCGGCGACTACGCGAACTCCAACGGGAATACTCGCGCGGTTCTCGAAGCTGGGCACCAGATTCGCGATGGGGTATTTGAAGGTCCGGTTGCGGGCGTGGTGGAGACTGGGGAGACTTTTGATCTGGTTATTGTCGGCGGGGGAATCAGCGGGCTGGCTGCGGCGTTGATCTTTCAGCGGCAGGCGGGTACGGGGAAGACTTGCCTGGTGCTCGACAATCATCCCATCTTTGGCGGCGAGGCTAAGCGCAACGAGTTTCTGGTGGATGGTCGGCGGCTGACGGCGCATCAGGGGTCGGCGCTGTTTCAGGTGAATTATCCGCACAGCTTTATCATGCGCTTCTACCAATCCATCGGGCTGGAGAAACCGCGGCTGGAATATCAGAAGTGGGCTGGGCCCGACCCGGAGATCGCGCTTACCACTACGCCGTATCTTGCTTCAGCTCCTTACGGGCTTTACTTCGGGGCGAAATTCGGACGGCCGCAAGGGGTGTGGGTGACCGATCCGTGGGGCAAGAAGTTGGAGGGGGCTCCGATTTCTGCGACGGCGCGGGAAGAGCTGTTGAAGACTCAATCGCCCAGCGCAACGCCAGCGCCGCGGTATCGAGGCGACGCCATCTCGCGCCGGCTCGACACGATTACTCTCGAAGACCACATCATGGAGAGTCGCGGCATCAGCCGCGAAACGGTTCGAACATTTCTCTCGACCGACGAAGGCGGAGCCTTCGGCCTGGGGGCTGACGCGCTTTCCGGCTACACCGCTTATGCCTTCGATGCCCTGGGTGGTTTGGCCGATGAGGAGCCGCAGATGTTTCCTGACGGCAACAGCGGCATCGCACGCCTGATCGTGAAGACGATGATTCCGGAATCGATTGCCGGCGAGCGCACGCTGGAAGACGTGTGCCGAAACAACGTGAATTTTGCCGCGCTCGACCGCGCCGGAGCAGCCGCTCGAATTCGTTTGGACTCGACTGCCGTCTGGCTGAAACACGACGGCGAGCCGGAGAAATCGGAGTCGGTCACGGTCGTCTACACGCGTGGCGGAAAAACTTATCGCGTGAAGGCGCGTTCCGCAATCATGGCCGGCGGCAGTTGGACCACGAAGCACATTGTCCGCGATCTTTCGGATGATCGCAGAGAGGCTTATTCGCAGTTCCATCGCTCGCCCTGCATGCTGGCCAACGTGGCCGTCCGCAACTGGAGGTTCCTTTACAAGATGGGGATTTCCGGCTGCCAGTGGTTCGAGGGGATCGGAACTTACCTGCAAATCCGCAAGCTGGCACTTTGCGGGAGCGACGCGCCGACCGTTGGACCCGATTCTCCGGTGGTGCTCACGATCAAAGTTTTGTATTCCCATCCGGGGCACACGGCTGAAGAACAGGGGCACATGGGTCGTGCGGAAATGATTTCTACTCCGTTCCGCGAATACGAGCGGCAGATCCGGCAGCAACTTACCGAGATGTTCGCGCGTTCGGGCTTCGATGCATCCCGCGACATTGCCGGGATCATTCTGAACCGTTGGGGACACGCCTATGCCAGCCCGGCTCCCGGATTTTATTTCGGCAAAGATGGCAAACCCGCGCCGGGGGATGTTCTTCGGGCGGCTCCATTCGGAAGAATCGCATTCGCGAACGTGGATCTCTCCGGAATGCCCGATCACAAATCTTCGATCATCGAGGGGAACCGGGCGGTGGAGCAGGTGCTGGATCAGGTGCTGAGGGATTGAAATGGAGGGGCGGGCGGAGACCGGGCGAAGGTGCAGAGTTCTGCGTGCGCGGAATGAACGAAGCCGCTAGCTGCTGGAGCCGACCTGTCTCATGAATTTCCGCGCGGCGGGTCGATGGGAGCAGTGGCGATGACGTAACGTACAATCTTCCCGCCGAACCATCGTGCGGCCATCGTAGCGCTGCGACCCGTGGGAGGACCACCATGCGCAAGATCATCCTCAAATATTCGAGTTTTTTTGTAATGATCCTGGCATTGTTGCCGACTGGAAGGTCTCTCCATGCAAGTGAGCCTTCAGACAGAGACGGCACACTCGTTGTGCTAGTGACTTGGGGAGACGTGGATAATACCCCGGCCAATGACGTATACATCGAGGCGCATGGTTTCGTGGTCAAGTACCATGAGGAGAAGTCTTTCGTTTTGAAGATGTCACATGCGGGACGGTTACGAAGCTCCACTGCCGCCAGGAGTCTACGACGTTTTTATGCAGGCGTGTGCTAATCAGCCCAGGTTTTACCGGATACTGGACTCTAAAGCTCGAGATCGACGAAGTCTATTCGGACAAATGAGTTTGGGGCGGCCTCAACCAATAGGCCCGATGCCGTCGCCCGTGGTGCCCATCCATCGAAAACCGCGATGGATGGAGCAGCCTCGCTTGTGGCGATGCAAAGGTGGGCCAGCCCGCCAACCGACAAATAGTTACGGATTCAAAGTAAGTCATGAGTTGACGATGCGGCTGAGGTTCCGCCCCGGCTTGAACAGGATGGATTCGGGATTGGTCGTGGTAAGGTGGGGTGCTGTTTATCTTTACCGTCAGCTCTCGTCCCTGCCCGGAGAGATTGAAATGGCTCGAATTCTGGTTCCGAGAATCACACCGGAACGGCCTGTGCGCAGAGGCCATTCGCGTTTCAGCTTGTCCCTGATATTCCTGCTTGCTCTATTCAGCGTTCGCGGCTGGTCCCAGTCGCTCGTGATCAAGGACGTAACTGTGATCGATGCCACCGGTCGCGCTGCCGCACCGCATAGCACCGTGGTCATTGATGGCGATCACATCATTGCCATAAGCCGGTCGAAGAAGACACATCTTCCACGGAACGCCGTAATCGTCGACGGCACCGGCAAGTTCCTCATCCCCGGCTTGTGGGACATGCATGTCCACGGTGCGTCTGACATCCGAGCTCCCTGGAGTCATCTTCTTTTTGTGGCGAACGGAGTAGTCGGCGTTCGTGACATGTCAGGTCCGCCCGACGCAAATGCGTGGCGCGCGAGGCAGGTGTCCAATCTGGATCCGACGCCCACCATTTACCTGGGCAGTCCGATCGTCGATGGTCCAAACCCAGCGTGGCCCGATTCTATTGTTGTGGCGGATGAAGCGCAGGGGCGCGAAGTAGTGGATCAACAGCAACAGCGTGGTGCGGACTTCATCAAGGTCTACAGCGGGTTGCCGCGCAACGCTTACTTCGCAATCGCCGACGAGGCCAAAAAGCGTGACATCCCATTCGAAGGTCATGTACCCGATGCGGTGACGGCGGCCGAGGCGACCGGCGCCGGCCAGCGCAGCATCGAGCATCTCACCCAGGTGGCTGAGGGTTGTTCCAAGGAAGAGAAGACCATCGCCGCGGAGCGGCAGAGGCTGGAAGCCTCGTTCCGGGCGCCGGACGCGACCATGCCCCAAAAAATCGCCGCCGGGCAGAGCATCATTCGACTCAACTTTCATGTGGTTGACTCTTTCGACGAAGCCACGGCCCAGTCTCTGTTTGCGCAGTTCGTGAAGAATGGAACCTGGCAAACTCCGACGCTCACGTTGCTTCAAGGCCAGATCGACGATCCCCTGAATACGAGCGACCCACGGTTGCAATATCTGAGCAAAGAAGTGCGGGCAAAATGGGACGCTGGCTATTACAGTCACTTTCCTCCCCCGGCTCGGGCCGCAATGGTCCAGTTGGCAAGGGCTGAATTCGACGAATCCAAGAAGATTGTGGCTCTTATGTACCGGTCGGGTGTCCCCATCCTCGCCGGCACAGACACCATGAATCCGCACTGCTTCCCCGGCTTTGGCATCCATGACGAGCTCGCATTCCTGGTCGATGCCGGGTTACCTCCGCTTGCCGCTCTCCAGGCCGCCACTCGCAATGCGGCTGAATTTATGGGGCAACGGGACCGCCGCGGCACGATTGAAGTCGGCAAAACCGCCGATCTCGTTCTGCTCGACAAAGACCCGCTCGCCAACATTCATAACACTCGCTCCATTCAAGCGGTCGTGCTTAACGGCAAGCTATTCCCCCGCGCCGCTCTCGACGCCATGCTGACGAAAGCCCAGACGCTAGCCAGCATCCCGAACGCCGCTGCATCCGGAAAATGAGGAAGGGCGCTTCCTGAACACAAGGCGAATTGAATCCACGTTGTAGAGAAGTCAGCCACTCCAAAGCATCCGATTGTCTGTTTCCGCATCACGCTTACGGCACTCATCGAAATCGATGCCCCAGGATTGGTCCCGCCGAGTCCAGCTCAGTCAGTCAAAGCGATAGCGGAGAGCTTCTGCGACCGCTCGATATCCAATTCGGCGGTAGATGGAATTGGATGTGGGATTCGCCAGGTCGGTGTAGAGGATGCAGCGATGTCCAGCATCACGCAGCCGTCTCGAAAGAGCGTGAACGCACGCCGCCGCGTAACCATGTTTCCGTTTTTCAGGCCGTGTATAGACGCCTGACAGACGGACTACTCCATCGACCGGCTCGCGGGCAATCGCCATAGAAACCACTTCTCCGTTTCGATCCCATAACCACAGTTGTCCGGCCGCTAATCCTCGATCTACACGAAGTTCGGTATCGTCAGCCGACTCACCGATTTCTTGCTGGAAAGCGCGGGTCCAGAGAATCATTAAGCTGCGATCATTCGAATCTGCCTGCCGTAACGTGCCTTCGACATTGGGAACTTCTCTGACCTCCAGAAGTTCATAAAGGCGGTTTCCCTGGAAAGGCGTGGCTGCGGATTTGCGACGCTCGCTCCATTGGCCCGAGAAAATCGCCGCCGTCGCCGCTTCGCCGTTGACTCCTGGCAGAGGGATGCCCGCATCTGCAATCGCGTCGGCCATTGCCGTCGCTACCGGCGGTGCCATCGGTGTCAGCGTCGCGGGGAATGTCAGGGGCGACTGCAGTACAACGCCAACAACCTCGTCCCGTTGAACTGCCATCCAATAGCGGCCCGGATCGCCTTGCGCAACGCGCGCGTGCAGGATGGAGACAACCAGATTGTGGAGAACCGGTTGCGAGGAAAGGAAAACTCCAGCCCAGCTCAAGACGAACGCAGGATCTTCACTGAATACCACCTTGAGTTCCATTTGGGAGAAGTTACTTGGTTTGGAGCGCCGGTCTGAATGGGTTCCTAGCCCAGTCGAGCTGCGCTCGACCGGACAGTCGAGGGCGGCTGTCTCCACATGAGCATGTACAAAAAAAATTCCGCGGCTTATTTTTCTTCGATCTTGATGCGAAGAGACTTCAGGAATTTCAGGTCCTGATCGTTCACCTTTAACTCCGGATTCGTATTGATGGTGGTGACCAGAGAAGCTTTGTCGGAAGCCTTTTCGCCTTGCTTGCTTACGCCGATGGTGGCTTCGAGGACCAGGAAAATGTCGTATCCGCCTTCCTTGATGCGGGAAACGACCTCGGCAATTTCTTCCGAGTCGGAAAGCGATTCGTTGATGGCTTCGCCGAGTTCCTTCATGAGTTGTTTGAGTTGCTGATCCACTAGGTCCCCCTGGCCGGGCCACGGCCACACTCCTTGGATGCCCCGGGCGGGGGAACGGTTCGCTGCCCCGGCTCAGTTGCGCCATTGTAGCGCCGGAGGCTGTTAAAATCGAGGCCGTGAGCCACATTTCTGCCGCACGGAAGTTGGGGGCAGCCACGCGCATGGCGGGACAACTGTTTACCGAACAGGCGGTGCGCAGCCGCGCCTGGGGGGCGGTGCTGCAGGGGGCGCGCGCCACGGCACGGTCTTTCGGGCATGTAGCCCATGTTTTGTGGCTGGAAGTGACCGGTGCGGTGTTCCTGTCGATGGCGGTTTTTGGAGCGTTCGCCCTGGCGCACGAGTATACGAAGTACCAGGCGGGACACGCGACGGCTGGGCGGGTACTGATTGCAGTTGGCTTTACGCTAGCTTTCGCGTGGTTTGGGGTGAGCTCGTTCTGGAGAGTAAGGAGAAAGACCAGGCTGCGCGAATGAACCCTTTCTAACGCAGTTTTCTTCTGTGCGTGCGATTTCCTTCGGAGCGGATCTTCGCTGTGCGCGGTTCAGGATCACAGCAGTTCGACAAAATGGCCGACAAGATAAAGGTCGCGGTTGACAAGACCGACGCACGAGAACTTCCGTTCGAGACTTCCTCGCACATTGCCGTGAAGCCGCTCTACACTCCGGCCGATCTCAAAGGCTCCGACTACGAGAGCGAAATCGGCTATCCCGGGGAATATCCCTTTACGCGCGGCGTGCAGGCTACGATGTACCGCGGACGCCTGTGGACCATGCGGCAATACGCGGGCATGGGCGACGCCGAGGAATCGAACAAGCGCTACAAATATTTGCTGGCCAACGGGACGACCGGGCTTTCCGTGGCGTTCGACTTGCCGACGCAGATTGGGATGGATTCCGATCACGCGCTCGCCGCTGGCGAAGTGGGCAAGGTGGGTGTGGCGATTGATTCGATCGAGGACATGCAGCGCCTTTTCGACGGCATCGAGCTGACCAAAATTTCTACATCGATGACCATCAATGCAACCGCGTCTATCCTGCTGGCTTTGTATGTGGCCGTGGCGCGGCGGCAGGGTGGGGATATCCGCAAGCTTTCGGGCACGGTGCAGAACGACGTCCTCAAGGAATACATTGCGCGCGGAACTTATATCTATCCACCCCATCAAGCGATCCGCGTGGTCACTGACATGTTTGCCTGGACGAACGAGAACGTTCCGGAGTGGAACACGATCTCGATTTCCGGCTATCACATGCGGGAGGCTGGGTCCACGGCGGTGCAGGAAGTGGCGTTTACGCTGGGTAACGGGATGGCCTACGTAGAGGCGGCGATTAAGGCCGGGCTCAACGTGGACCAGTTCGCTCCGCGGGTTTCTTTTTTCTTCAATGCGCACAGCAATTTTCTGGAAGAAGTGGCGAAGTTCCGCGCGGCGCGCCGAATGTGGGCGCGCATTATGCAGGGGCATTTCAAGGCGAAGAATCCACGGTCGTGGATGTTGCGCTTTCACACCCAGACCGCGGGCTCGACGCTGACGGCGCAACAGCCAGAAAATAATATTGTGCGCACCGCGATTCAGGCTTTGGCCGCGGTGCTCGGGGGAACGCAGTCTCTGCACACCAATGGTTACGACGAAGCGCTGGCTCTGCCCACCGAGCAGGCGGCGCGCATCGCATTGCGCACGCAGCAGGTGATTGCTTATGAATCGGGAGCGGCGCAGACGATCGACCCGCTGGCCGGGTCGTATTACGTGGAGGCGCTGACCAATGAAATCGAGAAACGCGCGGCAGAGTACCTGGGCAAGATTGAGGTTCTCGGTGGGATGCTGAAGGCGATTGAGCGCGGCTTCGTGCAGCAGGAAATTCAGAACGCGGCGTATGAATATCAGCAGGCCGTGGATCGGGAAGAGGCGATCGTGGTGGGCGTGAATCGCTTCGAGGTCGAGGAAGAAAAGCCGATCCCGATTCAGCGCATCGACCCCGCGCTGGAGCCGAGACAAGTGGAGCGGACCCGCGCGCTGCGCGCCCGCCGCGACGCGGGACCGTGGAAAGCGGCGCTGCAAGCCGTTGAAGATGCCGCCAGTTCCGGCGCGAATGTGATGCCGCGGATTCTGACTGCGGTGGAGGCTTGCGCCACTGTCGGCGAAATTTCCGACACGATGCGAAAAGTATTCGGCGAGTACAAGGAAGCGGTGGTTATTTAGGACGACATTTAGGACGAAGCTGGGGACGATATAAAGCGCGACATTTTAACTCGACGTTTTATAGTCGCAGGCCTTGCGGCAGGGTTCGCAATAGAAAAGCCCGTCCTGGCAGAGGCGGACGTCGTCGAGCGAGGTCTGGCAGAGGCAGCAATATTTTTCGCACTCGCACGAACTCTCTGACTGCTCACACTGGGCGCAACGGTATTTTCCGGTACTGGTTCCGGTGGACATAATTCGCTCCGATGGGTTTACTGTAGCGCTCCGGGCGGGGCGCGGGAACGTCACCTTAGTAATCGGAATGAGTGCGGTGCTGACGGCGAACCCAGAGCTTTTAACCGCAAAGATCGCAAAGGAAGGCCGCAAAGGAAGCGAAGAAGGTCGCCGTATCGTTTAGTTGTGGGGCGGCCCCTTCGGACTTCACCGGCCGTCCGCGTTTTATCCCTGCTGCCCTATAATTCTGAGCAATGACCTTCCAACATCTTCTGGATGGAGCGGAAATCCTCGCGCAGAGCGGGAACCCGGACGTAAGTAGTGTGGAATACGACTCGCGGCGGGTGAAACCTGGATGCCTGTTCGTGGCCATGCGCGGCGAAACCTCCGATGGTAACCGCTTTATCGATCGCGCCATCGAGGCGGGAGCGGTCGCCGTGGTCACGGATTCGCCTGCGGAAAAACCTCGCGAAGGCTTGGCCTGGGCGCTGGTTCCGCACGGGCGGCGGGCTTTGGCGCGGATTAGCGCGAACTTTTACAAAAAGCCGGCGGAGCGCATTGCTATCACGGGCATCACCGGAACGAATGGAAAAAGTACGACCGCCTTTCTGGTGGAATCGATTCTGACAGCGGCCGGGCGCAAGAGCGCTCTGATCGGAACCATCGAATATCACGTGGCCGGAAAGGTCTTGCCCGCGCCGCATACCACGCCCGAGGCGCTGGAGTTGAATCGCATTCTGCATGAAGCTTTGGCGCAGGGCGCGACCGATGCGGTCATGGAAGTTTCCTCGCACGCTCTTGCGCAGGAGCGCGTTTATGGCGTGCCTTTTGACGTGGCCGTGTTTACGAATCTCACCCGCGACCATCTCGACTACCACGAGACCATGGAGCAATATTTCGCCGCCAAGCGCGTGCTGTTCGCGGGATGCGGCACCGACGCGCCCCGCGCCGTGGTCACCAACCTCGATGACGAATATGGCGCCAAGCTGGCCGAGTTCAGCCGCAAGCGCAGTTCGGTGGTGCTTCGTTATGGCTGGGAGCGCGGAGACTTTCGCGCGGCGCGTGTCGACATCACTCCGCGGGGGACGCGCTTCGATCTGGTGATGCCGGAAGCAACTGTTCCTTTATTTTCCCCGCTGATCGGGCGGGTGAATGTGTATAACATTCTCGCGGCGGCAGCGGCGTGTTACGCGCGCAACTGCGATGCGTCCGCGATCGCGGGCGGAGTCGAGCAGTTGACGCACGTTCCGGGAAGATTTCAGCGCGTGGATTGTGGCCAGCCTTTTACTGTGGTGGTCGACTACGCGCACACTGACGACGCTCTGCGCAACCTCACCGCGCTGGCCCGCGAATTTGTAGAGCGTGGAGGAATGAACGCGCGAGTGTTGACCCTGTTCGGCTGCGGCGGAGATCGCGATCGCGCCAAGCGTCCGCTGATGGGCGAAGCGGCGGGGCGGGGCAGCGATTTTGTCGTGCTCACCTCCGACAATCCGCGGAGCGAAGATCCGCTGGCTATTATCAATGATGCGCTCGTCGGCTTGCAGAGAACGGGAACGAAATACAGCGTGGAACCGGACCGTCGCAAGGCCATCGCTCTCGCCATTGCCGAGGCTCGGCCGGGTGATATTGTGTTGCTGGCCGGAAAAGGCCACGAGAAAGTTCAGATCACTCGCGAGGGCTCGCGTCCTTTCGACGATGTGCAAGTCGCGCGGGAAGCGCTGCGGGCTGCCGGGTTTCTATGTAATGAGCTTCCGCCGAAAACGGCGAACGGCGGCGCGACCAATGCGCGGGCAAACGAGAAATGATTCTCCCACTCTCCAGGATCGCGGAATTCATCACCGCTTCGGGCGACCTCTCAAGCACCTTGCGCGAACAGGTCGCACAAGCCTATTCCATCGACTCGCGTACTATCTCTCACGGTCAACTTTTTTTCGCTGTGAAGGGCGAGCGGCTGGATGGACATGATTACGTGACCGCCGCCCTTGAGAAAGGCGCGGTCGCGGCCGTGGTGCGAAAAGACCAACTGCATCGCTACGCGTCACGCGCGCACCTGCTGGCCGTGGAAGATACGCTCGTCGCTTTGCAAACACTCGCCACAGCCGTACGCAAGCTCTGGGGCAAGCCGCTGGTTGGCGTGACTGGCTCGGCGGGAAAGACTACCACCAAGGAAGCGATCGCCCACGTGCTCGCAACGCGTTTTCGCGTGCTGAAGTCGGAAGGCAACTTCAATAATCACTTCGGCCTGCCGCTGATGTTGCTCAAACTCGAACCCGAGCATGACGTCGCAGTCATTGAAATGGGCATGTCGCACGCGGGCGAAATTCGTGCGCTCGGGAAAATAGCGCAGCCGGAAATTGGCGTGGTCACGAATGTCGCGCCGGTGCATTTGCAGTTTTTCGATTCCATTGCCGGCATTGCGCGCGCGAAATACGAATTAATTGAATCCCTACCGGCGAACGGGACTGCGGTTCTGAACGCCGACGACGAATATGTTTCGCAGTTTGGCCGCGACTTTCGCGGCAAAGTGGTTCTCTACGGAACGCAACCCGCAGCGAGCGTGCGCGCCGAAAATATTCAGGCGAAGGGGACTGACGGCTCGGAGTTCGACGTCGTGATCGGCAACTCGCGGGCTCACGCTCGCCTGCCGCTGGTGGGGTCGCACAACGTGCACAACGCGCTGGCTGCGGTGGCCGTGGGAATGGAACGCGGCCTGAAACTCGCCGAAGCCGCGGACGCGCTGGCCACGATTGCGCCGCCCGACAAGCGCGGACAAGTTGTCCAACTGGGTAACATCACGGTCATCAACGATTGCTACAATTCCAATCCGAAGGCCCTCGATGCCATGGTGGACGCTTTGGTCGCGATGCCCGCCAGACGCCGCATAGTGGTGGCCGGAGAAATGTTGGAACTGGGAGCGGCCGGCGAAGAGTTGCATCGCCAGGCCGGGCGCCACATGGCCGAGAAGAGAGTTGACGCTCTGGTCGGTGTGCGCGGACTGGCGCAAGCCATCGTCGAGAGCGCGAGCGATGCCGGCGTGCGAGCAGAGTTCATGGCTACGCCTGAAGCCGCTGGCGAGTGGCTGGCGCAGGAAACGCGGGACGGAGACGTGGTTCTTTTGAAAGCGTCCCGCGGGGTGAAGCTGGAAAAAGCCTTGGAAACGTGGAAGGCGGCCCTCGGGGGCTGAAGCCCGCGGATTTGCCGGAGAAACGGCACGGCTCAAGCCGTGCCCTTCGCCGAGTTCGCCGTAGCTGAAGGCTGAAAGCTGACGGCTGTAGTTCGGAGGCTAATTGCTCTACTGGCTGTTGTTCACGAAGCTGCAGCATTACTTTCCGCCGTTCCGCATTTTTCGCTATGTGACGTTTCGCACTGCGTTTGCCAGCCTGACCGCGCTGTTCACCGCGCTGATCGTGGGTCCGCTGGTCATCAACCGGTTGCGCGAATTTCAGATCGGGCAGTACATCCGCGAAGAAGGTCCCAAGGCTCATCAGAAAAAGGCGGGCACGCCGACCATGGGCGGCTTGCTGATCGTGATCGCGATTGTTGTGCCCACGCTGCTGTGGGCGGACCTCGGCAATCGCTTCGTCTGGATCGCCGTGTTCGCCACGTGCGCGTATGCGGCGATCGGTTTCGCCGATGACTACACAAAAGTTGCGCATCGCCGCAACCTGGGACTGACGGCGCGGCAGAAACTTGGGCTGCAGTTTGCCACCGGCATTTTGATTGCGGTGGCACTGATCGCCATGCAGACCTATGGAATGTATTCCACGAGCCTGTTCGTGCCGTTCTTCAAACAGTTCCATCCGGACCTGGTGATTGGAACGCTGGTGCGAAATCCGCATCTGTGGCCGCTGGCGTTTCTTCCGTTTATCATTTTCGTTGCGCTGGTGATTGTGTTTTCGAGCAACGCCGTCAACCTGACTGACGGGCTGGACGGACTCGCCATCGGCTGCACCGTAATCGCAGCGGGTGCGTTGGCGGTGCTCACTTACGTGAGTGGGCACGCCACTTTCGCGACCTACCTGGAATTGCAGCGCATGCCGCAGGTTGCGGAGCTGACGATTTTTTGCGGAGCGATGGTGGGGTCGTCCATTGGATTCCTGTGGTACAACGCGCATCCGGCGGAAGTGTTTATGGGCGATGTGGGCTCGCTGGCGCTGGGGGGCGCGATTGGAACCGTCGCGGTCATGATCAAGCAGGAACTGCTGTTGCCGTTTATCGGCGGCGTTTTTGTGATCGAGGCGGTTTCAGTGATTCTGCAAGTGGGGTCGTATAAGCTGCGCAAGAAGCGGATTTTCAAGATGGCTCCGCTGCATCACCACTTCGAACTGATGGGCTGGTCGGAGTCGAAGATCATTGTGCGTTTCTGGATCGCGTCTCTGGTGTTCGCGCTCTTCGCGCTGACGACGTTGAAGCTTCGGTGATGACGCACGGCGCGGGAAAGAATTGCTGATTGCTGATTTTTGATTGTTGATTGAAAACCTCTTGCGCAGCTGTTTTCGTGGGCTCTTAAATCAACAATCAGCAATCATCAATCAACAATCAACAATTGTTCGACTCATGGAACTCAAAGACAAACGCGTGCTCGTGGTCGGCCTGGGCAAGTCGGGGGTGGCGTCGGCATTGTTCCTGAAGGCGCACGGGGCGCGCGTTACGGTGTCTGACACCAAGAGCGGCGACGAACTGCGCAACGAGATTCCCGTGCTGCTCGATCACGGCATCACCGTGGAAACCGGGGGACACGGAGACCGCACGTTTCGCGGGCAGGACTTGATCGTAGTCAGCCCGGGCGTCCCGGTGGACGCGCCGTCGCTGGCGCAGGCCAAGGCGCAGGGTGTGAGCGTGATCGGCGAGATCGAACTGGCGGCGCGGTTTCTGCCGGGACCGATCATGGCCATTACCGGCTCGAACGGGAAGACAACCACGACTACGCTTGCGGGCGAGATCATGACCGCCGCCGGTTTCTCTGCGCTGGTGGGCGGAAACATCGGCACTCCGGCGATTTCGCTGGCGGAGCGCGCCCAACCGGAAACGGTGATCGTGCTGGAGGTTTCGAGTTTTCAGCTGGAGACGATTCAGACGTTTCGACCCAAGGTTGCCGTTGTCCTGAACGTGACACCCGACCATCTCGACCGCCATCGCACGTTCGAAGCCTATACCGATGCGAAGGCGCGCATTTTCGAGAACCAGCAGACCAGCGACTTCACGGTATTGAATGCCGACGATTCGACTTGCGTTGCGATGGCGACACGCACACGGGCGCAGGTTTATTGGTTCAGCCGGCAGAAAGAAGTGCAGCAAGGGACGTGGGTTCGCGACGGCAACATTCTGTTTCGCGAGGTTGCGGGACAACATTCAAGCGCGCAATCTGCAGCGGGGCAGCGCGAAGTCATGCCGGTCTCCGAGATTCCGCTGAAAGGCGCGCACAATCTGGAAAACGTTTTGGCAGCCGTGTGTGCGGGTGTGCTGATGGGCTGCGCTCCGGGAAAAATTAGGCAGGCGGTGCGCGAGTTTAAGGCGGTGGAGCACCGGCTGGAGTTTGTCGCCAGCATCGGCGGCGTGGACTATTACAACGATTCCAAGGCCACCAACGTGGATGCGACCATCAAGGCACTGGAGTCTTTTCCTGCGAACATTCACCTGATCCTCGGCGGCAAGGACAAGGGCAGCGACTACACGGTGCTCAACGATCTGCTGCGCCAGCGGGTGAAGCGCGTGTATACGATCGGCGCAGCCGCGGCGAAAATCGAGTCGCAAATTAAGGCGTCTGAAATTGTGCATGCGGAGACGATCGAGCACGCGCTGCGCAAGGCGTACGCAGCGGCGCAGTCCGGCGACGTGGTGCTGCTGGCTCCGGCGTGCGCGAGCTTCGATCAGTTCAAGAATTACGAACACCGCGGGCAGGCTTTCAAAGAAATTGTGCGAGCCCTCGCCGCTGACGCCAAAGTCAGCCCGACCTGATGGCTGCCGTTTCGAGTCGGTGCGATCTGAAATCCCGCATCCCGTGTGCTTTTGGGCCCCGAGTCCGTCTCCGGAATGCGTTTTCAAGGGAATGTGATTAGAATCACTCCGTCTGCCATGAGTCATGGCACAATCTAGAGTGTCCCGATCATGAGTGGGACATTCTGATCAGGGATGCGCCTCCCCAGAGTCTGCGAACGGAGTCCGCCGCCGGGACGTGATATGGCACAAGAAATGGCACCAGAACAAGACAACCTCGCCATCAAAGACAGCCGCACCGGCCGTAACTATACCGTCCCCATCGAGAACGGGACGATCCGGGCGATGGATTTGCGGCAGATCAAAACCGGGCCGGAAGATTTCGGGCTGATGACCTACGACCCCGCCTTCATGAACACGGCCTCGTGCCGCAGCACCATCACGTTCATCGACGGCGACCGTGGAATTCTTCGTTACCGCGGCTACCCAATCGAGGTACTGGCCGAGCACTGCAGCTTTCTGGAAGTTGCCTTCCTGCTGCTGTTTGGCGAGCTGCCCACCGAGAGCGAACTCAAAAGTTGGGTGCTTGAGATCACGCACCACACCATGCTGCACGAGAACACCAAGAAATTCATGGAAGGCTTCCGCTACGACGCCCATCCCATGGCGATGCTGGTGAGTACGGTGGCCGCGCTTTCCACAATCTATCCGGAGGCGCGCGAGATTCACGATGCGGGAAACCGGATGCTGCAGATCAAGCGGCTGATCGGGAAGACGCCTTCGATTGCTGCGATGTCATATCGCCACAACGCCGGCCTGCCTTACGTTTATCCGGACAACGATCTCAGCTACACCGAAAATTTCATGAACATGCTGTGGAAGAAGGTCGAACCCAAATACAGCGCCAATCAGGCGCTGGCGAAAGCGCTCGACATTCTTTTCATCCTGCACGCCGACCACGAGCAGAACTGCAGCACCAACGCCATGCGCTCGGTGGGCAGTTCGCAGGCTGATCCGTTTCTGTCGACGGCCGCGGCCGCTGCGGCGCTTTCCGGACCGCTGCACGGCGGCGCAAATGAAGAAGTGATTCGCATGCTCGACGAAATCGGCACGAAGGAAAATATCCCGGCGTATGTGAAGCGAGTGAAAGAAGGGCACGGCCGGCTGATGGGGTTCGGGCATCGCGTGTACAAGAATTATGATCCGCGGGCCAAGATCATCAAGTGGACCGCGCAGCAGGTGTTCGAGGTTACGGGACACAATCCCAAGCTGGAGATTGCGCTGGAACTGGAACGCATCGCGCTCGAAGACGACTACTTCATCAAGCGCAAGCTTTATCCCAACGTCGACTTTTATTCCGGGATCATCTACCAGGCGGTGGGTTTCAAGCCGGAGATGTTCACCGTGCTCTTTGCGATTCCGCGCACGGTCGGTTGGCTGGCGCAGTGGCAGGAGCTGATCAACGATCCCGAGCAGAAGATAGCGCGCCCGCGGCAGATCTATCTGGGCCACGAGGTGCGCGAGTTCGTCCCCATGGCAAAACGCAAGCCGGTGGTGACTGCCGGGTAAGGTTGGTTCTCTCGTTTTCTGACTTGCGTTTCAAGAACCTTCTGGCAACGGCTTGCCGATTTCCCAGTGGTGGCCGAAGGGGTCGACGATTCTGCCCAGGCGCCAGCCATACTGGTTGCTGACGGGCCACACTACCGTCGCTCCCGCCGCAACCGCCCGCGTGAACGCGGCATCCGGATCCTCCACGATCATCACCATCCGCACCGTTCCGCCGCCGAGAGACTCCGGGCTGAAGTTGAGGTGTTCGGGAGACTCGTCGGCGACCCAGAATTCGGCCGCCCCGACCGACAAGCGGGCCACGACTGCCCCATCCGGGGCGTCGACGCGGTACAACTCGCCCGCTCCGAACGCCGCCTTGTAGAACGCGATGGCGCTGGCGCCTCTGCGAACTGAGAGCATGGGTGCTATAGAAGTCTTCGGATCACTCTGCGGGGAATCGCTCATGGAAAATCCCGACGGCATTGTAGGCGGGATTGGTTTGAAATGCCAAGGGCAACGCGGGGAATCGAGGCTAAGGCCGCAGGTTGCGCTAGCGGTTCTTTGACTGCGCGATTGCTTCGCTTCGCGAACGGGTCGCTTCGCTCAGATGACAGAGCAGGGGGGCGGCCAAGTCACCGCGCTCCCGCTTTCGCAAACCACTCCTCGAACCATTCCAGCGTACGCAGATTGTAATCACGCTCGTCCGCCGCCTTCACGAACATGTGTCCTTCATCGGGATAGACAACCAGCGTGGTCGGCACATTCATCGCCCGAAGCGCATGCCACCATTCCACCGACTGTTCCATGGGAACTTCGCCATCGCGGTCGCCGACCAGAATCAGCGTGGGCGTCTTCACCGCTTTCACGAAGCGCATGGGATCGCTCTTGGCATACACCGCCGGGTCGTCGTAAACGGAAGCGCCGAAGAACGGAAGCATCCATTCGTCAATGTCGTTCAAGCCGTAATAACTGAGCCAGTCCGAGAGGCCGGCGCCCGCCACTGCCGCGGCGAAGCGCGTGGTCTGCGTCTCCGCCCACATGGTCATGTAGCCGCCATAACTGTGCCCGCGGATGCCGATACGTTTCGGGTCGATGGGATACTTCTTGGTCAACGACTCCACTCCGGCCATGATGTCGTGGTAGTCGCCGCCGCCGAAATCCTTGACGTTGCCTTGCGTGAATGCCTCGCCCTGTCCGTAACTGCCGCGCGGGTTCGAACACAGCGCGAAGTAGCCTAAAGCAGCTTCCGCTCCGTTAAGGCCTTCGTCCCAGTGCGATGTGCAGGCATGCGCCGGCCCGCCGTGCACGTTCACCACCAGCGGATACGTTTTGCCCGGCGCGAAGTCCCGGGGGAAGGTGAGCCATCCCTGCACTCGCGTGCTGCCGTTCATCCAATGCACGTTGCGAGTCTCGCCCCACATGGGTTTCATGCCAGCGTTGAGGTGCGTGACCTGCTCCCACTTGCCGATCGTCCCGGCCCAGATTTCCGGAGGCGTGCCCGCGGATTCGCGCACCACGGCAACCTTCGACGCATCCCGAGAGAATGAACCGCTCGGCTCCCAGCCGTCGCTGACCGTGCCGATGAGTTCTTCACCAGTCCAGAGAATCTGGCTCGCGCCGCCGTTAACGCCGATCGCGGCGAAGCTGGAGTTTCCATCCAGATCCTGCGCGAAGACGATGCGGTCAGAACCCGACCACGTCACCGCGGACGGAGACGCCTTAATCCCGGGAGTAAGATTTCGCGCGGGCCCGCCCGCCAGCGGAACCAGCATGATTTCTCCGCCGGTCAGCCCAGCGTCGCTCATCAGCCCTTCGATGAGGGCCACACTTTTTCCGTCGGGCGAAATATGAGGGTCGGCGAGTTCCAGCTTCGGTTTGTAGATCTCGTGCATCTCGCCGGACTGCATGGCGATGCGATAGAGGCGAGCTACCCACCAGTTCGCATCGCCATTGCCATGCGCGGCGATTGCAGCCCAGCTTTGCCCGTCAGGAGCCCAATCGTATTCGTAGACGTAGATGTCGGCGGGGGTGACCTGGCTCAGTTGGTTGGCCTTGAGATCGACCACTGCAATACGCTGCTCATAGATTTTCTCGTCGACAACTCCGGCCAGCGGCGTCATCGGCTGCAGCGGCCCGGCCACACGGGGCATGCCTTCAATGAAGAGCACAGCAAGTTTCGATCCATCGGGAGAAAATCGCGGATTCGCGGCGTATCCCTTCAGTTCCGCGCGCTTCGCCGGAGCAGCGCCGCCGTCGACCGCTGCAGTCCAGAGCTGGGCCGATGGCACATCGCCGGGCAGGTCCGCCAGGAATGCGAGCTGCCTGCCGTCCGCCGACCAAGCGAGTTCGCGCAGCGGAAGTTTCTTTTCGACAGAAATCGCGTGCGGAGCCCCGCCGCTGAGAGCAAGCACAGTGATCTCCCCCTCCACGATGTAGGCAACCTGCGTTCCGTCCGGCGACAACGCTACCTGATCAATCCTTCTGGCGTGCGGCATGGAGTCGAGCACGCTGGCGGCGCGCGAAGTTGCTGACGCCTGCCCATGCGACGGCGAAGTAAGAACGAATGAGGATGCGATCACGCAGAACAGCGCAATAAACCGCGCGCGGCGGCTGGCATGTGATTTCATGGCAAACGAGTATACACAGCCCGTGATCTACACAGCCGATGATCGCTGCAGCATGCGCACCTCTGCCGCTGGCACCTAACTCACGAACGGCATACAATGCTGCCTAAGCCCAACTTCTTATGTCTCCCATTCCTGACGACCTCACCACAGTCAAAGACGACATGATCGCCTTCGTCGAGGGCCACGGCATGCGCCGCTTCCACGGCTATGTGGACTACGAAGAAGTGCAGTGCGTGATGTGGGAGACGGGCGGAAATCCCGATGGTTGGAAGGATTTCGTGGAGCTAGCCAAGAGCGCCGGCGCAGCCTTCCTCACCATGCATTCCTGGACGCTCGAACGCACTGAGCTTGACGAACTGGTGCAGCGGCTTTCCACCTCGGAATTTACCGACACCGAGGACGTGGAAGACGCGCGCTGGCTTCGCGCTTACTCCGGCAAAGTTGGATATCTTCAGCTGGGATGGGCTTACCAGGGCTCAATGTTCCTCTGCGAAGTCAGCACCGAGTGGTATGAGCGCTACCAGCACCTGCTCGAAGTCTCCGACGAATTCGGAGGCCTCGCCATCGACGAACCCGGCCAGGACGAAGAAAGCTAAAGTGGAAAGCTAAACGGAGCATGTGGGACCGGGTTCCTGACCGGTCGCCGAGCGAAGCTCGGCGAATGTTGCTTGCGTCTCCACGGTAGTAAACTGTTTGCCTCTCATGCGGTGGATTCACCAGACCCCTGACAGCGATGCGGTCGCCCTCTTAGCGGCGGAGTTGCGCGCCAACGCAGAGCTGCTGGGGATGCGTGATGCAAACGCAGCTGAAGTCCTCGCGCCACTTCTGGTGCGTCGAGGCGTCGCTCGTGCGGATGCCGCGGCCCGGTTCTTGTCTCCCTCGCTCTCTCATCTGCACTCTCCCGAGCTCATGTCCGGCCTGCGCGCTGCGGTCGACCGCATCGACGCCGCGATCGAACGCAAAGAGCCGATCCTGATTTACGGCGACTACGACGTTGACGGCACTATGGCGGTGATCATCCTGAAGACGGCCATCGAACTCTGCGGCGGCACGGCAGATTTCCACGTCCCGCACCGAATTCGCGAAGGCTACGATCTGCGCGACGACGTGATCGAGCGCGCCGCCGCGGCCGGCATTCGCCTGATCATCAGCGTGGATATGGGCATCCGCGCCTTCGCGCCGGCGGAAACGGCGCGGCGGCTCGGAGTGGATCTCATCGTCACCGATCATCACCTGCCCGGTCCCGACGGCGTGCCCAATGCGTTGGCCGTTCTGAATCCCAATCAGGCGGGATGCGAGTATCCCTACAAGCAGCTCTGCGGCGCGGGAGTCGCATTCAAACTCGCGCAAGG
>JBEKDY010000017.1:0-29524 GCA_050014115.1 Candidatus Sulfotelmatobacter sp. | reverse complement strand
GACTCCAGCTTCCATTCAAGGCCTCGCTTTCGAAATAACGCGCAAGCCTTGGATGGGAACTTATACGATTGCTGTTGGGTCATTTCGGACGCTACAGCAACTCTGTTGCTGCACTACTGCGCCGTCCGCGAGATCGTCAGCTTTTCCCTTGGTTGAAACCCGCTCTGCGAGCCGCGATCGGCGGATGTGAAAAACGATTTCACTTCTCACATCTTCCGGCCTAGCGTCAGAAATGACGATCAACTGCGGAACGAATTCTTGCAGCTGCAGAAAAGTTCTGCGATTGCGATGCATGAATTCAAGAGGGTATTCCGGTTTTCTCGCGAACGCTGCGTCAGGCGACGCGTCGAGAACGAATGCCAGATCGGGAACCGGAGTCTGCTTCAAAAGCATCTTGCTGTAGCCGCGAGTTGTAAATGACGGGGAATCAATATTTGCGATCTGGTCATAGATATAGCGATCGAAGATCACAACGTCAGAGTTGCTTACCTGCTCACCAGCAAGCAGGCGGTGCAATCGGGTAACGTCCAGCATGTAGAAGCCGGCTCGTGCCGCGCTCAAATACCACTTCCGGATGTGCTTGTTGTTTCTAGGAGAGAATGAACCCTCAGCGGTCCGATCCACCTGGCTGGACTCCAACGCCCGCCCGCCGACTCCGGCCCGCATCTTCGACCAGACCGCAACGTCGTCCCAGAAGCTAAGCCGCAAAACGCGAAGGCCCTGCTCCTTCAGAAACGCGGAAAGGTACTCGATCTGCGTGGATTTCCCTGCGCCATCGATTCCCGAGAAGCTGATCAGGAACGGGCGAGAGTCGGTGGTCGGTGCGTAACCTTTGTCGGGATCCATCTCTCTGAGAACTCCGTATGGTTTAGACGTGTGGTTCAGGGATGAACCGCGGGCGAAGCACCCGGCGGCCGCGATGGACTTCTCTCCGACAAAGCGACCACTGCACCGGCGGCTATTCCGGCTCCCGCGATCACAGCCACCTTGATCAGAAGCGAGCGATGACCGCGCTGGCGCACAGGCGCCACCGCTGCGCCCGCGGGCTGGGCCACGGGAGCTCCTTTCACATTGGCCGCCTTCGCTCCGGCAGCTCCGGAAGGAGCCGGCGCAGACTGCTGGGCCGAGGGTGTCTGCGCCGTCTGGGCCTGTGTAGTTTGGGTCTGCGCAGTTTGGGATTGCGGCGCATCTGGCAATGAATCGTCCGCCGTCTGGGTGGCTGTGCTGGATTGGCTCGACTGCTGGGCACTCGCCAGGAGCGGCATTTCGCTGCACACAAATCCAGCCACCAACATGGCCGCTAAGAAGCATTTTGAATATGCGTGACCTGTCTGATTCATTTACGCACTCCAAAGTGTTTGAGATTGGTTCGCGCCTTGATGATCTTTGTCACGCCCTTCAGAATCGCGCTCTGCTGCCACTTGCGGATGAGCAAGAACTTCTTCAATCGAATTGAATACCGGCGCGAGCGAAGAAATACGTGTCACTTCGAGCAGCACCCGGGTTGCACTGGAGCCCGCGACGAACACCAGCTGCGTATCTCGACCCGCGACTTGCGCCAGGCACTCGAGTAGCAAGTCAATGTCTTCAAAACTCAACGAGCGACACTCCGAGAAATCCAGAATCACCGGAGATTCAGAAACGCGCAGAGCGTTGAGCAAGTCTTTGCGCTGCGCCCGGCGGCTCGCAGAACTCGACGCAGAGGGAAAGGGCAGGATCCTCCAGGCTAATCCGTTCTTTACCCTATCTTTCACGATTGAACCTTTCACCACTGCGCTGTTCACAGCTGTACCTGCAGCCAAGGCTGCGATGCAGCAGAAGAAGAAGAGAAAGAGAAATTCCGCGCCAAGGCGTTGTCGCCTCCCGAGCAGCCGTCACTCGTGGCACAGAACGGTTCTCTCCGCGCCCCACGCCGGGGAATCCTGCCTCCCAAACCTGCCGGCTCCAGATCTACGACAGCCCCCCAACCCAGATGTTCCAAATGTCCCCCGTCGACCAGGCCGTTCTGAATGAGCAGGCCCGGCGCCAGGTAGGTATCCGGCAGAACGGTCGACCGCTCCACCGTGGTTCCGCAATCCACCACGCAGTCACGCTCCACCGACGCAAATGGGCCGATGGTGGCGCCAGCCCGGACGATTGTGCGCGCGCCGATATAAGTTGGACCGATGACCCGGGCGGAAGTCGCAACTTTCACACCCTCCCCGATCCAGACTTGCTCGCGAATCTGTGTCCCCAACGGGCGCATTGCGCAGGCCCCAGTCAAGCCATCTCCGACCAACTCCTGTCTCTCCCTGCCCGACAAAATGCGCTTGGCATATCCGCTAAATTGATAAGGAGTTTGCGCGCTCTTGGTCGGAGAACTGCAAGATTCGTGCTTTTCCCCGGTTGCACGCAGCGCGGGACGGTCCAGCAGCCGCACTCCCAGCTGACCGCCGGCGTCGTGGGCTTCCGTCACCGGGTTTCGCCGCTCGCAATGAAAGCGAACTAAATCGGCAAGATCCATCTCCGCATACGACTTGAGCTCAATTACAAGAAGCCGCTCGATTCCCTGTCGAGCAAACTCAGCCAGAGCACTGGTCGCGGCCGCCACGCCCGCGCCGGAAGCAAGCCACAGGCTTGGCACTCCCAGCTTGCGGACGCGCTCCATCCACGACTGCAAGACGTCGTTGCCCAGTATCGGCATTCGCGAGGAATAAGGCGCTCGCGGATTTTCGAAAGCTGCTAGGCCATGGGGCTGAGCCTCACGTATCCCTGTGAAGTCGTCCCCGCCCGGAACCATCACGAATGCTCCCAGTTTCACGTCTGTACTTCCTTTCCGAAATCACCCCGCCCGAAACGGTTAAGGCGTCTCCCGACCTTTCATCGGGATCGATCGCCCGGTACAAATCGAGGTATGCATGAGATGTGGAGGATAGGTCCCGAAGATGTCAAGAAAACAGAAGATGCAGTATCGCGATGCGATATATCGGTGAAAAACCCTAGACCGAGCAAACTTTAGTGATCGTTGGTGAACGCTGATTTTGACAGTCGGTCCTAGAACTTCTGATTACTCTTCTTCACCAATCTTCTTGCGTGCAGCGGTGGCCCTACATAGACTCATCTACAATCCATCCCAAAATCCTGTAGGTACTGCTACGCCGTACCCTACAACCGGAGTACGCTTATGAGAAGGTTTGTCCTCGTGCTGGCACTGTGTTCGGGAACCCTTACTTTTGCCGACGTCACTGGCACGGTCACAGTCTCGGCACCCGCTAACGGAAGCACAGTGAGCACAACCGTTCAATATGTCGCGAGCGCCACCACCGGCTGCGCCGCCGGAGTCGCCGCAATCGGAATCTACACCGCGCCTAACGTTCTCGCCTACAGCACGTCTGGAAGCAGCCTCAACACCGAGCTGTCACTAAGCCCGGGCACCTACCAGACCGTAGTGCAGTCCTGGGATAATTGCGGTGACAGCAGCAAGACGCCGGTCACGATTCAGGTTTCTGCGGGCTCCGCCCAGGTGCAAGTCACTGCGCCCACCAATAACTCGAGCGTTTCCTCGCAAGTTCAATATGTCGCAACTGCGAGCACCACTTGTGCCAAGGGCGTGTCCGCAATGGGCATCTACACATCTCCGGGCGTGCTGGCGTACACATCTCAGGGCGCGAGTCTAAATAAGCTTCTCACCTTGAACCCCGGCACTTATCATACCGTCGTGCAGGAGTGGGATGGCTGCGGAGGCAGTGCCTCCACTCCGGTCACCATCCAGGTTGCAGGTTCTAACAGCGGTGGTCAAGTCACCGTGAGCGCTCCCCAGACCAATACCACCGTCAGCCCCACGGTGCAGTATGTGGCCTCGGCGAGTTCCTCTTGCGCCAGCGGCGTCGCCGCTATGGGAATCTATACCGCACCCGGTGTACTTGGCTATCAAACGCAAGGCGCTCAGCTCAACACATCGCTGACTCTTGCCTCGGGCACATACCATACGGTCGTAGAGGAATGGGATAAGTGCGGCGGCGCTGCGGTGACTCCCATTACTATCACGGTCGGCGGCAGCTCGACTTCCGGCACGTTTACTAATCTGCACCAGGAATCGAGCTGGACCGGATATGGTCTGCTCCCCCCGTCCTATAACATCTGCTCTTCCTGCACCCCCTCCGGCCCGCAGGTCACCTGGTCGATGACCCACAACATTTCATCTCCATCGCTCAGCGGCAACGCAACCCTCATGGATATCGGCGGCCAGACCGACTACTCCGATGTCCTCTGGAACAATCACCTTATCGGCGACTTCTCCTCGCAGGGCATGCCCGACACTAATCACACGATCGTCCCGGCCCTCCACAACTTCACCTATGATGTCTATTTTTATGTCGCAGATCTCAGCGTCTCGCAGGCGCTGGAATTCGATATCAACCAGTTCGTTGGCGGCAACTCCTACATTTGGGGGCATGAATGCCGCGTCGCGGGTGGCAATGAGTGGGACATCTGGGACAATCCTGGCCAGAAATGGCACCCAACTGGCGTTACCTGCAATCCCGTTGCAAACGCCTGGAACCATCTCGTTATCCAGGTCCAACGCACCTCGGATAATCAACTCCTGTTCCAATCGATCACGCTCAACGGAAACACTGCCACTCTCAACTACTACGAGAATCCCACTTCGACGACTTGGTATGGCGTGACGGTCAACTATCAGCAGGACGGGGACTACCAGCAGACCGCGTACTCCGTCTGGCTCGACAACCTAAACTTCAGCTACTGGTGATAGCCTCGGAGTTCACAATTACCACCAACCCTCTGTCTCGGAATATCATCTAGTCCCTCGGAATCCCAAAGGGGGGCTGTGCCGTGGTTTGCACAACGCATAGAAAGACAGAGAGAGACGCGGAACGCTGCGGCAGAACCTTCGTCCGGATCTCGAGATTCGTAATGTGCCTTCTAGCTCTTGCGTGCGCAGCTTCGCCGCAAACTGGTTTGGCGCAGACTGGTTCAGCGCAAAACCCAGGTCCTCCCGCAGGGCAGCCAACTACCGCAACGCCGGCGCCCGCTACCACCTCGTCCCAGGATGCCGCCTCTCAGGATGATGACAACGGCTTCGTCTTTAAAAAAGAAATCGAAGAAGTCATCTTGCACGCCACCGTGGTCGATGATCAGAACCACTTGATCACCGGCTTGCCCCGCAACAACTTTGCAGTATACGAAGATGGCAAATTGCAGGAAGTGACTTCCTTCCGCCAGGAACGTGTTCCCGTCGCTCTGGGAATTCTGATTGATAACTCGGGGTCAATGCTGCCGAAGCGGGCAAAGGTCAACGACGCGGCCCTGCGCCTGGTGGACGCAAGCCAGCAGCAGGACCGCGTGTTCGTCGTCAATTTTGGTGAAGATGCCTTTCTCGACCA
Organism: Candidatus Sulfotelmatobacter sp.; assembly: GCA_050014115.1. Lineage (GTDB taxonomy): Bacteria > Acidobacteriota > Terriglobia > Terriglobales > Acidobacteriaceae > Sulfotelmatobacter. The sequence goes on along the minus strand of JBEKDY010000017.1, from coordinate 24,140 downwards.
GGACTATACCCAGGACGTGAGCAAACTGAGAGCAGCTCTCCAGCGCGTCGAAACACGAGGCAGTACTGCCCTTTACGATGCTCTCATTGGCGCCGTCGATCACCTGCACAAAACTTCCCCACTGCAAAAGCAAGTTCTTTTGCTTGTGACCGACGGGCGAGACAACGCGAGCCAGGCTACGTTTCAGGACGTTCTCCACAAGTTGCAATCGAAAAACGGACCCGTCCTCTACACTATCGCACTCGAGCAGAACGAGCGGCCAGACGACCGTAATCGGCAATCTCTGCGTACTCTCTCCGAGGGAACTGGAGGCACAGCATTCTTTCCATCCAGTCTCGATGAAGTGCAATCGATCGCGAGTGCGATTGCGCGAGACATCCGGAGTCAATATGTAATCGGCTACCGCTCTTCGAATCCGCACACGCCGGGCGTTTACCACTCAATTCGGGTTCAGGCTTTCGACGGCTCCACTCCCTTGCGCGTCGCAACCCGCGCTGGATATTACTCGGGAAACAATGGAAGCTCTGAATCCCACTAGCTCTAAATCGCACGAAACAGTCCCGCTTCAGCTGTAGTCGCGGCGATTCAGCGCAGATTCATTTTCACTTCCTATGCGCCGCATCCGGCAATTACTGTAGCCCTTTACAAAACACCACCTAACCACAAATTTCACCTGCGCAGGAAGTTTCTGCACTGCCGCAGCTTAATCGCAAGTCCTCAAGAAGACGATTCCGACTGACAGGCCGTGCGATTACAGACCATCAAGACTTTGGCATCGAGCTTGCATTTGCTTCGTCCGACGGTTTGGTCGCACAAATCTCGAGTTATCAAATTCACAATTGGAGGATGAAAGATGAAACGGATGTTCACGGTGATTGCAATGCTGGGCTTGACCAGCTTCGGCCTCAACCTGGCGGCGCAACAGACGGCCTCGCCGCAAAGCCAACCCGACGCCTCTCAGCAGCAACCGGTCGATTCCCAGAGCCAGTCTGCGCAGACCTTCGAAGGCAAGGTCACCAAATCGGGCGACAAGCTCGTTCTGCAAGATGCGTCAAGCCAGGCCACTTACCAGCTCGATGACCAGGACAAGGCCAAAGAGTATAAAGGACAATATGTAAAAGTCACAGCCACAATGGACCCAAATACTAATACTCTCCATGTGGTCGACATCGCACCTACGCGGAGCAAATAGCTTTTTGGTGCCACGTAGCAATCAAATGAAGGCCCGCTGCGGCTGCCCGCAGCGGGCCTTTTTGTTGTCCCGCGAAAACCTTCTTGTAAACCAATGCTAAGAAATCACTGAGTTGGCACTCGTAGAAACTCGTTCGCCGCAGCACCTTAAGGTCTAATTAACAGAGGCTACTGAAATTGTCTTTCTATTCAGAGTGCCATTGACCCTGACGCGCTGCCCCGCTGCCTTCTTTAGCAGAAGCGGGTCGCCATCGATCAAGTAAAGAGAGTCGCCATCTACGAGAGCAAATTGCCCACCTCCGTGCACGCAGGCCCGTGTACAATCGGCAGCTGCCTTGCCAATCGCAGCAGAGTGTTTGGCGCCGCACCGCGTGTCTGTGATCATGCCCTCGAAAATCTGCAGACGGGCGGCAGATGGCGATTCGCGCTGACCTGATTCCGCTTCCCCGGCAGCCGTCCCCGCAACCGCTCCCAGCGCAGCAAACACCAATGCCAGCGCACAGGCGATGCCGCAGACTAATGCAATAGTTTCGACCCAAAAGCGCGCTCTTCTCGAAGCAACTCCTGTCCCCGCCCGTGCCAGGACTATACGCATTTGCTCACCCTCCCGCTTATGTTTTGTAATCGTTTCTTCAAAATTTTTACGAGAGGAGCTCAATGTTGATCACGTGGAGGCTCCTGCCTTTCGCATCCAGCGTGCCGCCGATGATTACCTGCTTGCTCTCGTACTGCTTTGCTTTCTCCTGGTCGTCCAGCTGATATGCGCTATTGCCGGAGACTTTCAGCAAATACATGCCGCCATTTTTCACGATGGTGCCCGTGAACTTCTGCGCTGTCGGTTGCTCTTGCTCCGCCGCCGGGTTATCCACGGGACTCGGCTGCTCAGGCTGCTGCTCCGGAAGCGGACGATCAGCTGCCGGCAGCGGTTGCGGAACCGGCTGCGGCTTCTGCGCTTGCGACCACACGACCAATTGAGGTCCCGGAATGTCAGACGGGAACAGAGAGCCCGGTTGGCTCCGAGGATCTTGCGTGAACATCAGCGGGACGGTCACTAGTAAGAACGCCAATGCCGATAGCAGGGTAGTCTCTCGCTTCATGACACACCTCCGAAAAGCGAAGCGGCCAAGGGTACATGCGCAATTGGCTTGCCATCGCAGCTCATTGATTCCGTGACCTGCGCCATATGGGCATCAGATCGTAAGTGAAAATTTTGCTTCATCTCTCTGTGCCTTTTTACATAACTGTGAATCGGCCGGCCATACATCGTTTTCCCTAAAACTGTTAGGCTCGCGCCGCGTTGTCTCCTCAAGAAGCGAGATTGTTGTGCCGCGACGACGACGGCTTCAAGCCAGGAGCCCGAAAGTTTTCTTCCCGAATACATGATTCGCTGTATAGGCGCGGTCTCCACCTTCCACTAATGTCTGGCTCTACTCAAAAACCCCCGTCGAGCAGGTGTCGGTTTTCGGGGAAGCCGGCACCTGCACTTCTCCAGCAGATTCGTATCTCCTGACATTTACAGCGCGTGGAATTACGAACTACAGGGTGAAAGGGATTTGCCCACTCATCCTTAGCCGCTAAGGTTGTCGTGAACGCAATCCGTTTGGAAGGAGGCATCATGCTTTATTGGACGCTAGTGTTTCTGGTGTTCGCACTGATCGCCGGAGTCTTAGGCTTTACCGGGATCGCAATCGCAGCTGCAGGCGTTGCGAAGCTGCTGTTTGTGATTTTTCTGGTGTTCTTTCTGATTTCTCTTTTCACCCACCTGTCGCGCCGAGGCAGCGGTATTTAGGCGAGGAATCCTTGCGCGGCAGTTAAGGGCCGTCAACATTGAAGCCAGAGTAGCTAAATCAATGCAGATCGATTCAACGCAGATCGATAAGGAGACAACATTATGAAACTCACCCGAATCGTCAGGATATTGCTTCTGATTTGCTTTCTTGGTGCCTCCGCGCTGATATACGCGCAAGAGCAGCGCGATGATGCCAAGCCGCCGCAGGAACCTCGTCCCGAGGCCACCAAGCCTGAGAGCGATGAAGCCAGGCCTCCTCGCCAGGACGAGGCAAAACCTCCGAAACAGGATGACGTTAGGCCTCCGAAACAGGATGACGTGAAGCCTTCCCGGGAAGAGGGCAAGCCACAACACGCTCAACAGAGCGGCCGCATTCCTGACGACAAGTTCCGAGCCCACTTCGGCCGGCAACATACTGTTGTCATCAAGCAGCCGACAATAGTCGAAGGCCAGCCCCGTTTCCAGTACTCCGGCTACTGGTTCACGATCGTCGATCCGTGGCCCGTGGGCTGGGCTTACACAGACCAGTGTTACATCGACTACGTAGATGGCGAATATTTTCTGTTCGATCTGCTTCACCCCGGTGTTCGCGTTGCACTCACTGTCGTGCTTTGATCGCGGTTAATTTTTAGCGTGGTGACGTGGACCCAATCGGCCCTTCATCCTTTGGAGCAACCACTCCACAAGGTTGGGGGGCCGCTCCTGCTACTCAGTCGAGTTCGAATAGATCAGCGACAGTGCAATCCCACCGCAACCTTGCAATCTCTTGCAGCAACTAACTTGTGTATCGCGACAAATTTTGAAGGCGTGGGAAGGCCCGCGCTTTCTTAGGAGGGCAATTCATGGCAGAAGATACGGAGAAGAAGAGTCAGCAAGGTAATCAGTTCGAAAAGGGTCAACAGGGTAATCAGTTCGAAAAAGGCCAGCAGGGAGGCCAGTCCGGTCAGCGCGGTCAGCAGGGAGGCCAGTCCGGAGAGGGCCAATCGCACAGTCGGCCTGAACAACAACAACCGAAAAAGGGCGGCCAGACTGATACCGGCAACGAAGAGGATCAGAACCGCGACCGTCAGCGCCGCGCTTCGTAAGTATTCATTCTTCTTTTCGCGGTAGTAACTGATCACATGGAAGTCCCGGCCCGTTAGGACCGGGACTTCATTTTATAGAGCATGAAGATATAGAGCATGCACTTCAGGCACAAATCGTCCCGACGAAACCCTCGAGGTATATCTATGGCAGCAAAGAAACGAAAGCGTGCGGTAACGCAAGAACCTCTCCTCAATACCGTCGCCCGCAAACTGGGGCACGCGGCCGGCACGATAACCAACATGACTCACGAAATAGCGGATAACGTCTCGGCGATGCCTGAGACCGTTGCCGCCAAGGTGCGCCAGGCCGTGAAGATTGGCGAGTCCGCGGGAAGTGCGCGGGGTCGGATTCGACACGCCAGAAAAAAGCTGTCCCGCGCTGTCCGTCGAGGAAAGACCAGAACAGTCGCGGCAGGGGCAGCTATTAAGCGAAGGTTGCCACGGCAGAAGGCGCTTCGGCGCAAAGCAAGAGCCAGCAAACTGCAGAAGTAGCCACTCCGGGCCGATTTGTGCTCTGCCCCGCCCAGGGACAAGTCGGCACGCCGTTTAATTTTCCGAGAGGCGCGTGATGTACGGAGTTTGGGGTATTGCCCACGTTCCTATCTCGACCTATCTTTCGAATAGTCACCGTAAACAATAGATTCCCTCGAACTGGTGGGCATTGGCACGGCGAACTCAAATTCAGGAGAAAATACCAATGCAAAAGGACTCATTACGAGAGTTGTACATCGATGAACTTCGAGATCTTTACAACGCGGAAACACAGCTGGTCAAGGCTCTGCCGAAGATGGCCAAGGCATCCGGCAACGACCAACTGCGGAAGGCATTCGAAGAACACTTGCGCCAGACTTCGGATCACGTGACGCGCCTGGAGCAGATATTCGGGCAGTTGGAGCAAAAACCATCCGGTAAAAAGTGTCTTGGCATGGCGGGCCTGGTCAAAGAAGGAACCGAAACCATGGGCGAAGACTACGCCGCCGACCTGATGGACGCCGCGATTATTGGTGCGGCGCAGAGGTTCGAGCATTACGAGATGGCGGGTTATGGAACAGTCCGCGCGATTGCCGAGCTGCTTGGCGAAAACGAGCATGTCTCTTTACTGAACCAGACGCTGGAGGAAGAAAAACAGGCGGACAAGAAACTGACGGAGCTCGCGCAGGAGATTAATCCGAAGGCGGCGGCCGGTGAAGCCTCCACTTCAGAAAGTTCCCACCAGGGTCGCGGCGGCTCAAAATCCACGAAAGCGGCGTAGAACGACAGGCAGAGATGGAAGGGACAGTGAGGCCCTTCCATTTCCTTCCCTGCCTTGGGTTTTCGATGTAACGGTACGAGATTCATCGCATGTGCCAGGGGCAACCCGTCGCCCAGTACTTTCCTGCATCCGGATTCCTGCATCCTAGACTCGGTCATGCGCTTCGTAAGGAGCGCCGTACTGTTGTTGGTCGCGTTCGTCCCCCAGTTACGGGTTGTTCAGTCCTGACCCACGAGCAGGTGGTGGACCTCTTGAGGGATCTCCAGCTTCGGCCGCTCATGCTGAAACGCGTCCCGAGCGCCAGTGAAGGGGATCTGCGCAAGGCGCACGCCTATGCCTACGGCGGTTCCCTGGTGCTGGAGTTTCGCGCCGTTGCCTAGTTTCTTGCGCCGTCTTTGACCGGGAGTTTTCCACAGTGTTCCTGAAGGAACACTATTGCGTTTTGTAAACTCGCGTGCAAATAACGATCCAGTAACAAATAGCCAGCAGTTACAATGCGGTAAGTGTTTCGAACTAAAGGCGATTTTCGAGTGCTGCCGAAATATCGGCACTGAGCGTGGTAAAAGGGCCACACAAAAACAGGCCTCTCGAGACCCAAAACTGCCCTGAAGTTCTCAGATTGAGAAACGTCTTACGACGGATGGCCATGTCTCGAGGGACAACTCGGTCTGCCCTAGAACACCTTACATCCACCTGCTATGAAAAGTTATAAGAACTAGGGAAGCTATTACGGATCAACCGGGGCTACACAGTATGGTGGCGGAGTAGGGATCGTCTTACAGTGCGGAGAGTGTAGGAAGAAAGTTGAGCCCTCTCCAATGCCTTACAAGAGCGCGATGACCCGTGTGGAAGCACGACACATTCAAGCACATCAGATTCAAGCACATCATCTGCAAGCCCAGCAGATTCAACCGCAGCGCTCTCCGTCTCCGGAAGATCTGCGGCGCGCGTTTGAGAACGCCATGATCGAGATTCATCAGGCGGGTTTTCCGGCTGACAAGAACGTGCAATATCGGAGTCCGATCGTGCAGCGCGCAAAACGCCTGGGGATATCACAGGCACGAGCTGAGGAGTGCGCCCTGTCCGACGCAGCGCGGGCGCTTGCTCTGCTGTGGAAGATTTGAGGAGGTCCGGCTCCACCGGACCCTTCGGCTTCGCTCCGGGGGTTTCGAGGGCGGTTGTTGTCCCAACGTGAGCATCTCCAAAAACTTAGGAAATGCCTCCGGGCCGATGGGATCTGAAGGGCAGTGGCCCAGGGGGCAGGGGTCTGTGGGCGGCGAGGCCGGGGCGGTCACAACGACGACAGCTCGACAGGACAGCCAAGGGCTGCTGTCCCCACATGATCACCTTCGCCCCAAGGTGTCCCTTCACTCAGAGCGCTGGGCTTCGGCCTTGGATCAGGCGAATCAGAACCGCGATTATCGCCAAAACCAGCAGAATGTGGATGAATCCACCCAGGGTGTAGGAGCTGATCATTCCCAGGAACCAGAGGATCAACAGCAGCATGGCGATAGTCCAGAGCATTGGCATTCCTTCCCGGAAGCTGTGTAGATGCTAACGAACTGCGTTCGAGTCTATGCGGGACTGACGCGCTGAGGTATCCAGTAAAGTCCCTAGCGGGGCGTCGATCTGGCTCTATTCTTGGCTGGTGGCCGGGATTTTGAATTCAATAGATCTGGACGATGCCATTGCGTATGGCGTAGAGGGTGATATCCGCGACTGAATGGAGGTTGAGTTTGCGCATCAAGTTGGTCCGGTGAGTCTCCGCTGTCTTAACGCTAAGGCACAAGGCAGTGGCGACCTCTTTGGTGGTCTTTCCTTCGGCGACGAGCTGAATCACTTCCCGTTCACGAGGCGTCAAGACGCATTGTGCGGGAGCGTCGCTCTCTTCGTGAGGGCGCAGATAGCCATCGAGCATCATCTGCGCCACCTTGGGAGTGAAAAATGTTCGCCGGTGCTGCAAGGCCTCCACAGCGGCCAGCAGGTCGCGGCCAGCATCGGACTTCAGCAGGAATCCGCGGGCTCCAGCAGCGAGCACTTCGCGCACTACCTGTTCCGAATCGTGAACGGTCAGGATCAGAATGCGAGCTTCTGGCATCATCGCCAGGATTTGCCGCGTCGCGTCGAGACCGTTCAGGTTCGGCATTCCAATATCGAGCAAGAGGACGTCCGGCTTCAATCTGCCGACAAGCTCGACCGCTTCGCGGCCGTCCGTAGCCTCGCCACAAACCTCCCACCCCGCATGGCTTTCGAGCAGACAGCGAATGCCTCTCCTCGCCACTTCGTGATCGTCCGCAATAAGGATTCGAAGCGCGCTCAAGCTTCACCTCACAGAACCAAGGACAACAGGAGTCTCTGGCAGCGGTTTTCCCTAGAGCCAACGCCGCGTACGAGTATAGTTGCGCCCACGACCGGCGCGGTTGCTGATCAGCGCAAATAGACGACTGGCCACGCAATGAAAAACGCGGTCATAGGGGATGACAGGACTGAAGGGCGATGAAGGCGAAAACGGTCGCGATGGCAAAGTGCCGCGAGGTCGCGAGACGCGACCTTATAACGGACGCTGATTCGAGTCTCAGGCTATAGTCGTCTCCGCAGTACTGCGGAGTTGCGGCGGCATCTGGATCTGGATGATGTTGTTCTTGATGGCGTAGACCACCAGGTCGCGAATGGAATGCAGACTGAGCTTGCGCATGATATTGCTGCGATGAGTTTCCACGGTCTTGGTGCTCAAGTTCAGAAGTACGGCGACTTCCTTCGAACTCTTGCCTTCTGCGAGAAGCTGCGTAACCTCGCGTTCGCGAGCGGTGAGCGTCGGCAAGTCCGGCGGCTCGGTGCGGGATATGGCGTGCCCCTTCTCGAGGAAGCCCGCCAGCACCAAGTCGTTGACCCGCGGGGTGAAGAACATTCGCTTGCTCTGCAAGGCTTCAACTGCGGCCACGAGATCGCGCGCGGCGTCTGACTTGAGCACAAAGCCACGAGCGCCGGCATCGAGGGCCTCGCGAATCACCTGATCGGAATCGGTGATGGTGAGAACGATGACTTTGAAGTTAGGGTCATGCTGCAGCAACTGGCGGGTGGTGTCCAGGCCGTTGAGGTAGGGCATGCCAATGTCAACGATGACGACATCGGGTTTCAATTGCTTGGCCATTTCGACCGCTTCGCGGCCATCGGATGCCTCGCCGCACACTTCCCAGCCCTCGCGTTTCTGAAGAAGCGAACACAGCCCGCGGCGCACAATTTCGTGATCGTCAGCTAACAAGATACGCAGTTTCATGGCATCCTCCCTGGGATATGGCTTTTCAACATACTAGACTTGAACGTATTTCATGAATCTGAACTCAGCACGAAGTCTGTGGACTTCGCGCGAGCGCCGTAAACACACGATGCTGACTCACCGCCTCGACAGCCTCCAAAAGATCGCGGGCGGCGTTCGATTTCACAACGTACCCTCGTGCTCCCGCATCCAGGGCCTCACGCATCATCTGCGGAGAATCATGCTGCGTGACGAACAAGACTTCGGGACTCGTCTTCCGCCTCTGCTGAATTTGCCGGCATGCTTCCAGACCATTCATACGAGGCATCGTGACATCAAGCACCACAACGTCGGGTTCCAACATCTCGACTTTATCCAGGGCCTCGACTCCGTCTGAAGCTTCACCCACGACTTCCCAGCCAGGCCGACCTTCCAGCAAGGTGCGCAGTCCTTGCCTCACGATGGGATGATCATCGACCAGAAGGATGCGGACTGCCATAAGGTTTGCTCTCTGAGGCAGCCCCGTGCAACCCCTTCGATACGATTCACGGCTGGCTCTGGTTTCAAACTTTGCCCCGTTCTTGCCGCAGGATTTCTACTGGCATCAGGCGGAGAGGCAACACTCAGTGATAACTCACGGTGAAAATACCATGATACTCTGCCGAGCCAGAATACAGGGAATCCTGTAGTTTCGCGGACCAACGGAGGCCTTCTAGTTGCTGTTGGAGGTCATTGGCGGGAAATAGGTTTCCGCATGAAGGAGGGCATCGACTGCCTGGACGATGGAGCCCACATCGGATTTCGCGCAGGCTCCCCGGATGCCCACTCTGCGGGCCTCCTCGGCCAACTGTTTAGAGAGGTGAATGGTGACCATGAGGATTGGGATTTCAGGGAAAAGCTGGGTAATTTGCCGGGCTACGTCGAGTCCATTTAAATCGGGCATCTGGAAGTCCAGCAGAATCATGTCCGGGGGATTTTTTTTTACGCGCTGAAGCGCTTCTCCGCCGGTCCGAGCTTCATCGCAAACCTGCCAGGTGCTCTGCTGCTCGAGTAGCGCCCGTAGATAATGGCGGACCGCCGGGTTGTCGTCTACCACCAGGATTCGAACCAAGCGGTGTTTCCTTTCAGAATTGGGCCCAAAGCCCACTACGGTATCATTTGACCATGTGTCGTTTTTCGCCAGGCTGTCGCGGCAGCTTATTCGGTTTGTTCGGCTAATGTCCTTTGCTGTGACCTTCTTCCTTATGTTTCTTCATCACGGTGCGCGCGGCGACTTCCTTGGCCCGGTCCCCGTAACGCCCGGAGCGCTGCGCACTTTCCTTGATATGTTCGTACTCCCGCTGTTCTTTTGCGCTGACGCCACGAAGATGTTTTTTTCCAGGCACGAGTTCCTCTCTTTGCTGTTCCTTACCGATTACTATGTTTCGTATTTTCTTTCTCTCTCACCATAGGAGCCTGGGGCGCTAGCCCGCAATACTGTAAACTCCTGAGCGACCGAAGAATATCGATATGCTGTGTGTGATGAGTTCCCGTGTTGGGAATTTTTCCTTACTTTTTCCGCCTCTCACTTGCCATACGCCGGCAATAGTTGAGGGCGGGCGCTGTTTGTGCTGGCGGCTCTCGATCCGATGCCGTGGTTCGCTGTGGGGCGCCGCACTCTTCGTTTCGGAAACAGCAGGTCACGCATCTTCATCTTGGCTTTGTGCAGCTGCGATTTTGAATTGCCGACCGAGCAATCCAGCATTTGGGCGATCTCATGATGCTGATAGCCTTTTACTTCATGGAGGTCGAAAATCTGCCGGCATCCCTCGGATAGCTCGGCCATGGCTCTGCGCAACGCAATACGGTCAACCGTACCGGAGAGGCTCGGGTCCGATTTGCCGATGTCGCGCTTGAGCGATGGAGAATCCGGCGACGCAGGTTCATCCAGAGACAATAGCGGGGGCGTCTTGCGGGAGCGCAACTTCATCAGCACGGTATTCACCGCAACCCGATAAAGCCAGGTGGAGAACGCCGAATCTCCCCGGAACGAGTTGACGCTGCGAAACACTTGCAGAAACGCTTCCTGAGTGAGGTCTTCAGCATCCGCCACATCTTTTGTCATTTGCAGGCAAACCGAGTAAACGCGCTTTTTATGCAACTGGAAGAGCGTGGCGAACGCCTGCTCGTCGCCGCTCTGTGCGCGCTGAACCAGACTGCGTTCAACCAGACTGCGTTCGGAATCGTTTCGGTCGGCTGCATCCCGCACTGGGATCAGATGGGTTGTTGTCGCGGAAATTACGCAAGTCGCCACGGTAGTCTCCTTCGATGAGAGGTGCCTGTCTTTTGCTCTCCACGATTCCGGGAGCATTTAGCTTCAAGAAGAGACTAGCGGCACCGTGGCACCCATCCCATCAGGATGCTCCTGTAATTGAATGCGAGACATGCTGTACGGGGGTTTGTAAGTGCTGAAGCCCTAAGTAAGTGCTGCGTGAGTTTTCGTGGTTTTATTCTTGGAGAGGCGAAACTGTTTTCAGCGAAGAAGGTCGCTGAGCGAAAAGCGTTGCGAAGTACAGAACGTTGCGGAGAATGCCCCGCGTACCTCCGCACCCAGAGCGCCAAAGTGCGATCTTTGTAGCGGCGACCTCGACGACGTTCAGTCGACAATCGATTCCGTCGATAATCATTCCCAATAATCAATAGAGATGAAAGCCGACCTCCACGCTGATCAGTACACTCACTGGGCGTCCGTCTTTCATCGCAGGTTGAAAACGCCATTGCTTGACAGCATCAATCGCCCTGGCGTCGAGTCCAAATCCCAAACCGCGGACGACGCGAATATCTCGCGGATGTCCCTGGTCATCGACAATCAAGCGAAGCACGCACATGCCCTGGGTCTTGGCGTTGCGCGCTTCCTCGGTATATTCAGGATCCGGCGTTGAGACAGCCTGAGGAGCTGAAATTCCTCCACCGACCTTATATACGCCTCCACCAATGCCACCGCCGCTACCTGTGCCCACACCCGGTCCGCTCCCCATACCGACACCGCCGCCCGATCCAGAACCAATTCCGCCGCCCGATCCGGTTCCGTTTGAAGGAGGAGCGGAAGGAATCACTGGGGCCGCCGGATTACCCAGATTTGGCATGTGATTCTCAGCCACTCGCACCTGAGGAGGAACGACCACCGCTGGCGCGACAGCGAGCTTGGGGTGTTCGTTACGAACAACAATCGCGGGGGGAGTGATCTGTTCCAAAGCAGGTTTTGGGAGGGCTGCCTTCGGCGCACGAATTCGGTCGTGGTCGCCGCCGCCACCACCACCACTGACGATTTTCTTGGCGACCGGCAGAGTATAAGAATCAGGAGAGGGCGCGATTAACATTACGGTTTCGTGCGGCTTGATTGGTTGCACAGCTTCATGACTGAATGTCGCAACCCCCAGGATCAAGCCAAGAATAACGATGTGGGCCACCACGGATCCGGCGAGACCATTCGACCGATAATTGTTGAACTGACCCCAAATCGCTTCCGGAGCGAGCGTTTCCGGTGCTGGCCGGGAGGTGACGTTCTCTGGCCGCGCGCCTCGTCCACGGGTTGCATCACGGCCCGCATAAAGAGTGTCGAGGACTGCCGACGAAGATGAAGACGATGGGAATAATGCATGGCCAGCGAGGCGTGGACTTTGAGTGTTCGACATTTGGCGCTCCTAATAGAACTACAGCCAGCAATAACAATCCGTAGCCAGATTTCGCGAATCAAGATGAAGGATGGTGAGACCCGGACGTTCTCACCATCCGTTGGAGTACGAAGGCTACGGCTTCCAAGAATCAGCCGAAGCCAAGCTCAGACCCGCCCGACCAGAAGCAGGACAAGCAGGACCACGACCACCAGGCCCAGTCCGCCACTTGGGTAGTAGCCCCAGGATCGGCTGTACGGCCAGGTAGGCAGAGCTCCGAGCAGCAACACCACAAGCACGATAAGTAGAATCAGTGACATGAGCCCTCCGAATCATTTGTACCGTTGACTGTCGTTCTAGTTAGGAACCCGGACCCAACTTGCAAAGCAAACCGGCCTGGGCCTCACAGAAAGCCGTCGTCGCCGCTCGACTCAACGGCTCGCGGTTACCGTCTTCCCAGGTGACGGTTTCAGTTCGCTGTGTTCTTTGGCTTGCACCGAATATCTCCGGACCGCAGCCAGGAACGGCCTACCCGCCCCTTCAGGCTGCACTTTTCCGCTCAAGATGTCGCCGAAAGGCACGAAGCTGCCGTAGAGGATTCGGGTTTCATCTTTGTCCTGCGTGACTGCGGCGCCGTTCAGATCGATGCCTGCAAAAACGCCTCGGGCTCGAGAATAGGTCAGGACTTCCGCCCGCATCTTCCAATCTGTGTCAGCGCCTGCGTCACGTCCGACCGGGCCGGCAGCTGCCGACGCTTCTGCACCCAACTTAAAATGGCTTGAGATCAGATGTTGCATGCCATTTTCGTTGGTCACGATCATCACGAGATCCACCGCCTGACCACCGAGCTGCAGGCCCCAGCTGCCACCTGTGATCGTGATTGGCGCGGGAGCGCTCCACATGCCGCTTTCAGTGCGGCACGTAGCGACGCCTTTGCCATGGCTGCCGCCGAAGCCCACGGCAATTTTCACCATCGAGGGAATCACCGCGACGCACTTCGCATCGCTCATCACCTTGTCGGGGATTGCTTTGTCGGGAGTTGCCATGATTTCGTCCAGAACTTTGGTGGACGCATCGAGGCGTTTGTCGATATCGGAACGGTCCTTGTCATCCGCAGACCACGCCATGGTGGCGCAGAGTACAACGCTGGCACCGAGCATCAGGAGCCATCTTGGCAGTGCAGAGCTGATTTTCGTCATAACCGGACCTCATTCTGTGCTCGAAGTGAGCAACGTTTAGATTTCCCTACGCACACAAAGCTAGCTCGCCATTGGTGCTCGTTCCATCGAGTTCGCGCTGTAAGAGGATCAAGGGATCGCCGCAGCGGTAGGGGAATACGTTCGGCGGTCTTCAGGTCTTTAAGGTAGGCAAGACCGGGTAGTACAGTGCTCCCGGTATTGATTGCAGAAAATCGACGCCGCGGAAGACGGCAATCAGAGCGGTAGGGCTTAAGACTTCAGGCGCATCCACCCAAGACGGCAGCTGGCGCTCGCAACACGGAACTGCAGGGAATCACAATTTCGACGAGGGTTCCGGGTTGGGCATTCGTGAGTCGCAACTCTCCACCAAATTCTTTGGCGCGTTGCTTCATGCCTCCGATGCCGACTCCAACGCTGTCTGGTTGGAGCTCGGCAATTCTCCTGCCGATTCCCTTACCATCATCGCGCACGGCCACTACGATCAGGCCATCTTTTTGGGTCAACGTAATCCACACCCTGGTTGCTTCTGAATGGCGGAAGACATTTGTGAGCGCTTCCTGAACGATTCGGAAAACGGCGGTCTCGACTTCTGCGGCAAGCCGCGGGAATTCGGCGGGGCGAACATCGAGAGAGGTTTCAATGCCGCTTCGCTTGGTGAGCCCGTCCACATACCAGGAAAGAGCCGACAATAAGCCAACTTCATCAAGCAGCGGCGGATGCAAAAGGTGAGACATGGTGCGGACTTGCTGAATCGCACGATCAATGATGCTGCTGGCCTGGGTCCACGCTTCTTCCGGGGGATCAGCGGGCTTTTCGAGGATCATTCTGTCCAGCACCATCTTGGCCACCGCAAGTTCTTGCCCCAAACCGTCGTGCAGATCGCGCGCGAGCCGTCGGCGCTCTTCATCCTGCATGGTCATGAGGCGGATGGAAAGACGGCGCAATTCGTCTGTTCTTCGATCGACCATCTTTTCCAATTCGGCGGCGCTGTCGCGAATCGATTGTTCCAGCAGTTTGCTGTCGTGGATGTCGGAGCAGGTTCCGTACCACTTAATGATCTCTCCATCGCTTCGAATCGGAACCGCGCGAGCTCGGAACCAGCGGTAATTGCCGTCCTTGGCCTGCATGCGATACTCCGCTTCGTAGTTTGCTCCCGATTCAACGCAGAGCAACCAGTCAGCCATGGCCTTTTGCTTATCCTCGGGGTGCACATAGTCCAGCCACCCGAAACCATTCGCGGAACCTGTGGCCGCGCCGGTAAATTCATAGAACCGGTCGCTGATGTAATCCCTGGAGCCGTCGGCTTTGCGACTGAAAATGATGTCCGGAGCGGTGTGGACAATGGCATCGAGTTCCTGGTTCTTTCCCACCAGCTCCACGTTAAGCTGCAGCAGTAATTCCGCCTTGAGAGCCAACTCTTCAGTACGCTCCAGAACGCGCTGCTCAAGCTCGCGATTCAGAGTTTCGAGCTGCCGGGTTTTGCGATGCAATTCCGCGAATACTCTGACCTTGGCGCGTAAGAGTTCCGGAACTACCGGAACGGAAATGTAATCGACCGCGCCGTGCTCGTACCCTTTGAGTTGATCCAGATCGGTGAGATGCACCGCGGAAACAAAAATGATTGCGGTCCTCTGAAAGCGGGGGTGCTGGCGAATCATCGCGGCCAACTGAAAGCCGTCGAGCTCAGGCATGCTCACATCCATCAGCACGACCGCCACGTCGGTTTTGAGCAGAACTTCGAGAGCCTCCTTCGCGGACTTAGCTTTGATCAGGTTTTCGTGAAGCTCGCCGAGCATTACCTCATAGCTGAGCAGCTTGGCGGGCTGATCATCCACCATGAGGATATTGACTTTCTCGTTTGCGCCCATGAGTTGCACTACCTCTCTGTCAGGTGTCGATTGTCAAAGCCAACGGCAGCCAATTGCTATCGGTGAAGCCACATACGAAGCGACGAAAGCAGTTGCTCTGTATTGACCGGTTTCGCCAGATATTCGGATGCTCCGGCTTCAAGACATTTTTCCCGGTCGCCTTTCATCGCTTTTGCTGTTAAGGCAATGATCGGCAGGCGGCGGAACGAAGAGTTTTGCCGAATCACCTGCATGGTCTCGTAGCCATCCATCTCGGGCATCATGATGTCCATGAGCACGATGGCAATATCCGGCGTCGTCTCAAGCTTGGCGATCGCTTCGCGGCCGGTCCCGGCAGTGATTACCGTCATGCCGCGCCGCTCGATCACGCTGCTGAGGGCGAAGATGTTACGGACGTCGTCGTCGACAACCAGCACTTTTTTCCCGACGAGAGCATCGTCAGAATGATGTAACCGGTCGAGCAGCCTTTGTTTTTCGAGTGGAAGATCAGCGACCACGCGATGCAGGAACAAAGCAGTTTCATCCAGCAGGCGTTCGGGTGATTCCACTCCTTTCACTACGACGCTGCGAGCCAGAGAGTGCAGACGGGCATCCTCATCGAGGGAAAGTTCCTTGCCCGTGAAGACTACGACGGGCAGGTCGCCGAGCGCCGGATTGTCGCGGAAGCGCTCCAATACATCGAAGCCCGATATATCAGGAAGGCGCAGGTCGAGAACCACGCAGTCGAATGCTTGCTCGTTCACGGTCTGGATTGCCTCGGCGCCCGTGGCGACCACCGTAACGTCGATGTCGTCATAACCCAGCAGCTCCTTGATGCTGAGCTGTTCGGCCGGGTTATCTTCCACCACCAGCAATCGCTTTCGCCGGGGAGCGGAATATTCCTTGATGCGGGCCAACGCCGTATCCAATCCCTCCGGCGTGGTGGGTTTTGTGACGAACGCGAACGCGCCCCGAGCCAGGCCGTGGTGCCGATCTTCATCCAGCGTCAGCATCTGCACCGGAATGTGGCGTGTTGCCGGATCTTGCTTCAGGTGATTCAGGATCGTCCAGCCCAGCATGTCGGGAAGGAAAACGTCCAGAGACACAGCGGTTGGGTGGTACTCCTGGGCAAGCGCAAGAGCCTCCGCGCCGCGGCTGGCTACAAGAACTTTGAAGCCTTTGTCGCGAGCGAGGTCACACAATATGCGCGCGTAGTGTGCGTCATCCTCAACAATCAGCAAAATTGCATCGCCGGGTTGCAGATTATCGCGGTCGTCGGGAATCTTCTCGACGGAATGCTCCGTAACTCCAGCGACCGGAAATTGCACCGGCAAAGCAGAAGATCGGGATCGTCCCTCGGACACGGCAGCGAGCGAAGTGGAAGGCCCGACATAAGTTTGCGGCAAGTAGAGCGTGAACGTGCTTCCCTTTCCGGTAGCGCTGCGCAACTGGATTTCTCCGCCGAGCAGGCTGGCCAGTTCGCGGCTGATCGCCAGCCCCAGGCCCGTTCCGCCGTATTTGCGGCTGGTGCCGGCATCCGCTTGTTGGAACGCCTCGAAGATGATGCGCTGTTTTTCGGAGGGGATGCCGATGCCAGTGTCGGTAACCTCAAAGGACACCACCGAGGCCGCCTTACTCAAAATCGGATGCGCCTCGGTCCAACCGCTCTTAGCCACGGACACGGACAGGCGGACTCCTCCAACTTCGGTGAACTTAAAGGCATTCGACAGCAGGTTCTTCAATACTTGTTGCAGTCGCTTCGAGTCGGTAACAACGCTCCGCGCAAGATGCGGGTCGGTTTGCACTTCGAAGTTGAGATGCCGGTTTTCCGCCTCGTGACGGAACGGACGTTGCACCGCGTCGAGCATGCTGGCGAAGAAAACTTCCTCTGCTTCGACGGAAACTGTTCCGGATTCGATCTTCGACAGATCGAGAATGTCGGTGATCAGGTTCAGCAAGTCGGTGCCGGCGCCGTGGATTGTCCGGGAGAACTCAACCTGCTTCGGCGTGAGGTTGCCGTCCGGATTATCGCTGAGTTGCTGGCCGAGCACCAGGATGCTGTTGAGCGGTGTGCGCAGCTCGTGCGACATGTTGGCCAGGAATTCGGACTTGTACTTGGACGTGAGAGCCAGTTCTTTGGCTTTCTCTTCCAGGGCTCGCCGCGCTTGCTCGATTTCCTGGTTCTTGCGTTCGACTTCTACGTTTTGCTCGGCGAGCTGCTGCGCTTTCTGAGCGAGCTGCTCGTTCGTCTGCTGCAACTCTTTTTGCTGCATCTGGAGTTCGGTGGCCAACTGCTGGGATTGCTTCAACAGGCCTTCCGTCTGCATGGTGGCCTCAATGCTGTTGAGCACGATGCCGATGCTGGCCGTCAGTTGTTCAAGGAACGCCAACTGGGATGTTGTGAAACTGCTCAGCGAGGCCAGCTCGATCACGGCTTTGACCCGGTCCTCAAACAACACCGGCAGTACGATAACGTTCCGGGGAACGGCCTCGAATAAACCCGAACGAATGGAAATCGTGTTCGGTGGCAATTCGGAGATCAGCATCCGCCGTTTCTCCGTCGCGCACTGGCCCACTAGTCCTTCGCCGAGCTTCAGGCGCCGCAGATGTCCATCCTCGCCATCGCCGGCAAACGCCGAGAGGAGCACCATCTCCGCCGACTCGTCGGTTCCCATCTGGTAGATCACGCCTTGCTGGGCATTGACCAGAGGCGTGAGCTCAGACAGGAGCATGCGTCCTACCGTGGTCAGATCGCGTTGCCCCTGCAACATGCCGGTGAAGCGAGCCAGGTTGGTCTTGAGCCAATCCTGCTCGGTGTTCCGGTCGGTGGTGAGCCGGAGATTGTCGATCATCGTGTTGAGGTTATCTTTCAGGTCGGCGACCTCGCCGCTGGCTTCGACCTGAATGGAGCGCGTGAGGTCGCCCTTGGTGACGGCGGTTGCCACCTCAGCGATGGCTCGGACCTGGTTGGTCAAATTGTCGGCCAGCAGGTTGACGTTGCCCGTGAGATCTTTCCACGTACCAGCGGCGCCGGGAACGTTGGCCTGGCCGCCGAGACGGCCTTCTACACCCACTTCGCGCGCGACCGTTGTAACTTGGTCGGCAAAAGTGGCGAGTGTATTCGTCATGTTGTTGATGGTTTCTGCGAGTGCGGCGACTTCGCCCTTCGCGTTTACCGTTAGCTTTTGAGTGAGTTCGCCATTGGCGACGGCGGTCACCACTTTGACGATGCCGCGCACTTGTTCCGTCAGGTTGGCGGCCATCACGTTCACGTTGTCCGTGAGATCCTTCCAGGTTCCGGCGACGCCCGGCACCTGCGCCTGCCCGCCCAGCTTGCCTTCCGTGCCGACTTCGCGAGCCACGCGAGTGACTTCGGCGGCGAACGCGTTGAGCTGATCGACCATCGTATTGATGGTGTTCTTCAGTTCGAGAATTTCGCCTTTCACGTCGACCGTGATCTTGCGTGACAAATCGCCGCGGGCCACAGCCGTTGTTACCTCGGCAATGTTGCGCACCTGGCCGGTGAGGTTTCCAGCCATTGCGTTCACGGAGTCCGTGAGATCCTTCCACGTTCCAGCAACGCCGGAAACGTTAGCTTGTCCGCCGAGACGGCCTTCGCTGCCCACTTCGCGGGCCACGCGCGTCACTTCGGCCGCGAACGAGCGGAGTTGCTCGACCATCGTGTTCAGTGTTTCCTTCAGCTGCAAGATTTCGCCGCGCACGTCCACCGTGATCTTCTTCGAGAGATCGCCGTTCGCAATGGCGGTAGCGACTTCAGCGATGTTACGCACCTGGCCGGTGAGGTTGCTGGCCATGAAGTTGACGTTGTCCGTGAGATCCTTCCACGTGCCGGCGACTCCCGGAACCTGCGCCTGGCCGCCGAGTTTGCCGTCGGTGCCGACTTCGCGCGCCACGCGAGTCACTTCGCCGGCGAACGCATTGAGCTGATCCACCATCGTGTTGATGGTGTTCTTCAGTTCGAGAATTTCGCCTTTCACGTCGACAGTAATCTTGCGCGACAAATCGCCACGAGCCACGGCGGTCGTAACTTCAGCAATATTGCGGACTTGACCGGTGAGGTTCCCGGCCATCGAGTTCACGGAGTCGGTGAGATCTTTCCACGTGCCGGCGACGCCAGGAACGTTAGCTTGCCCTCCCAGGCGCCCTTCGCTGCCGACTTCGCGGGCCACGCGGGTTACTTCTCCGGCGAACGCATTGAGCTGGTCCACCATCGTGTTGATGGTTTCCTTGAGCAGCAGAATTTCGCCGCTCACGTTCACCGTGATCTTCTTCGAAAGATCTCCGCTTGCGATGGCCGTTGCGACCTCGGCGATGTTGCGCACCTGGCCGGTCAAGTTGCTGGCCATCGAGTTCACGGAGTCGGTAAGGTCCTTCCACGTGCCGCCAACTCCGGGTACCTGCGCTTGTCCGCCGAGTTTGCCGTCGGTGCCCACTTCGCGGGCCACGCGGGTTACTTCGGATGCGAACGATCGCAACTGGTCCACCATCGTGTTGATGGTGTCCTTGAGCTCGAGGATTTCGCCCCTTACGTCGACCGTGATTTTGCGGGACAAGTCGCCGCGGGCCACGGCGGTAGCCACTTCGGCGATATTACGAACCTGGCCGGTAAGGTTGCTGGCCATGAAGTTCACATTGTCCGTGAGATCCTTCCACGTGCCGGCCACGCCGGGTACTTGCGCCTGGCCGCCCAACTTACCTTCCGTGCCCACTTCGCGGGCCACGCGCGTCACTTCGCCAGCGAACGCGTTCAGCTGATCCACCATCGTGTTGATGGTATTCTTGAGCTCGAGAATTTCACCTTTCACGTCGACCGTGATCTTGCGCGACAAATCGCCACGAGCCACAGCGGTTGTAACTTCGGCGATGTTGCGCACTTGACCGGTAAGGTTCCCGGCCATCGAATTCACCGAATCCGTGAGATCTTTCCACGTGCCGGCGACGCCCGGCACATTGGCCTGCCCACCAAGACGCCCCTCGGTGCCGACTTCGCGCGCCACGCGCGTCACTTCACCAGCGAAGCGGTTCAGCTGATCGACCATCGTGTTCAAAGTCTCTTTAAGCTGCAAGATTTCGCCGCGGACATCCACCGTAATTTTGCGTGAGAGATCGCCGGTGGCAATCGCCGTTGCAACCTCGGCGATGTTTCGCACCTGGCCGGTTAGGTTGCTGGCCATGAAGTTGACGTTATCCGTGAGATCTTTCCAGGTGCCGCCAACGCCGGGCACTTGCGCTTGCCCGCCCAGCTTGCCTTCCGTGCCGACTTCGCGAGCCACGCGCGTCACTTCACCGGCGAATGCATTGAGCTGGTCCACCATCGTATTGATGGTGTCTTTAAGTTCGAGAATTTCGCCCTTTACGTCGACTGTGATTTTGCGCGACAAGTCGCCGCGGGCAACGGCCGTGGTTACCTCGGCGATGTTCCGCACCTGGGCCGTCAGGTTTCCGGCCATGGCGTTGACGGAGTCCGTAAGGTCTTTCCATGTACCTGCCACGCCCACCACCACTGCCTGACCGCCAAGCTTGCCGTCCGTTCCAACTTCACGTGCCACGCGCGTTACTTCGGAGGCAAACGAGCGCAGCTGGTCCACCATTGTGTTGATCGCTTCTTTGAGCTGGAGAATTTCGCCGCGCACGTCGACGGTGATTTTGCGGGAGAGGTCACCGCTGGCGACTGCAGTGGCCACTTCAGCGATGTTGCGTACCTGGCCGGTGAGGTTGCTAGCCATCGAGTTGACGGAATCCGTGAGATCTTTCCAGGTGCCGGCCACGCCCGGCACCTGCGCCTGACCACCGAGCTTGCCGTCCGTACCGACTTCGCGAGCCACCCGCGTCACTTCCGCGGTGAAGACGCTCAGCTGCTGAATCATGGTGTTGACGATGTTGGCGGAGCGCAGGAACTCGCCTTCCAGCGGCCGGCCATCCACATCCAAGCGGACCGTTTGCGTGAGGTTTCCCTGGGCAACGGCCGCGATGGCACGAGTCACGCCCTCAGTTGGCCGGAGCAGATCCTCGACGAGCGTGTTGATCGAGACTTCCATCTCGCCCCAGGCACCTCTGGATTCATGAAAGCGCGTGCGCTCACGGGTTCTTCCTTCTTTTCCCACTACTTGCCCAACGCGCTTCAGTTCTTCCGCCATTTGCTGGTTGGCAGCAACAATGGAATTGAAAGTGTCGGCAACTTTCCCCGCCAGTCCTGTCCAGGAACCTGGAAGCCGTACGGAAAAGTCGCCATTGCGCATTGTCTGCAGGCTGGCCAGAATCACGCTAAGGTCGCCAGAAGCTGGCTCAGTAGCGAGACTGGAATTCCCGTTGCGCTTGCCCTTGTGTCCTTCATCGGCTGAGCCATTGGCCACGGCAACCGCCGGGTCTTGACTATTTTTTTTCATGATCTTCTCCTGCCCCGGAGGAACAGCTGGCGTTGTGACAAGGCTTTCCTCGCGTGGTTCTTCATGTTGCCCAGACTCGCAACCGAAGCGAACGCAAACGATTCCATGGTCGCGGCACAAGGAGTGCTCACGCGGCTGCCGTCGGAAACCAGCGAACGACCGAAATCAGGTATAGCCCGAATCATCTTCTGTGAAAGTGAAAAACTGAGGGAATCTAACGACTAGGACACAGATTGAAACACGACAAATGCGGGGTTGACTCTAGGGTCTTTACTGTATGGGAGATGGAAATCAGGTTCCCGGAAGAGACTTTCTATGATCGCCGGACTGAGCAACATGCTCAAGATCCTTAGCTTTGACCGCGTTGATGCTCTGGCGATTCGAGGTGGGCAAGTCACGCCCCAAGAACAGTTTTCATTGCGCGCCGACAGGGCTGACGGGCGTCACCCAAAAAGCGTGCCGCCTTCATCATTTGGAATTTGCGTTCCAGACGTAGAATTTTTCGTTGTCAGCGACCGTCTCAATATTGAGATTATTGGAAGCCGCCGCGCGATGTACGGCGGAACGAAGGTTGGCCAAACCGATGCCGCCCACATCGGCAAGTGGAATCTCGAGAGCTGAACCTGGCTTCAGCGTCATCAACTCATGGACAATTCCCGATACCAGGTCATGGTGTTTGCCATGTCTGCCAGTCTTCAAACCGGCGATGGCAACCTGCCGGTACTTCGCCGGCGGCCGTTGATTCTTGGTTTTCTGTTCGTTTCCCACGGTTGAGTCCTCCAGAATCTTAAAATGTTGCGCTCTCTGCACGTTTCTCTGGACGGCAAAATACCAAAACCGAATATTTAGGTCAAGTATATTTTTGTGATTGACTACGGCAGCTCTCCTTTCTTAATATATCTGCGATAGTTATATTCTACGTTACTGTTACGACTGTCATACGATCTGCGTGGAATGGCCTAATTCGCGTCGCGCTAGGCGTTCGTCGCCGCTACGAAAGACGAAAGCAAATAGTCCACCTATTTTTAGTGGCGAGGGTATGCTCAAACGGTCAGGAGGTCCCCCAGTGACTGACAAAGTGACCACCAACATTTTGTGGTGCGACTTATACGCCGCTGCCATGCTTGAACTCGATCACGCCAACCTGCACGCCCGGATCGAAGCCGCGCGCGCCGGCATACAGCGGGCCCGGAAAGAACTAACGAGGAGTGCCACGTCCAGAGCGGCCGCAGAAGAAATGCAGTCCATGGCCGACGCTCTGCGTAATCTGGACACTCTTCAGTGGGTGGAATTAAGGGCATCCGCTCCAACCCGCAGCCAGGGCCTGTACTTGTCATTATCACAGGGAGAGATGCGATGAAGCGCCTGTGCCACGAGATAGCGACACAAACATGGCGTAGACGACAGTTGGCCGTGACGGAGTTGCTTCGTCACGCCAAGCTCGTAACCGATCCCATCACCATGGAATACTTGAACGCCCAGGTTGCACTGCGCAGGGCAAGAGCTGGGGATCACTCCCAGCGAGCGAGGCGTCAGCCTGTTTCGTAATCTGGTTCGCTCCCGTTCCGACGATTTGGATTCGATAGGATTTTGCAAGGCAGGGTCAGAAATGCTGGTCGATCATCTCTTGGAAGCTGGCGAAGCTGGCAAAGAGAAAGACAAGAATGATGCGATGCTCCGGTACGGACTAGCTGCAGCGGCAGCAATCTTTGCGCTCTGGCTTCGCCAACTGCTCTTTCCTGTTCTGGGAGCGAACAATCCGTATCACACCGCATGGGCAGCTGTAGTCTTCTCCGCCTGGTACTGCGGTGTCGGCCCTTCGATTGTCACTGCCTTGCTCTCGGGGTTGGGCGTCTGGTATTGGTTCGTGCCGCCGTTCAGTTCCTTTAGGGTCGAGGACCCCAAGACTGCAATTTCCGGGATGCTGGGGTTCCTGGTCTTCTCTGGTCTCATCATTGCTCTCGGGGAAGCGAACCGGCGTACTCTCCTGAGCAGCCGCTGGACTGAAGAACAACTGCGGAAAGCGCATGACGAACTGCGAAGAGCACACGATGAGCTCGAGCGAAAAGTTCACGAGCGCACGGCAGATCTGAACCTCGCGAACGAAAACCTTGGGGAACTCTCGAGCCGGCTGCAGCAGATGAGGGATGAAGAGCGCCGGCAAATTTCACGAGAGTTACACGACAGCATCGGGCAACTGCTCGCCGCGCTTTCCATGAACATTGCAGTCGTACAGCGTCAGGCCGACAATCTCGATTCAGCCGGAGCCCGAGCTGTCTCCGAGAATGCTGCGATGGTCGAGCAGATCAGCAGGGAAATCCGCACCATTTCGCATCTGCTGCATCCTCCTCTTCTCGATGTGGCTGGTCTTGCGTCCGCGCTGCGCTGGTACGTGGATGGCTTCTCGGAACGCAGCCAGATCAAAGTCGACCTGCAGATCCCTGACCCGTTTCACCGTCTC
>JBEKDY010000016.1:0-30948 GCA_050014115.1 Candidatus Sulfotelmatobacter sp. | reverse complement strand
GCAATAGCTTCAGGATATAGCCCATTCACTACCTCATAAGATGTCCCATCGCCTCCGACGGCAATGAACCGCCGCACGCCGCGTCCATAGGCCTGGCGCGCGATCTGCGTGGCCTGGCCGGGGGCGCTCGTCTGGGCAACTTCAACCTCGATGCCTTCAGCGCGCAGCCGCTGCAGCGCCGGACCAAGCATTTTTCCGCTTCGTCCCCCGCCTGCAGCCGGATTCACAATCGCCAGGAAAGATTCGCTCACGCGGATTCATTTAACCAGATTCATTAAACCAGATTCGTCGCAGCGGATTCGTCTAGAAAGTCACAACCGCTTTTCGTTCCACGTTCTTGCCAATGTCTTCGCCCAGTTCCTGGCGTTTAACCTTCATGGAAGCAGTGCGGGGAAAATCCTTGTTCCACACCAAATACGCGCCCACCCGTTTGAAATCGGGCAGGCGCCGGTTGCGGACGCCCATTTCTTCCAGCAGCTTGCTGTCGAACCGCTGGTTCTGCTCCAGTCGCAGAATGATCACCAGCATCTCCCGCCCCAACTCGTTCTTTGGCCAGACGTAGTTCGCCGCAAAAACGCAATATTCCTTTACCGGCAAGCCATCAAAAACCGTTTCAATATCTTCGGGATAAATATTCTTCCCGCCCTCGGTAACAATCATGTTCTTCTTGCGCCCCAAAAGTTGCAAATGTCCGCTGCGGTCAAAGCGGCCGAGATCGCCCGTCAGCAGCCAGCCTTCAACGATGGTCTCCAGCGTCAGCTCCGGGTCGTCAAGATAATGGGACATAATGGTCTTGCTGCGCGCCGTCACCTCGCCCACGCCGTCGGCATCCGGGTTCAGAATGCGCAGCTCGACGCCGGGCAATGGCTTGCCCACTGTGTCGGCGCGAAACGGCTTCAGATCGTTGAGCGTGAGCGCGGTTGCAGCTTCGGTAAGGCCGTATCCGTTGACCACAGGAATTCCCAGATCATAGAAAAACTGCATGGTTGAGGGCTCCATGAACGCGCCGCCCGTAATTAAGGCCAACAATTCTCCACCAAATCCACGGTGCACATCGCCGAGCAGCGCACGGCTGAGCCGCACCCTCGGCCGCCGCCGCGTCAGCAGCTTGTTCAGCCCGATCATGCGGTTGAGCATCATCCTCTTCCACGACGGCAGTTCGTCGAACTTCGCCCGCAAGCCACGCTCCAGATTCTTCAGGATCATCGGAACGAGCGCAACGTAAGTGATGCGGTACCGCACAAATGCGTCGCGCACAAAATCGGGACGCAGCGTTCGCAGATGCACCACGCAAGCACCGCACACAAAAGGTCCGATGAACCCGACCATGAAATCAATCGCGTGGTTGGTAGGCAGAATGCTCAAATAGCGCACGCCCGGCCAGAAGGGATACCACGCGGTCAGCGCTCTGCACTGTTCCAGATAATTCTCGTGAGTGAGAACGCAACCCTTCGGGCGCCCGCCTGTTCCCGACGAATACACAATGCAGGCGACGTCGTCTTTCTGCCGCATCACGAAATCCGGCGCGCCCTTCCGCTTGAAATCCTCCCAGCGAAACGCGCCCGCCAAATCCGCGCCCAGCGGCGCTTCCGTGACCAAAACAATTTTCGTCCCGATGCTGTGAAACTCCGGCGACTGCATGATGGCTCGCCACAAGTGATACTCCACGACCAGCACTTTCGCTTTCGAATGCGCCAGCAATTGCAGGTGCTCGGCTGCAGTCAACTTGTAATCGAGCGGGACCAGCACGCCGCCGCAATGAAAAACCGCGTACGCCGAAATCAGCCACTTCGACTGATTCGTCATAATGATGGCGGCGCGGTCGCCAGGATCGAAATCCGCGTCTTCCAGGGCGCGGGTCAGGGGCAGCGCGGTTTCCTTGAAATCGGAATACGTCAGCCGGACCTTCTCGCGATCGCGGTCCGCCTCGATCAGGCACACCTGGCTGGCAAAGCGATCGAGAGCATCGCGCAGAGCCGCGCCGAGGCACGTGTATTGTCGGAGATCGAGCATCAACTGGTTATTTCATCACAGAGGCGCGGGCGTGCGAATTAAACCTTGTTTATCAGTTCATCACCTGCATGCACGGAAGGCGCGGTCGAAAGTTGTCGCGCTGACCTTGCCTCGAATCTTCTTCCTACAATCGCGCCTGAATCTTCCCCGCAAGCGTGCGAAAGTCAGTCACACCTTGCAGTTCGTAGTCCGGCAGTTCGACATGAAAATGATGTTCCAGCCGCGTGAGCAGTTCGAGCGTCTGCAGGCTGTCAATGCCGAGCGCCTTGAAAAAGTCGTCGTCAGGATTCAGCTTCTCCCGCGGCACTTTGAAATGCACGGACGCCAGGTTCAGGATTTCGTCGAGCGTGTGATCGGGGGTAGGCATATCGTTCGCTTTCATTTTATTCAGCCCTCGCTGAGGGCTACGGCAAGTAAGGCTGGGCCTCGGTGCTCTCGACGAATTTCTTCAACCCAGCTTCCACCGCCGGCCGCGAAAACAATTCGCAGAATAGGTCGATTTCCCGCCGCAACTCTTCCTGCGGGATCGGCTTGATGAATCGTTTCGCAGCGGCAGCTGTATCGAGATCGAATTTTCCTAGTTGCGCCGTCGTCGCCCGCGCCGCTCGCAGCGCCTCGCCTTCCCCCACCACCTGGCTTACCAGCCCAATCTGCTGCGCCTTGGTCGCGTTGAAGCTGCGGCCCGTCAGCAATAAATCTCGCACCACGGCATTGCCCAAATCGCGTTTCAGTCGCGGGATTCCGCCGAAACCGGGAATCAGCCCCAACCGCAATTCAGGAAAGCAGAACCGCGCCATCTTGTCGGCAATAATCACGTCGCAGGCCAAAGCCAGCTCAAACCCTCCGCCAAAAGTGACTCCATGTACCGCCGCGATAGTGGTCAAAGGCGCCGCATCAATCATGTTCAGCACCCGGTGAATCCGCTCCAGAAAATCCCGCACGCCCTTCAACGCTTCAGCTTTGTCCATGGCCTGGGTGCGCCGGTACAACTCACGCAAGTCGGCGCCAGCACAAAAACCTGCTTTCAGATCGCTATAAATGATGAGAGCGTGAGCCTCCCCTTGCAGCTTTTCGAACTCGCCAGCAAACCTCTCCAGTTCCTCGAGCGACAGCGAACCGATTTCATTGCAAGGCTCGCGGTGAAGCGCAAGCTCGATAACGCCTTCTCTCAACTGCCAGGACAACGCCTTGCCGTCATGGGTCGCAGACGAAGACTTCATGCGGTTTTCACCGTGTCGTACAGCTCCTCAATCTCGCGATTCATTCGCGATGCGATCAGGTCGCGTTTCAGTTTTCCGTTGACCGTAAGCGTGCCCTCGTCGATCGAAAATGGCTCCGGCCGCAGACAAAACGCCCGCACCTGTTTGTAGTGCGGCAATTGCGGATTCACAGAATCCAGCGCGGCCTGCGCTTGTTGCCGGCTCACGCCGCCCGTGACAATCGCGGAAAGATATCCGCGGCCGTTCCCGATAACAACCACGTGTTGCGCGCCCGGCAGCGCCCGCGCAATCTCATCTTCGACTGCTTCCGGCGAAATCTTGTGCCCCGATCCAAGCACAATCAGGTTCTTGATTCGCCCCACGATGCGCCAATTCCCCGAACCATCCATCTCACCCTGATCGCCGGTGTGAAACCATCCATCGCGCAGCATTTCGGCAGTTTGTTGCGGACGATTCCAGTAACCCGGAAAAACATTCGGCCCGCGCACGATCATCTCCTCGTTCTCTCCCAGCCTCATCTCGATCCCCGAAATGGCAGGCCCCACGCGGCCCGGCTCCAGGTGCTGCGGATCGTCCATGGTGCAGATCGCGGTAGTTTCGGTCAGACCATACACTTGCAGTACAGGAATGCCGAGCATCCGGAAGTACAGCTGCGTCTCCGGA
Organism: Candidatus Sulfotelmatobacter sp.; assembly: GCA_050014115.1. Classification (GTDB taxonomy): domain Bacteria; phylum Acidobacteriota; class Terriglobia; order Terriglobales; family Acidobacteriaceae; genus Sulfotelmatobacter. The sequence goes on along the minus strand of JBEKDY010000016.1, from coordinate 27,052 downwards.
TTCAGCGGCGCTGAACCGCAGATCAGCGCCTTCAAATTAGTCCCAGCCATCCTGGCACGAATCTTCGGAAACACCAGCGCGTTCGCCAGCCACAGCCACACAGCATCGCCAGATGCAGGTCGTTTCTCCTGCTCCCGCGCCCACGCAGCTTTCGCGCGCGAGTAGATCGCCAACCCAATGCCCCCAGCTTTTTCCAGCTGCTCGTCGATCCCCCGTCGCATTCGCTCCAGCAACTGTGGCACGTTCAGAAAATAGTCGGGAGCGACCGCGGGCAGATCGCCGGCAATCTTCGTCAAATCTGTATTGAGAGTGAGCAGGCTGCGCCTCATTAGAAATGTCAGCAGCGCGATCCACGATGCACAAAAGCTGAACGGTAAATAATGAAACACGCGATCCTGGCCTGCTCGCTCCTCGCTCGATTGGCCTCTCATCAAGGCGTCGAGCCGGTCCGAGGTTCGTTCGAGCATGAACCCTACGTTGGCCGCGGTCAGCACTACTCCCTTGGATTCGCCGGAAGTTCCCGAAGTGTAGATAATCGCGACCGGGTCAGCGCCGCCCACCTGCAGCCGTTCGAGCGCCACGCCTTCCACTCCGGCAAAGATTTCGTCGAACAGAAAATGCCATGGCGCGTCCGGCCAGATCTGATGGATCCGATCGCGCAACACAGCATCTCCGCAACAGACCAGCGACGGCGTGCTGTCTTTCATCATCGTGACCAGTTCCGCAGGAGCCTGGCGCGAGTACAGAGGAACGGCGATCAGCCCTTCCGCCATGATGGCGAGATCCATCGCAACCCATCGAATGCTGTTTGGCGCCAGCAAGCCGCAGCGGTCGCCTTTCCTTAGCCCTTTCGACGTCAGGAAGGTTCGCGCTTTGCGAATCAACTCCAGCAGCCCATCGCCGGTCACGCTCGTGAGCTCGCCGTCGCGGATCTCCTGCAGAATTACGGTATCCGCCGCCGCCTTCAGTTGCGAGAATATGTCTCCGACAAAGGGCATGTTGGTTTACTCAGCGCTCCTAGAAATCAGCTATAACTGGCAGCTAATCGCCGCAGAGATGAACTGATCGGCGGCAGGTAATCCTCCCAGCTCCATTCGCCCTTGCGGGTGGGAAACTCCGGATACCGACGCTGCACTTCTTCCTCGAAATAGACGCCCATGCGGGCCATCGTCTTCAAATTCTTCACCACGGTGCGTCCGATGCCGTCGGCGATCCGGTCCCCGTCCGTCGCCAACTTCTCCAAAGCTGCCAGCAGCTTGGGCTCAAGATCAGCATCGTCCACATTCATCAGCAGATCCTGATGACCGCGCTCCCGCATCAGATTGCGGATGCGCTCATCCATGGTGATTCCCGCAGAAGGCACAAGCGCCGGCATCGAAGTCACGATGCCATGAAATCGCGACGACGCCATCATGTTCCCCGCCCGCAGAATGCTCACCATCTGGTACATGTCGTGTTCCTCGGAAGTGAACACCGGCAACCCGCCGCCAAGCTTTTCGGAAATGCGTCGGCAGGCACGCGCATCGAGCGCCTCGGTCGCAGCCAGAATCGTGAACACCGAGCGCCGCTGCTGGAACGCTTTCACCGCATTCGCGATTGCAGTCAGATAATTTTCGAAGGCCACATCCACATCGTGGCCGGATTTATGAAAATACACCGTGCGGTAATGGCTATCCTTGTAAGCGCCGGTCACAGATCGCACCGCATATTTCACCAGCGAAGGCTTCACCGGCCACCAGAACGGATTAATGGGGCAGACGATCAGCACTGGCATCTTGCCGTCCCATCCCGCGTCAGTCAAGGCTTTGCGGCCGTACTCCGGAGGAAGCGGCTCGAACGTCCAGGCCGTGTCGGTCCCAAGTTCTGTGGGCACGCCGAGCTTGCGCAGCACCGTGCGCGATTCTTCGTTGCGCGTGATGATCAGCGAACTCTTGCAGTAGCGGGCGCACATGCGGGCCACCAGCGGATCCATATGTCCCGCCTCGGACCCATACCCCACAGCCAATTTATTCTGGGCCGCCGCCATCCCCAAAGAACCGATAATCATCGTGGTCAGCGCATTAGCAAACTTGCTCTTGAATGCCGAGCCCTCGACCACAACCACACCATGGTGCTTGGGAATTTCACGGGATAGGAATGGCGGAAAGACATCCGGAAGATGCACCTGCTCGGCGCCGGCAAAATAACCGCGCGTCATGTCAAAATTCTGGGACATGGCGCTGAACTCGACGTTCTTGGCACCCATAATGTGCCGCAGCTGGCGCAAAGTTTCCTCGGGGCGCACATCGGAGCCAGTGTTGCGCGTTCCGTTGTAGCCGGCGAACAAAAGCTTCAGCTTCTCGCCCGGCTTCCACGGCGTCCCGGCGCCGAGCATCCAGCTGGCCTTGGCGCGCTCGATCGAGGAACTCACCCACGCTTCCAGAACAAAGTCCATCATGCCGCGGTTCCTCCCGCAGCGGCCGGCCATGGCTTGTAGCGGTACTCGAACTGATTCTCCCGGCTGAATTTCAATAGCGGATAGCTATACCGCGAGAACGGAACCGGCTTCCGCCCCAATTCCGAGGTCACCCGCGTATTGTCGAACACCGTGTTCCACACCAGGTAGGGCATGAACACCTTCATCAGCGCCGCGCCGCGGCCCACAGGTCCCTTCCGCCCGGAAAGAAAGTTCACCGTGGCAGCGAACGGCTTCTCCAGGAACGGCAGAAACACCGGCCCACGCTTGTTTTGCTCCGCCGCCAGAGCCGTGGTCAGCTGCCGAAACGTTTGCGACTCCAGACCCGACGAAAGATGATAAATGTCATGCTGCGGCTGGTCTTTCTGGTGCAGAGTTGCAATCGCGTCCGCAACGAAATCCACATTCACAATGTCGATCTTGTCCGTGGGCCGAAACGGCAGCGCCGGCAGGCTCGCAAGAAACACGAACGATCGCACCATATCGAACTGCGTGGTCTCCGCGTACCGGCTGTCCCCCAGCACAATGCTGGGACGAAAAACGGTTTTCGGCGTATCCGGCAGCAGCACGCGCATCATGTGCTCGCAGAATTTCTTCGTCCGTGCGTAAGGATCGTAGTCCGACCGGTCCCACTCGATGGAACGGTCCTCCGTCACCACTTCATGATTGCGCTGGCCCGCAACTGCCACGGTGCTCACCTGGCTGAAGCGCCGCAACCCGTGATAGTGCTCGGCATGGCGCGCTAACGTCAGCACCTCCAGCGTGCCGCGCAGGTTCACATTCAAACAGCTTTTTTCCGACTTTCGATTGAGCGAGGCAGCGCAATGAATTACAGAATCCGTGGTGTGCACCAGCCGGTCGTACTCATCGCGCCCCAGTCCGAAGCCGGGAGACGTCAAATCGCCGTAGAAAATTCGCACCCGTGTCTGCAGATATTCGTAGAAGCGCGGAAAATCCAGATGCAATTGCAGCGCGTTCCACAGGCGCACCTGCGCTTCCCGCGGATCGCGTGCCCGCACCAGTACGTTCAGCGAGGCGCCATGCCCATCCAGCAGATTCGCAGCCACATGCGCCCCGATGTATCCGGTCGATCCGGTCAGGAATATCGCCACGTCACTCCGTTAGTCCCGGTTTTCACAGTCTCGCCGTTTTCTCCGGCGGCCGGTGCAAGTTGGAAGTTACGCGCGGGCCGGGCTTCCAGCGGACGGCCTTCGATCAGCGGATACGTCCACCGCCGCAGCGCCGGAATATGCACGTTGATCCAATACTCCCACCAGTCAAGGTCGCGTGTGTGGTAGCCGAATTGTTTCTGCTCTTCCGGCACCAGCGCGTATGACAACTTCTCGATGTTGTCGGCGGCAAAATCGTGCTCGTTCAGAAGTATGAAAGGTTCAAAGAGTTCGATCAGTTTCTCCAGTCGCTCCAGGTTGCGCTCGGTCTTCGCCAGAGGAGCTCGCTTCAAAGGCAGGGGCGACATGACACGCTGAATGGATTTCACAATCGCCCGCTGCGCCGGGGCAGACATCCGGTTGTAACGCGTCTTCGAAACCGGAATCGCGTCAAACCGCAGCCGCAGCCAGGACTCCAGCCCCTCCTGCGCGCGATAATGCTTGCGATGCGCGAGCGATGTCAGTTCAATCGACCGTCCCATGTCGCAGGGGTTCGTAACCGAAGTCGCAAGCTGATAAAGGCGGTCATGCCGCCGCTCAACAATCGCCGCGGCGATCAGCGTCATCCCGTCACACACCGCGTCCACAGGAATAATATCCAGCCGCTTGCTTTCATTCGAAGGCAACTGCCGAAAATATGTGCCCAGCAAATAAGAAAGCGACGCTGAAGTGTTGATGCCCTCGTTCCAGCCGCAGAACGGCTTCGCCACGGAAGTCTCAACGATTGCCGGACGCACCACGGCAATCGGTAATCCCGCTCCATACTTAACGATCAGCGATTCCGCCAGACTTTTCGTAAGCGTGTAGGTATTGGGCCAGCCCAATTCCTTGGCGCGCCGCGTGCCGATTTCGGTGAGATAAGCCTTCAACCACCGAATGCGATTCTTGCGAATCTGGTTGTCCAGTGCCGCGCCTTGCAGATGTTTAGCTGCGTGTTCCTTCGCCAGGGCCTGCATTCTCAAACCTTCGCTGACGTCGGTTCCCTCCGCCTGCGCTTCCGCCTCCAGGATCAGTGCATGCAGGTTGCGCACTTCCTGTTCCGCATCGAAATCTGGAATGTGCCGCGGCGTATAGTTCGGCACCAGCTTCTCGCCGACTCGCCCGTCCTGTTCGCCCGCAATGTAACAAGTGGAAAGATGCAGCAACCCCGCATGGTCCGCGGTGCGCACGAACTCCACGATGTTCACCGCCGCATCGGTGTTGGTCGTGAGAGCATCGCGCAGATCGGGATTGAAGTCGGTCAAGCCCGAACTGTTAATCACCAGATCCAGATTCGTCTGCAGACGCCGCGCGTTTTCGGGAGTCAAGCCCAGGCCACGCTGAGTCACATCGCCTTCCAGCACCTCAACCTTATCGCGCAGGAAGCGCGGCAGGTCGTCGCCATGCCGTTCAAAGAGCGGATCGAACACGGGCGACTCTTCCACCATCTTCTCGAATCGCCGCTCCGCCGGATTCGATTTCTGCCGCCGGATGAGAAGATAGATTCGTCCAACCTCGGGCAACTCGAGCAGCGTGTTCGCCAGCCACACTTTCCCAATAAAGCCGGTGACGCCGATCAGCATCACATGCTTTCCGCGCAAAGCGCGACGAACCGAGAATCCGGCAGCTTGCCTTTGCCCGTCGAAGTTAACGATCGGCCGCTCCCGCGGCAGAACTTCCCTTTCGGCCCCAATCACCGCCTCCCGCAAAACCTCCACCGAAATTCCCAGATGGCGCGCCAGAGTCTTCGGTGCACGCCGCCCGTCCGGGTGTTGTTCCCGGAGCCGGGCAAACACTCCCCGAGGCCGTATCACCGGCTCCAGCAGGCGTCCCGTCGCGACGCGATCGCGAAAGTCCAGCCGGTTCGCGACCAGATGTTTAGCGCCCAAATAGCGAGCCAGCGGCCGCATCACGTGGTCCAGTCCCTGACTCACCAGCACCACGTCGGCGCCAGAACTCAAAAGCTCCCGCACCTTTTGCACGCCTTCCGGCTTCAGCCGGGGCTTCAGCCGGTATTGAAAATACTCTTCTCCCAGCAAATCCAGCCGGTCGCGAGTCACGCCTCGCAGCACGGTATGCACCATGCACGTGGCAAACTTCCGGTTGGCGGCATAAAGAAACGGACGCAGCATCGCCATCAGGAAGATCAGCCCGCGCCGCCGCACTCGCCCGCTGAACGTCTGATCGTTCCACGTAAAGAACGCCAGCGGCGCGACCACAGTCAGGTCGAGCAGGCTGCCTTCCACCCTCCAGTAAACGCTGGGAGGGCCGCTGGAATTGTGTTTTAGCTGTTCCAAAGTTTGTTATTCGTAGTCTGCTGTTCGTCCCGCTACAGATTCCCGTCAGACGGGCGGACGAAACTACCATTGTAAACAATGCCATCAAGTTTGAGGCATTATCCGTTCGCGGCACGCCCGTCCGCAGCCAGGGAGTCGCGACGCCTACGGACCCTGTCCAGCCAAGCTCATCGGCTGTTATGAAATGGCATTCTGGCGTCTTGCGTAAGTCTCGACATCGTGTTCAACGGTTAATACGACTTTCCCTTGCGCGTGGTGTTCTTCGAGATAACGGAGAGCTTCAGCGGCGTCGCTTAGCTGGTAACGTCTATCGATAACCGGTACAACTTTCCCTGTTTCGAGAAGATCTTTCAGAAAAACCAAATCCTTGTGGTTGATATTCGCCAGAAAACATCTGATCTTCCTGCTGCCAATCAGCGACAGCAATGGTCCCAGTAACAGAGCTTCGAGCATTTGAGCCACACCACCCCCGGCCACTACAAGAATCCCCTCTTGCCGAAGCGCTCGCCGGTAATCGAATATCGAATGATGTGCGTTCGCGCCGAGAATCAGGTCGTATTGCGACCCGCTCTTCGTGAAATCTTCGCGCGTGTAATCAATGACGTAGTCTGCGCCGATCGATCGCGCCCTCTCCACATTTCTCGTGCTGCACACGGCAGTGACTTCTGCCCCAAACGATTTGGCAATCTGAACGGCGAACGTACCCACCCCACCCGATGCGCCATCGACTAAAACCTGCTGGCCTCGCTTTATCTGTCCCTTATCCCGGATACCCTGGAGAGCGGTGATTGCCGCGATGGGCACAACTGCTGCGTCCTCAAACGATATGTTGCACGGCTTCAGTGCCAACTTATTTTCAAGAGCACACACATACTCCGCAAACCCTCCGCCGGCGAAGCCCGTTACCCCGAAGACCTCGTTTCCCGGCTGAAACTGCTGAACCTTGCTGCCAACCGCTTCCACTCGCCCGGCGATATCACAGCCGAGGATTTTCTGTTTTGGTGTGCTCAGCAGCCGGATCAACGGCGCACCCCTCATGCAATACAAGTCAAGTGGGTTCACCGCTGCCGCGCAAAGCTTTATCAAGACCTCATCGTTTTTGGGGATGGGTTTTTCTACTTCCGCGAACTGCAGCACATCCGGCGGCCCGTATTGTGCGCGTACAATCGCTTTCACAACCGCTGACTCCCCAGATACGGTCCCGAGCAGTTCTGCTTTAAGTTAGCGTTTATGGGGCTTCGCCCCAACCACCAGCGCCAGGCACCCACTCACCGCCAGCACCACTCCGATCGGCGCCAAACCTCCGAACCCGCCGTTGCTCGACCGTGCGAATCCGATGATGTAAGGGCCAAAGTAGCCGCCGAGGTTCGCAACTGAGTTGATAATCGCGATCGAAATAGCGGCAGCCGCGCCGCCCGTGCGCGACGTGGCCATTGCCCAGAACGGCCCCGCCATGGACTGCGCTCCCAACATTCCCAGGCTCATTCCTGTGATCACCAGAAGCGGCACGCTGCTATACGCCGCGATGCCTAGCGCCACTGCGCCCAGGAATGCCATCCCAGCCGTGTGCCACCGCCGTTCGCCAGAATGATCGGAATGCCGCCCCACTACCACCATTGCAATCGCAGTCACCAAGTAAGGGATCGCAGCCACAATGCCAATCATCTGATCGCTGAGCCCCGACATGCTGTGGATCGCGGTCGGCAGCCACGCCGTCACCCCGTACATGCAAGCCGGCAGTCCGAAGTAAACCAGCGAGAGCACCCAGACCCGCCAGTCCGCCGCGACGGACCAGAAATCTCCTCGGCGAGCGGAGTCGGCCTGCTCCTCGAAATTCAATTGGTCGACCAGCCACGTGCGTTCGTCGTCGCGCAGCCAGCCGGCGTCTTTCGGAGTCTCGGCCAGTATGTATAACACTGCGATTCCAAGCAGGATGGCAGGCGTGCCTTCCATCAGGAATAGCCATTGCCATCCCGCCAGTCCTTTCCCGTGAAGCCCCAGCAACGCGCCTGAGATAGGACTGCCAATCACACCGGCCAGCGGATTCGCAGTCATAAACCAGGCCACGGCGCGGGCGCGCGCCCGCGCCGGGAACCAGTGCTTGAGATAAAGAATCATCCCCGGGAAAAATCCCGCTTCCGCCGCGCCCAGCAAAAAACGCAGCACGTAGAAACTGCGCGGCCCGCGAATAAAAATCATCGAACACGAAACCAGTCCCCACACCACCATCAGCCCGCAGATCCAGCGCCGCACGCCTACTTTCTGCAACACCAGGTTGCTGGGAACCTGAAAAAAGAAGTAGCCGGCAAAAAACATGCCGAACGCAACTCCCTTGACGCGATCGGTGAGATGAAGCGGCTCGCCCATCTGCAGTACGGCAAAGCCCACGTTGATGCGGTCCAGATACGCGACGATGTACAGAAGAAAAAGAAACGGCATCAGCCGCCACATCAGGCGGGAGATGGTGGCGGATTCGAGTCTGGGCTGGAGCGATGGTAACGACGTTCCTGATGTATCCAAAGATATTCCAGAGACCACGATCAGCTGCGCGAAGATTCTACGCTAAGCCCAGCCTTTCCCGAATCTCAGCTGCAATCTTCTCGGGAGTCCGGGAGATGTCGACGGTGACTGCCGTTTCCGGCTCTTCCAGATCGGCAAACTGGCCGGCCAGAATTTTTTCATCGGCAAAATGTCCGCGCCGCAACCGCAGACGCTGCGCGATCAGTTCAGGACTTCCCTTCAAATACACAAACCGGACTTCAGGCCCCACGCTCAATTCCTGCCGGTAGGCTTGCTTCAGAGCCGAACACGACAGCACCGCGCTTTGACCATTCGCAATCCAATCCATGACTTGAATTCGCAAACGATCGAGCCAGGGCGCGCGGTCTTCGTCGTTCAGCGGAACGCCGCGTTCCATCTTCTCCACATTCGCTCGAGGATGGAAATCGTCGGCATCGGCAAACGTCCAGCCAAGTTGCTCAGCCAGCAGGCGTCCCACCGTCGTCTTTCCAGAGCCGGTCACTCCCATCAGGATTGCGATCATAGGTGAAGTCCTGGGTTCGAATACATCCAGAGGACGCTGCGCTCCTGCAAGACTTATATCAAGATCGTAGATCCGAGCAAAAAAGTGGCTTGGCGGGAACCGCTGCGCTCGACTTGCAGGCGCAGGAACACGGATACGCCAAGCTGCATCTCGACCTGCTGGAAATACAAGCGAGACATTCACACTCCGGACAGGTTCTCTCCCAGCTATACCGTAGAGAGACGAACATTGCGTGGCGGCGCGGGCTGAAGCCGATTCGATTTCGGCAGGTTCGCCCCTTCCTTGGAATGCCATTTCCCGGGCAGGAAACGGCCCTAGCGTCGACGATCGATGCCGCGGGCAAGGGAAACCTCATCCGCAGATTGATCGCGCGTCCTGCGGCATGCTAGAGGGCATCTACGTGTTTTCAACCACTTACACCAAGACGCAATAACTTACAGATAATTTCAACGAGTTACGGGCTCTGGTCAGATCACCCGCCTGCGTCGTCGTCCTTCGTGTACTTCAAGACTTAAACTCCTTGACCAGAAAGACTCAACCGCAGAACTGGCTCAATTTGATCTTCTTCGCGTGCTTTGCGAAGAAATTCGAATTGAGCCAACACCTCAACCCCGCTTATCGCCCAATATTGCTCATGCTCTTGGGAAGCGAGCCAGAACATCTGAATCCTCTCGATCAGGCAGATTGAAATCTGGCTATGAGCATGCAATTCTGCGTCCGGCGAGATGATTCTCCACTGACCTTCTTTCCCGTTCTACGTCCAATTGAGGTGCGGTTTCGGTTTGCATTCGCCGGCGCTGGACGAAAACTCCGGCCTTGCCGCTCACAACTTGCTAAAATCATTTGTTTGTCTGGCGCCTGAATTCTCGCCGCCGGTCTGTTTCATGGAGGACGCTGGAATGTCGCTCGTTAGCCGCTGGACTGCCATCTTTTTTGTTTTCACTGCTACTTTTTCTTTTTCCCAACAGCCGGAAGGGCGCCTGATGCGATTCCCCGACATTCACGGGGACAAAATCGTCTTCGTCTACGGAGGCGACCTATGGCTGGATTCGGCCAGCGGCGGGGCCGCTCACCGCGTGACCACGCATCCCGGCCGGGAACTGTTTCCGAAATTTTCGCCGGATGGAAAATGGATCGCCTTTACTGGCCAGTACGACGGCAATTTCAACGTCTACGTAATGAGTTCCGAGGGCAGCCAGCCGCGCCAACTCACGTTCTACCAGGGCAGCCCTCAGCCGCTCAACGACCGGATGGGCATTCACAACGAGGTGGTCGCATGGACGCCCGACAGCAAGCGCATCGTTTTCCTGTCGCGACGCGATGCTTCCAACGGCTGGATCAAGCGCCAGTTTACGGTTTCGATCGACGGCGGTTTGCCTGAGCCCCTGCCCATGGACCAGGGCGGGCTCATTTCATTTAACGCGGACGGCACGAAGATCGCATACAACCGCATCTTCCGGAATTTTCGCACCTGGAAGCGTTACACCGGCGGCCTCGCGCAGGACATTTACATTTACGACATCAAGAACAACGTCTTCGAGCAGCAGATTCCGCACACCGATTACACCGATACGTTTCCCATGTGGCACGGCAACACGGTGTACTTCACGTCAGACCGCGGCGCCGAGCATCGTTTCAATATCTACGCGTATGACCTGGGCACAAAGCAGGTGGAGCAGATCACCCACTACACCGACTTTGATGTGATGTGGCCGAGTCTGGGCGATGCCTCTATCATTTTCGAGAACGGCGGCTATCTCTATGTGCTGGACCTTGATTTGCCGAACCTGGCTACGCGCCAGGCGACCAAGCTGACCATCACGCTTCCTGGCGAACGCGACTTGACCATGAAGCACTGGTCGAGCGTGAGCAAGAACATCACCGACATGGATATTGCTCCGGACGGCAAACGCGCTGTGTTTGCGGCGCGGGGCGACGTATTCACCGTGCCCGCTAAAGAAGGCGCAACCCGTAACCTGACCCGCACGCCGGGAATTCGGGAAAAAGGAGTTGCATGGTCTCCGGACGGGCGCTGGATCGCTTTCGTTTCCGACCGCACCGGCGAGGATGAGATCTACATCACTCCCCAGGACGGGATGGGCAATGTTGAGTTCGGCAAAGAGAACGAAGCCAAAGACAAAGAGAAAAACCAGGAAGCGGCTGCGAGGGAAGCGGCGCTGGAGAAAGAGCGCGGCAAGGACAAAGAGCAACAGATCACCAGCGGCTATAAGGGCTTCAAATTCGCGCCGGTCTGGTCGCCGGACAGCAAGAGAATCGCCTGGGCCGACAAGGACCTGCGGCTCTGGTACGTCGAGGTCAATGCCGGGAAAGATGACAGGAAGCCGGTCGAGGTGGATCGCGGGAAATATAACGAGATCACCAACTACTCCTGGTCGCCCGACAGCAAGTGGATCGCCTACGACAAGCAACAGCAGACCGGATTGAGCGTGGTGTATCTCTACTCGACCGCGGACAAGAAGATCACCGCGGTCACAAACGATCTGGTCAACAGCCAGGGGGCGATCTTCGATCCCGACGGCAACTACCTGTATTTTCTCTCGGACCGCGATTACAACGAAGTGCTCGGCAATTTCGATTTTGAATTTGCCAATCCTAAAACTACGCGGCCCTACCTGATCACGCTTCACGCGGATGCGCCTTCGCCGTTCCCGGCGCTGAGTGACGAAACCGCCATCAAGGGAGAGGAACCCGCGGCCGAAACTCCCGAATCCGAAAAGGAAAAAGAAAAAGAGAAAGACAAGGACAAGAAAGCGGCAGACAAGAACAAATCTGAACTTCAGAAGAAAGAAGAAGCGAAGAAAGAAACAGCCGAGCGGGAAAAAGAATCCAAAGATGTCGCCAGGAACTTTCGTATTGATCTCGAGGGCATTCAGAACCGCATCGTCGGCCTGCCGGTGGCACCCGCCAGCGTGACTGGGTTGGGAGCAGGAAAAGGTTTTCTCTATTATTCCAGCCAGCCGGTGCAGGGACTCTCGGGACCACTCCCCGGCGAAGAATCCGCTCTGCACGCCTACGATCTGAAAGAGCGCAAAGAGAAAACTGTGATCGAGGGTATCGACCGCTGGGCTATATCGTTTGACGGCACCAAGATTCTGTACGAGGCGAAAGGCGCCTACGGCATCATCGACGCCAAGGCTGACGCTCCCAAAAAACCCGGCGACGGCGGACTCAGCCTGGGCGGCCTGCGCGCGGAGATCGATCCTCCTGCCGAATGGAAGCAGATGTTCAACGAAGTATGGCGTCAGGAGCGCGACTTTTTCTTCGAGGCCAGCATGAACGGCGTGAACTGGGAGGCGATCCGCGATAAATACGCCCCGCTGGTTCCTTACGCGGCCAATCGCTACGATCTCACCTACATCATGGGAGAAGTCATCGGCGAACTTTCGAACTCCCACACGTACGTGGGCGGCGGCGACCAGCCCGATCTGCATCCCGTGAACGTGGGCTTGTTGGGTGTTGACTACGAACTCGACTCCGCCAGCGGTTTCTACCGGTTCAAGAAAATTTATCCGGGAGAGAACTGGAATCCGCAAACCCGGTCGCCGCTTACCGAACCGGGCGTCAACGTTCGGGAAGGCGACTATCTGCTGGCGGTGAACGGCCGCCCTTTGCGCGCGCCGCAGAGTCCTGACGAATTGTTCGTCAACACCGCCAACGAGACCACGGCCATCACGGTGAACTCCAGGCCGGACATGGAAGGCGCGCGCACGCTGCCGGTGAAGCCCGTCGCCGACGAATATCAGCTCCGCGAAAACAACATGGTCGAGAGCAATCGCAAGAAAGTGGACGCTGCCACCGGCGGCCGCGTCGGTTACATCTACATCCCTGACATGGGCGCTGACGGCCTGAACGCGTTCGTCAAGCAGTTCTTCCCGCAGATTCGCAAAGAGGGCATGATCATTGACGTGCGCTACAACGGCGGAGGGTTCGTCGACCAACTCATTTTCGAACGACTGCGCCGCATTTTGGTCGGCATGGACTCGGCCCGCAACTGGGAAAGCAGCACCGTGCCGCCGGTCGTCTTCCACGGCTACATGGCCGCCATCACCAACCAGTACGCCGCTTCCGACGGCGACATTTTCAGCGAATTCTTCAAGGTCTACAAACTCGGCCCGCTCATTGGCGAACGCACCTGGGGCGGAGTCCGCGGCATCCGCGGAGAGTTCGCGCTCATCGACGGCGGCTACATCACTCGCCCGGAGTTCGCGGAATACGGGCTCAACAGCAAGTGGGTGGTGGAAAACCACGGAGTCGCACCTGACATTGAGGTCGACAATCGTCCGGATGATGTGGTCCACGGGAAAGACGCGCAGCTCGATCGCGCCATCCAGGAAGTGATGAAGCGGATCGAGGCCAATCCCAAGAAGCTGCCGCAGCGCCCGCCCGATTTGCCGGCGTATCCGGAAGGGCCGGCGATGTAGTCAGAGGTTTGCATGGAACCGCGGAGACGGGCCGCCCGGCCCGCCCTCCGCGGACTTCGATGCCCAACTTCCGTGCCACTCCAATGGCACGTTCGGGCTTTGACCGGGGTGGTTACTGTTGGTTACTGTAGACACCGTGATTTCCCCCAATCGTAACCTTGATGGACATTCTCGAAAAACTTCCGACATTTTTGACCGTGGGCGCGCTGGTGATTATTTTTGCGTGCCTCAAACGCCATGCCCGCTGCGCCCGACTCACATCCTGGGCCGCGGGATGGGCATTGGTCTTCACCCACTTCCTGGCACAACTGCTCGAGCCTGATCGCGGAAATGTCAGTTCCCTTTTGCTGGCAATCGATTCCGTCGCCCTGCAAGCTGCCGCGGTTGCGTTCCTGATTTCCGTCTCCTCGGTGGTTGAAGATTCTGCGAAGCGCACGACCCTGCTGCTGGTGCTCGGTGTGCCTTCTCTGTTTTATTCGGCGTTATTCGCCACCGGCGCCGAAGCGCGCTGGCTCTACGTCTTAAGCCTGATTGCATGCTTCGGAGGCGCCACCGTATTTTTCTTTCGCGTGCATCGCACGTTCTCGTGGTACGTGGCCGCGCTCGCATTGGCTTGTTCACTGGTGGGAACCTGGGCGATTCGCGCCGCGTTACAAGGGTCCTTTGTGGAAGGTGCAACGGCGCTGCTGGGCGTTGGATTTGGATTGCCCGGCGTGTTCATCTGCCGCAACTACTGGCGCCGCTCGTTTGGCATCCTGACGATTTCCTGCGGGTTCCTTGGCTGGGGAGCGCTGTTTCCGATCCGCCTTTGGGTCGAACGCTTCACGCCGAACCTGATTGTTCCCGGAGCGCTCTGGGATGTTCCTAAACTCTTCGTCGCCTTCGGAATGATTCTCGCGATCGTCGAAGATAAATCGCTCTCGATCACGGGAATGCAGCGCAAGGCGGAATCGCTGAATCATCAACTGGAACGCTTCGCATCCATCACCTCGCGCCTGTTGAACGGCGCCAAACCGGAAGCCGTATGCCCGGAGATCGCCACGGCAATCACGGAAGTGAGCAGCTTTGCCGCGGCCGTGATTCAACTCGAAGACGCTGAGGGGCAGTTAAGCGTAGTTGGCCAGAGTGGATCGCAGGAAGGCTTGCACAAACTTCAATCGGCGGAGTGGACGCTGGAGCGCATCCAGGGCGCGTGCTCCGGCGCCCTGCGCATCGGCAACAATTCATTCTTGCCGCCTCGCGAAAAAAGCGAACTTTCGAAGTTCCTCGGGCAGGAGGCGTCAGATTCCGGCACACTTCATCGGAGCAGCACCACTCTCCTGATACCGCTCTGTTCGGGAATCGGTACGTATCTGGGATGTATTCGATTGCTCATGCCGGGATCTGCGCTCGGGTTGGACGCGCTCGAACTGGCGCGTATCGAAATGGTCGCGGCCGATCTGGCCGTGGCCGTGCAATTGCAAACCTTGCACCGGCAGCTGGTGTGGTCGGAAAAGCTGGCGGCTCTGGGTCAATTGCTCGCGGGCGTGGCGCACGAGCTTAACAATCCGCTGACCGTCATCATGGGATATGGAGAACTGATCGGCGACAAAGTCGGTTCGCCGCAGGCCCGCGATCACCTTACCCGGTTGGTCGGCGAGACCCGGCGCATGAAGCGGATCATTGATAATCTGCTGCGTTTCGCGAGGCAAGGGGCGCGGGACACGCACATCGTGCAGCTTTCTCCGCTGGTGCACGAGGTGCTGGCTTTATGTGAGTACTACACGCGCAAACGCAAAGTGCATGTGGACCTCGATATCGCGCCTGGCCTTCCGTCACTCGCCGTTCATGAAGACGAGATCAAACAGATTCTGCTGAACCTGTTCAAGAATTCCAGCGACGCGCTGGAAGGTTTTGCCGGGAGCAAACGCATCAGCATTCGGGCCTATCAGTCCGGGACGCGGGCGGTGATTGAAGTGGAAGACAGTGGGCCGGGTTTCTCAAATCTGAATCGCGCGCTGGAGCCCTTCTTCACGACCAAGCCGGCGGGAGAAGGCACGGGGCTGGGGCTGAGTGTCTGCTATGGAATCGTGAAGCAGCGCGGCGGCGCGCTGCGAATTGAAAACGTAAGTCCCCTGGGCGCGCGCGTCACCGTGGAGCTTCCTATCGCGGAGGCAGTGCCGCAGCCGCTTCTGGCCGCGGTCGCGAACGCGTAGCTCGCTTCGAGAGTATAACGAGCGGATAAACCGAACGCGGGCTGCCGAGGCTGACTGGCCCGCGTCCTCGGAGGGTTGAGCTAAAAGCTAACAGCTTAAAGAGCTTCCTCACTCCCACTCAATCGTGCCCGGCGGCTTCGACGTAATGTCATACACTACGCGGTTCACGCCTTTTACTTCATTGACAATCCGCGTGGAAATCTTCTTCAGCACTTCGTTCGACAGCGGAACCCAGTCGGCGGTCATTCCATCCTCGGAGCTAACAGCGCGAACCGCACAGGTGTATGCGTAGGTCCGCATGTCGCCCATGACGCCCACCGACATGACCGGCAGCAGCACCGCGAACGACTGCCAGATTTTTGTGTAGAGCCCGGCATTTTTGATTTCTGTCACAACAATGTCGTCGCATTCGCGCAGCAGGGCGAGCCGTTCGGGAGTGACTTCGCCGAGCACGCGCACCGCGAGGCCGGGCCCGGGAAACGGCTGCCGCAGCAGGATTTCGTCGGGCATGGCGAGGTCGCGGCCAATCTTGCGGACTTCGTCCTTGAACAGATCTTTCAGCGGCTCGATTAGTTTGAGCTTCATTTTCTTCGGCAGCCCGCCGACGTTGTGATGCGACTTGATCACCTGCGACGGTCCGCGCACCGAGCGCGATTCGATCACGTCCGGATAAAGCGTCCCCTGCACCAGCCACTTGACGTTGCCTTCGTTTTTCTCGATGCGGCGGGCTTCTTTTTCGAACACTTTGATGAATTCGTTACCGATGATCTTGCGCTTTTTCTCAGGATCGCTGACGCCTTTCAGTTTGCGAAGAAAACGATCCGTGGCGTCGACCGCGTCAAGATGCAGGCCGAGTTTGTCGCGCAAGGTCTTCTGCACTTTTTCGAACTCGTTTTTGCGCAGTACGCCGTTGTTCACGAAGACGCAGGTCAGGCGCGATTTTCCATTCTTGTCGCGCAGAGCGCGATCCACCAGAACTGCGGCCACCGACGAATCCACGCCGCCCGAAAGCGCGCAGATGGCGCGTCCCGCGCCCACTTGCCGCTTCACCTGCTCGACGGTCGAATCGATAAAATGCTGCGGCGTCCAGGTAGGTTTCGCCCCGCAAATCTGGAAGATGAAGTTGCGCAAAATTTCCGTGCCCTGGCGCGTGTGGTGCACCTCGGGATGGAACTGGACCGCGAACCATCTCTTCTCGACATTTTGAATCCCAGCCACGGCATGAGCCGTCTTCGCCGTCAGCTCGAAACCCGGAGGCAGTTCCAGCGCCTCGTCCCCGTGCGACATCCATACCGGAAGTTTTCTCGACAACCCCTGAAACAAAACTGACTCGGCAACTATCTCGACTTCCGCGTGGCCGTACTCGCGCTTGTCCGCCGGGCGCACCTTGCCTCCGAGCGTGTGCACCATGAACTGCAAACCGTAGCAGATGCCGAGCACAGGCAGACCGAGTTCAAACAGGCGCGCATCGGCCGGCGGCGCGTCTTTGTCATACACCGACCACGGCGCTCCCGACAGAACGATCCCGGCGGGTGCGTAGCTCTTCAACTCATCGAGCTTCGCAGTGCAAGGCAGCACGACGGAAAATACATTCTGTTCGCGGACGCGGCGCGCGATCAGCTGCGTATACTGCGCGCCGAAATCGAGGATGACGATAGATTGGGTAAGAGAAGGTTGGCTGAGGGACGTTGCGCGGAGCTTGGATTGGGTTTCCACTGATGAGTATGTCAGATTCGCCTCGCTCGTGTAAATGCTTTCGTAGAGACGTTGCTTGCAACGTCTCTCTGCCAGGTGCATCGCGAACGACGGCTCCTGTGGCGGCGGCTGAGACGCAGCAAGCTACGTCTCTACGGCAAGGTTCGGCACATCACTCAGAATCGGCTCGTCGCGGTCGACGCTTGCGTAGGGCGTGGGAGGCGACGGCAAAGGCGTTGGGGCTATCGGAGCGAGCAACTCTTCCGGCGTCTCCGCAATGCAAACGTATCCTGCCAGGCGCGCAATGTAGAGCCAGTCCGCGACCGCGAAATAGGCCACCGTGATCAGAACGACGGCGGCCAGCACGAGCCGCGCGGGGACGATCTGGGCAAAAGTCAGCGGCATGGAGACCACGGTGGTCGCCACTACAAAGACCGTCAGATGCGCCAGTCCGGTCCAGATGCTGACTGCGAAAATCGCCCCACTGCGTTCACGGCAGAAACTGACCGCGGCGGAAACCGCTCCCAGAGCATCTTTGCGAGCATCGCCGTCGCGCACGGCAAACACTGCCGCCAACGACAGAACCCAGTTCAAAGTTGACCACGCCGCGAAGATGAGTCCAACCAGCGGGAAGAAGAGAAGAAAAGCAATCGCAGCGCCGGGGTCGGCGGGCGGCGCGGAGTTAGACGAGGTCGCGCCAGCCGACGCCGCATCGTTCGAAAAACTAGTTGAAACCAGATTCACCAGGATCACCGCGCCCGCCAGGCCAAGAATCGCAGCCAGGGCCAGGGCGGCGCGCAGGAAGTTCAACCGCAGCAGTGACCCGAGTTGTGATCCCTTCTGCGACGCGGCCGTCACGCTGGTTCGCGGAACCAAGTCCTCGCCCCCATCGGTCGACGTCTGCTGTTCGGAGAAATAATCGATCAGGCTGCGAACCGTTGTCGACCGCCCCACGGAAGCGGCAAGAATCCATAAACAGATCAGCGCGATGGCGGCGACCAGTTCGGCCATCACAATCCGAGGCGCGCTGCCGCGAAAAATGTGGCCGAGCGCTTGGCCAATCAGAATTGGTTGGCGCGTGCGCAGCAGAAGAATATCGCTGCCGGTCACGGGCAGAGTGTCGAGATATTCCAGAAGCGAAAATATGACCAGCGCAGTCGCGGTCGCACCCACGGTCCAGCGCCACGAAATCTCAGCCAGCGTGAGCGAAGGCCGGCGAAACGCGGCGCGGAAGCCTTCGAGCGTGGGCGAGATGCGGGACATGCCTACCCAGAATAACGCAATCTGGCCTGGTAGAAAGTGTGAGTTTGGTCAGCGCACGACGAAGTTGAGCAGCTTCCCCGGCACAAAGATCGTCTTAACGATCTGTTTTCCCCCGATCGCAGCTTTCACTTTTTCGTCGGCAAGCGCGCGCTCCACCACCAGTTCCTGCGAAGCGTCCGCGGGCACAACCACGCGGCCCCGCAGTTTCCCGTTGACCTGCACGGGGATTTCAATTTCCTCTTCCTTCGCTAACACCGCGTCGTATTGCGGCCACGGAGCCTTGAGCAAGCTTCCCTTTTCGCCCAGCATCTCCCAGAGTTCGTGCGTAAGATAAGGCGCGAAGGGCGCGAGCAGAAGCACGAGACTGCGCTGTGCATCAACGAGCAGCGGAACGGGAATTTCTTTTTTCTCGATCGCATCTTCCGCATCGTGGAGGGTATTCATCAACTCCATAATGGCCGAGATACAGGTGTTGAAGTGCCAGCGCCCCTGGAAGTCATCCGTGACGCGCTTGATGGTCTGGTGCAGCTTGCGCTGAATGGCGCGCGCTTGCGGCGGCAAGTCCGCGGCAACCGGCTTATTCCAGTCAGGATGCTCTGGTTGCGCGTTGCGCACGACGAACCGGTACACGCGTCCCAGAAACTTTCGAATGCCCTCAATGCCAGAATCCTGCCAGTCCAAGTCGCGATCGGGTGGCCCGGCAAACAAGCTATAGAGACGCGCCGCATCGGCTCCATAGCGCTCCACCGTTTCGTCGGCGGTGACCACGTTGCCCCGGTTCTTCGACATTTTCGCGCCATCCTTGATCACCATGCCCTGCGTGAACAGGCGCTCGATCGGTTCGTCGTTCGTGATCATGCCCAGGTCGCGCATGAATTTCGTCCAGAACCTCGAGTAGATCAGGTGCAGGATGGCGTGCTCGACACCTCCGATGTACTGATCGATCGGAAACCAGTACTGCGCGGCTTTCGAGTCGAAAGGAGCGTGGTCGTTGTGCGCGTCCGTGTAGCGGTAGAAATACCACGACGAATCCACGAACGTATCCATGGTGTCGCTCTCGCGGCGCGCCGGACCGCCGCACTTCGGGCAAGTCGTATTCACGAACTCGGGCACACGTGTGAGCGGCGACGCACCCGTCAGCGTGATATCCACGTTGTCCGGAAGCAGCACCGGCAAATCCTTTTCCGGCACGGGGACGATGCCATCTTTTTCGCAATACACCATCGGGATGGGCGTGCCCCAGTAGCGCTGGCGTGAAATTCCCCAATCCTTCAGTCGATAAGTGACGGCAGCTTTGCCGAAACCGTTCTGTTCGGCCTCGGCCGCCATTTTTCGGATCGCCTCCTCGCAGCTCAGATTGCTGAAGCGGCCGGAGTTGATCAGCATTCCTTCTTCCGTGGTAAACGGCAGCCGCGGCTCGGCCACGGTTTCCTCGGGATCGTTCGAGATCGGCAGAATCACGAGACGGATTTCCAGTTTGTATTTCTTGGCAAAATCGTAGTCGCGCTCGTCGTGCGCCGGAACGCTCATGATCGCGCCCGTGCCGTAATCCATCAGCACATAATTCGCCACCCAGATGGGCACGCGCTCGCCGTTGTAAGGATTCACCGCGTAATGGCCGGTGTTGACGCCATGTTTCTCGATGGCGCCAATGTCGCCAGCTTCTTTGGCCTTGCGTTGCTCGGCAATTAATTGCTCGACCGCCGCGCCCAATACCTGGTTGTAACGCGTGAAGCCGGCCACCAGCGGATGTTGCGGCGCGAGCTGCACCGAAGTCGCGCCGAAAATCGTATCGACGCGTGTGGTAAATACGCGGATCGTCGCACCGGCGCTGTCATCCGCAACTTTGAAATCGATCAGCGTGCCCTCGCTGCGCCCAATCCAGTTGCGCTGCATGGTGCGCACTTTTTCCGGCCAGCCGTCGAGCTTATCCAGATCGCGCAGCAATTCTTCCGCGTAATCGGTGATGCGCAAAAACCACTGTTCCAGATCGCGCTGCTCGACCGGAGTATCTTCATGGCGCCAGCAGTTGCCGTTCACCACCTGTTCATTCGCCAGCACCGTGCAGCACTGCGGACACCAGTTCACCTTGCTCTTCTTGCGATAGGCCAAACCCTTCTCGTAAAACTTCAGAAAGAACCACTGATTCCACCGGTAATACTCGGGCAGGCAGGTCGTCACTTCGCGCGACCAGTCGTAGGCAAAGCCCAGGCGCTTCATCTGCGCCTTCATGTTTGCTATGTTGGCCTGGGTCCACTCGCGCGGCGGAGTGTTGTTTTTGATCGCGGCGTTTTCCGCGGGCAGTCCGAAGGAATCCCAGCCCATGGGATGAAGCACGTTATACCCGTTCATCCACATGTAGCGGGTCAGCACATCGCCGATCGCATAGTTGCGCACGTGCCCCACGTGCAGCGCGCCCGAGGGATAAGGCAGCATCTCCAGCACGTAATATTTTTTCTTGGTGGAGTTGGGCTCAGCGGCGTAGAGCGCCGCATCCTGGCGCCAGCGTTCGAACCACTTCATCTCTACGCGCTGGGCGTCGTAGCGGACGTCCGGTTGATCGGGACGCGCTTCGTCGCGGCCGTCAGTGGTCACAGTGGCAGCCTCGGGTTTTTCTTGCGATGGCATAAGAGAATAATGACAAAATGTTAAGTCTTAGATTCTACAACGGAAGCGGTTGAGACGTTGCTGGCAAGGTCTCTCTCACCATCGCGGAAAATGTTGGCCGGAGACGCGCCCACCGCTCGCCTCGGCAAGGAAACTTTCCTCTTGCTGCTCCGGGTGTTCTAAACTCTCGGTTATTTTCCGGCAGGAGGTCTCTTGTCGCCGAACAATCCGGAGGGACGCGCCGAGACTCGGGCGCCCGTGAACGACCCGTCAACACAATCTCCGCGGCACCAACTCCATCCCCGGTTCTACTACGCCGCGCTCCTGCTGGTAATTCTGCTCGTCGCTGGAATCCGCTTTCACCTGCGAACCATGCCTTTGGAACGGGACGAAGGCGAATACGCCTATGCCGGACAGCTCATCCTGCAAGGCATCCCTCCCTACGCGCTCGCCTACAACATGAAGCTGCCCGGCACGTACGCAGCCTATGCCGCGATCATGTCGGTCTTTGGCCAGAGTGCGGCCGGAATCCGCATCGGCCTGCTGCTGATCAACGCAGCGACGATCATCCTGGTTTTTCTGCTCGCGCAAAAACTGGCCGGATCAGTTAGTGGACCTCTTACCGGATTCGTGGCTGGAACCACTTACGCCGTGCTGTCAACTCTGCCCGCGCTCCTGGGATTCGCCGGCCACGCCACGCATTTCGTGGTCCTGTTCGCGCTGGCTGGAATTCTCATCTTGCTGCGCGCCCTCAACACCCAGCGTGGCCCGCTATTATTTTTCTGCGGCGGTTTCCTGTTGGGTAGCGCTTTCCTGATGAAGCAACCCGGAATCGCTTTCGCAGTTTTCGGCGCGCTCTACGTCGCTCGCTGCAGTTGGAAACAACCGCGGCTCCTGGTATCTCGCGAAGCTGCATATCTGGCCGGTGCAGCTTTGCCCTTTGCTCTCACTTGCCTCGCACTCACCCACGCCGGAGTCTTCCGGAATTTCTGGTTCTGGACTTTCACCTACGCTCGTGAATATTCCTCGGAGACCAGCCTCGCAATGGGCTGGCAAGCGTTGAAGCAATCCTTGCGGTGGACGATGCATCCATTTCCCTTGTGGGCGATCGCCGAAATCGGATTCGTGACGCTGTTCTGGGACCGGCGCTGGCGCCCGCAGCTTTTCTTTCTGGCGACGTTGACCGCATTCTCGCTGCTGGCAGTGTGCGCCGGATTTTATTTCCGCCCACACTATTTCATTCTTCTGCTCCCAGCCGCATCAATCTTGGCAGGGTTTGCTGTCACATCCGTATACCGCTTTCTGAAGCAGCGCCGGTTCCCAGCAAGCATGCGGCGGGTTCCTCTTCTGATTTTCATCGCCGCCTGCGCCTTCTCGCTCTGGGATCAGCGAGCCTTCCTGTTCGAGCTCAACCCCGTAGACGCGGCCCAGAGAATTTATGCAGCCAATCCCTTCGCCGAAGCCATCGCAGCGGCAAAAACCGTGCGCGCATCGACGACGGAAGCAGATACGATTGCCGTTTTCGGCTCCGAGCCGGAGATTTATTTCCTTTCCGCGCGCCACTCCGCTACGAGCTATATCTACATGTACGACCTGATCAAAACCCAGCCTTATCAGGTGCACATGCGCCAGGAAATGATCCTCCAGATCGTGGCAGCCAAACCCCGAGTGGTCATCTATGTCGACGATTGGGCCTCCTGGGGATGGAAGCGTGGTCAGGAGCACGACGAGCTTTTCACCTGGATAGAAAACTATATCCACGAGAACTACGAACCAATCCAACAAATGCAGATCAACGCTCTGCCCGCCCATCGCTGGGGCGAAGCCGCAAATGTATACATCTTCCGCAGAACGGCGCCCTAGCCGTGAATTCCTTCGTGATACTTCGTGTCCTTCGCGGTTCACGCATTCCTCTGCGCTCGCCAGGCGAACCACGGCCGAGAGGGCCCGCCCTTTGCCATTCCCGCATTCGGCGGTAGACTTAACTCTTTCGAGGAGTATCCATGCTAGTCGTCATGCAGGCGCAAGCCACCGAGGAACAGGTTCGCGCCGTTTGCCAGAAGATCGAAAAACTTGGCTACCGCGCGCACTCCATGCCCGGAGCGCAGCGCACCGCCATCGGCATTACGGGCAACAAGGGCGAAGTGGAGCAAGGCACGCTCGAAGAAATGCCGGGCGTGCAGGAAGTCATCAAAGTTTCGAAGCCCTACAAGCTGGTCAGCCGCGACGTGAAACAGGAAAACACCATCATCCGTTTTCCCGGCACCGCGGCCACCATCGGCGGCCCGGGACTGGCCATCGTCGCCGGACCCTGCGGCATTGAAACCCGCGAGCAGGCCTTCGCCGTGGCCGAGCGCGTGCATCGCGCCGGAGCCCAGTTTTTTCGCGGCGGAGCCTACAAGCCCCGCACCTCTCCATATTCTTTTCAAGGATTAGGCGAAGAAGGCCTGCGCATCATGGCGGAAATCCGCCAGCAATTCGGCCTGAAGATTATTACCGAAGCCGTCGACTACGAATCGCTCGAGCTGGTCGACGAATATGCCGACGTCATCCAGATCGGCGCCCGCAACATGCAGAATTTTTCGTTGCTCAAGCGGGCCGGACGCGCCAAGAAACCCGTCCTGCTCAAGCGCGGCATGTCGGCCACGCTCGAAGAATTCCTCATGGCCGCCGAATACATTCTGAGCGAAGGCAACTACAACGTCGCGCTGTGCGAACGCGGCGTCCGCACTTTCGCCGACCACACTCGCAACACGCTCGACCTCAGCGTGGTGCCCGCGGTGCAGCGCCTCAGCCATCTCCCGATTCTCGTCGACCCCAGCCACGGCACCGGCAAGCGCAACAAAGTCACCCCACTCTCGCGCGCCGCCGTAGCCGTAGGCGCCGACGGCCTGATGGTGGAAGTCCACCACAAGCCCGACGAAGCTTTATCCGACGGCCCGCAATCCCTCTACCCCGACCAGTTCGACGACCTGATGAAGCAGGTACGCCAGATCGCCGCGGTGGTAGGAAGAACCGTCCCAGGAATTGAAGTAACGGAGCCAGTAGCGGCTAGCAGGTAATTGACTGAACCAAGGGACAAGGGTAACGAAAAAGATCTGGGTGCCCCATATCTCGCGTCTTTTGCGAGATGTGGGGATTCTATACACAGCAAAAGTCCCTCACTTCTCGCCAAGAACGCGAGAAAGGGCACTCGGGAAGCAACTCCTCGCCCTTAACTCGCGTCTTCATACTGGGGCGCCCTGTGAACAACATCCGAGGAATACACGCAGGAATCTTTGGCTGGTGGCTCTGATCGCGATTGCCCTAAGTAGTTCGATTGCTCAGGAAGCGCCATCTGCACCAGCGAATGCCAACTCGAGCATCCCGCTTTGCAAAGAACGAGTACCCCAAGCGCTTGAATACCCCGACCGGATGGTGGAACCAGCGTATCCCGAAGCAGCGCTCAAAGCCGGGATCGAGGGAGCCGTGGAATTGCGAGCGGTAATCGCTGGTAACGGCAAGACGCAAGAATTGACGCTGATTAAGGGCGACCCCGTTTTCGCGACGCCCGCCGTGCAAGCCGTTCGCAAGTGGCGCTTCCACCCCGTTCTCGTCAAAGGCAAACGGGTCGAAACCATATACAAGCTTCGAGTCAGGTTCGTCCGGATTCTGCGGGAGGCGGTGACAGACTTGGAGATTGAGTCTCCTACCGAAGATGCGCCCGCCGCCGGTGAACTGCAGGCGAGCGCAGAGTTCGACACGCCCGAGGGCCCTGTCTATAGACTATCGAAAGAAGGCGGAGTTAAAGCGCCAAAGATACTTTACCAACCTAATCCAGAGCTCTCAGAGAAAGCCCGCGCACTCAGGGAACAGGGGACCGTAACGATCTTCGTGATCGTCGGCACAGACGGAAGACCGCGAAACGTCGAAGTCACCTGCAGTTCCGGCCCCGACCTGAACGAAAACGCCGTTGCAGCGGCCAAAGAGTGGAGATTCGAGCCCGCGACAAAAGACGGAAAACCGGTGATGGTCCAGCTTTCAATCGACTTCTCGTTCCGTCAGTATTAGCCGCAAACCCGAGCCCTCCGCGATTCCGGCTTTACCCTGTGTTCCCCGTGCCCCTGTGGTTACGCACTGAGGACGCTATCCGTCGTTTCCTCCGGCCACAAAACTGCATTCCGATTGTGTATAATCAGATAATCTGATTTTATGAAAACCACCACGATCTCCGTCACCGAGGCCGCCCGCAATTTCGCCGATTGCGTGAATCGCGTCCGCTATCAGAATGTGAGCTACGTCCTGCTCAAGAACGGCAGACCGGTCGCCCGCCTTGTTCCCGAAGGCAAGAAGGGCTGCACCGGCCCGGAATTGGCCGAGGCATTGAGAAAGGTGGACCTGTCGGAAGGCGAGGCGAGGGCTTGGCATCAAGATTTGATAGCGGCACGTAAAGCTTTGAAGCCTGCTAAAGATAAATGGCGATAATTCTCGATGCCGATGTCATCATCAAAGGCGAAAAGGGTAACTTCGGCCTCATCGCATGGCTGGACTCGCAAACTGGCCAGGATCTGGAAATCGCCGCCATCACCATCGCCGAACTATGGCACGGAATTGAACGAGCGACGGCCCCGCACCGGGCAAAACGCCAACGGTATCTCCGCACAATTGTCGAGAGACTCGAACCCATTCCCTACACGGAGATCACGGCTCTGATTCATGCCAAACTTTGGGCGAAGCTTGAGTCTTCCGGCAACATGATCGGGCCGCATGACCTGATTTTGGCTTCCGCCGCATTGGAACGCGACAGCGCGGTAGCCACGTTTAACAAGCGCCATTTTAATCTGGTTCCGGGTCTTAGAGTCATCGAGCCGAAGTGAGACGTCTGCAGGCGTTCTCTTCTGCTAATCTTTTCTCTCCACCCATGCGGACGCTCCTTTGAAAAAGCTCCTCTTCATCGTCGTCATGCTTCCCATCCTCGGCGGCCTCGCGTGGTGGTATTTCCGTGAGCAACCGCTGCCCGACTACGGCCCTGCCTACCGCGAATACGCCTATGTCACTAACGGCAAGAGCAATACGGTTAGCGTGATCGATATCCGCAAATTCGCCCTCGCTAAGACCATCCCAGTCGGGCTCGAGCCGACCGGCATCGCCGCCAATAGCAAGAAAAATGAAGTCTATGTGGTCAACACAGGTTCAAGTAACGTCAGCGTGATCAATGCCGAGACCAACGTCGTGGTGGCCGTGATTGGCGTTCACGGCAAACCGTATTTCATCGATGTTTCCGAAGACGGCAAGCGCGCCTACGTGGCCAACTCAGGCTCCGCCAACGTCAGCGTGATCGATCTGGAAAAGCGAGCGGTGGTGGGCACTCTTCACGTGGGCGCGTCACCGGGACTGGCGCGGGTTTCGCCCGATGGCGCGACTGTTGTGGTCAGCAATCGCGGCGACAACAGCGTTTCCCTCATCGATGCCCGGCAGTTGCGCGTGCGCGCCACTCTGCCGATTTGCCAGCAGCCGGAGGACATCGCCATCCTGCCCGATTCCAACAAGGCGTTCGTCGCGTGTTCCGGATCGTCGCAGGTCGCATCCATCGACCTGAAGCATGACCACGTGCTTGCGCTGCTCGACGTGGGACGCACGCCGGTAAATCTGGCGCTGAAGCCGGACGGCGGCGAGTTGATCGTATGCGATTTCGATTCGGACGGCATCTCGATTATCGAGACCGGCAACGATGAAGTGGGCAGCAGCCCCGTGATCGGGCAACATCCGTCGCGAGCCGTAGTCACGCTCGACAACTCGCGGCTCTACGTCAGCAACTTCGGCTCCGATAGTGTTGCCATCTATGACATCGATATCGGCAAGCTGATCGCGACCATGCCCGTCGGCAGCCGTCCCGACGCTCTGGCGCTTTCCCAGGCTCAGAATTAT
>JBEKDY010000015.1:0-31748 GCA_050014115.1 Candidatus Sulfotelmatobacter sp. | reverse complement strand
TGGTGCGCCCTGAGAGATTCGAACTCCCGACCTTCTGGTTCGTAGCCAGACGCTCTATCCAACTGAGCTAAGGGCGCGGATCTTGCGTGGCGGGAAAAACTCCGTTTCGATTATAGCGGAACTTTCTTGCGCTGGAAATGTCGTTCTCCAATTCGACTACGCATGGTGGTGCTGTCACGCGCCTCAAACCGCGTATTTCCGGGAATAATATCTCATCGTGGAAGAGACGCTACTTCCTCAACCCTTTTGGAGTTTTCGACGCAGTACACCGATGAGTCCGCACAAACCGGTTCCCACCATTGTGAGTGTTGTTGGCTCGGGAGTCGCGAAGTTTAGGTTAGGACCATTTTGCGTAGAGACGTGCATCTCACCCAGAGTGCCGTTGGGATTCAGGTCTGCCACGAACGTGCCCGAGAAGCTGGTTGACGAACCATATACGTAAAGCACGTCACCGCTAAATGTAGCCGTAACCACATCCGTGCTGGAGTTGAAATAGACATTCGACAGAGTGCCCTCGACCGTGCCAATGCCCACGTAAAAAGCAGAAAAGTTCCCACTCGCGAAGTGCCCTCCACCTTCGCTACCCAGCAACTGGAATTCGCCCTCGCTGATCAAGTCTCCGTAGTACTTGCCGTTTACGGCGCTGCGTTGCCAATAACCACCAAAGCAGGAACAAGTCGATAGGTTCCCCCAGTTGCTGGCTAAACCTGCGCTGCCGACCGGTCCGGGAGCAAATAAAGTGACGGAGTTGCAGAACGCTGGAGCTGCCGCCAGCGCGAGAAAAAGAGACAGACAAAACAAAGTCGTTTTCATGGTCCCCCACCCACAACAGGGCCAAAAACGACAGAACTATACACCCGTCTCGCCTTTCGAACAACGAGATTGCTAACGAAGCCGAAGCGGAACATTCTTGCCGGTCTTGTCGCTGAAAATGGCGTTCCCCAACTTCGCCTGCGGTGGTTGCTCCCCCAGACGCTTCACGCCGATCCTGCTTCCGCGGTCGAAGTAATTCTTTCCCCCTGTAGGCAATTCCTACAGAGTCAAAAGTCCACACGGCCTGTGTTTTGAATGATTTGCGGACGGCACGCCAGATGCTTATACATTGCCCAGACGAAGTGGCGCGCAACGGGGCGCTCCGGAGAATAACTTCGGCCAGAGGTTTTCTTGGGCGCCCCGATTGCACTCCCCGCACAGCCCTCCCCGGCTTTGCCAGACCGTCAATTTACAGTCTCCATCCAGCAGCCTTCCCCACTCTTTAAGCCAGGGCCAGCGGTTCGCCCACATCGATCCCAGCTTGGCGCAACAGGCGAGCGACGCCCTCCGTTTTCAGCCGCGAGGCATCGAACTTCACCCGTACCGTGCGATCCTTCTCGTTGAACAAAACCTGCAACACTCCATAGACCTCGCGCATCCCGTCAATGGCTCGCAATTCGCTTTCGCCAGGGTTTGTGCCGTAGGCGAACACCGCGTCCAAGTATGTCATTGCTGGAACCTTTCATTATGATGAATGTTAGCTACTAGAATCGGCTTCGGGCTTCTGTTTTTGGGCGTCGGGCTTCGGCCAGAGCAAGTTCGACTGACTCGAACAGAACCCAATGGCCTGAATCTAATATAGAGGATTGGCAATCAAAAGTAGACGCACAAAGTGCGGGCTTTAGTCCTCGGCGAGCGGATTTCGGGTTTTTTCCTCGACCGCGCCGAGCACGGCGAAGTCGGCTGTTTGATGGTTTCGGTTGTGCGTTTCACTTTTGCTGAAGCCCGATACCCGCAGCCCGAAGCCCCATTCAGCAAGCCGATAACAGCATAGAGATGACTGCACCCAACCCCACCACTCCCGGCCCCGGCCCAGTCCTGGAAACAGATCCAGTCTGCGGCATGAACGTGAATCCCGCGACGGCGAAAAATACGCATGCGCACGGCGGCAAGAAATTCTATTTCTGCAGTGCAGCCTGCACGGAAAAATTCAAATCCAATCCCGCAGAATATCTAAGCCAGCCGGCAGCTCGGAAATCTGAACTGGTCATGCTCGGGATGCCGTCCGCTGCTCAAGCCGCGCCGCCCCACTCTGCGCTGACGCAGATGCAGTCACCGCCAAAACCAGCACCGTCCTCAGCCGCGGCAGCCTACGTCTGCCCCATGTGTCCCGAAGTCCGCCAGAACCAGCCGGGAGCATGCCCTTCCTGCGGCATGGCGCTGGAACCGGAATTCCCGCTGCCGGCGAAACCCGAGTATGTCTGCCCCATGCATCCGCAAATCGTGCGATCTGAACCGGGCTCCTGCCCCATCTGCGGAATGGCTCTCGAGCCGCGCACCGTCACCGCGACCACAGAAGAGAATCCGGAACTGCGTGACATGACGCGAAGACTCTGGGTGAGCGCCGTGCTCACCGCTCCACTCTTCGCGATCGCCATGGCGGGAATGTTCTGGAAGGTGCGCTTGCCCGGCATCTTGTCAGGCCAATCTCTGCCCGCGCTCGAGTTAGCGCTGGCCACTCCCGTTGTGCTCTGGGGCGGCCTGCCGTTCTTTCAGCGCTTCTGGACTTCGCTGGTCAACCGCAGCCCCAACATGTTCACGCTAATCGGCCTGGGCACCGGTGTGGCCTACCTCTACAGCGTAGTCGCCACGCTCGCGCCGCAATTCTTCCCCGCAGCGCTGCGCGGCATGTCAGGCTACCCCGATGTCTATTTCGAAGCGGCAGCCGCGATCACCACGCTGGTTCTGCTCGGCCAAGTAATGGAACTCCGCGCCCGCAGCCGCACCAGCGCCGCGATTCGCGCCCTGCTCGACCTCAGTCCCAAGACCGCACGCGTGCTCGTCGCCGACGGCAAGGAAACAGGTGGCGACGTTACGGCTGGACAGGTTACAGAAAAAGACGTCCCGCTCGAACAAGTGCAGCCCGGCGACCGCCTGCGTGTCCGCCCTGGAGAAAAAATTCCTGTCGATGGCGTCGTGCTCGAAGGCAGCAGCTCCGTGGACGAGTCCATGGTGACAGGCGAGTCCATGCCCGTGGAAAAAACTGCCTCAAGCAAAGTGGTGGGAGCCACCATCAACGGCACCGGCTCGTTCGTGATGCGGGCCGAGCGCGTCGGCTCCGAAACGCTGCTGGCACGCATCGTGCAAATGGTCAGCCAGGCACAACGCAGCCGCGCCCCCATCCAGAGGCTCGCCGATCGCGTCGCGGCGTGGTTCGTCCCCGCAGTCGTGGCCATCGCAGCTGCCACGTTCGCGGTATGGTTTCTGCTCGGCCCGCAACCGCGCCTCGCCCACGCGCTGGTGAACGCGGTGGCCGTGCTCATCATCGCGTGTCCCTGCGCTTTGGGATTAGCGACGCCCATGGCGATCATGGTCGGCGTAGGCCGCGGCGCCCGCGCCGGCGTGCTGATCAAGAACGCCGAAGCACTGGAGACCCTGGAAAAAGTCGACACGCTCGTCGTCGACAAAACGGGAACCCTCACCGAAGGCAAGCCGAAAGTTGTGGGAACTTCCGTACCGCCGCCCGGAGATAGCCGCGAAATTCTGCGCCTCGCCGCCAGCCTGGAGCGCGCGAGCGAACATCCCTTGGCCGCCGCGATTCTCGACGCCGCCAAAACGGAAAACTTACAGTTGTCAGAACCGTCCGAATTCGTCCAGGTGCCGGGGAAGGGAATTCGCGGCATGGTGGACGGGCGCCGAGTTGCCATTGGGAACACAGCCCTGATGTCGGAGACCGGAGCCCTCAACAGCACGGACGCGGCAGTCTTTAAATTAAATCCTAAAGATGCGACCGAACTGTTCGTCGCGATCGACGGCAAATATGCAGGGTGTTTAGAGGTTGCCGACCCGGTCAAGGCTTCCGCTTCCGCTGCCGTGCGTGGGCTCAGGAAACAGGGTCTGCGCATTGTGATGCTTACCGGAGACAACCGCCGGGTCGCGGCTGCGACCGCCAAACAACTCGGCATCGATGAATTCGAAGCCGAAGTCCTGCCCGAAGGAAAGTTAGAAGTCATCCGTAAACTCCAGCAGCAGGGAAGAGTCGTCGCTATGGCCGGCGATGGCATCAATGACGCTCCCGCGCTCGCGCAAGCCGACGTCGGCATCGCCATGGGCACCGGCACCGACGTCGCCATGGAAAGCGGCGGGGTCACGCTGGTGAAGGGCGATCTCACCGGAATTCTTCGCGCCCGCAAATTGAGCCACGCCACGATGCGCAACATCCGTCAAAATCTTTTCTTCGCGTTCGCCTACAACGCTGTCGGCGTGCCCATCGCGGCCGGAGTGCTCTATCCCTTCTTCGGCTGGTTGTTCAGCCCGATTCTCGCCGCCGCCGCCATGAGCTTCAGCTCCGTCTCGGTCATCACCAACGCACTGCGCCTGCGAAAAACGCCGCTGTAGAGGCGCAACCGCACTCTTGATCGAATGTAAGACGGACACTGTTGTCCGTCGCTTTTGATTTTGGTTTTGAAACTGAATTCGCAGAATCACCGTCAAAAGCCGACGGACAAGAGTGTCCGTCCTCCACGAGTCAGGGCTTGGCACACGGGTGCTTGGTGATGACCGGGTGGCCGCTGCTCTCTTGCACAACCGTCGCGCAAATGCCTGCCTGATACCCGCCGCCCGACCACTCGTAGATGATCGTTTCAGCCTCGGAATCGCTGACCTGCAGCTTCCCGCTGAGGGCCGGCATGCTTTGCTTGAAGCCTTTCAGAGGATGCAACGACGCCAAGTTTTCCTTCAGCGCGAGCCGGTAGGCTTGTCCCGACTTTACGTAGACGTAGGTTGTACAGTTGCCCCGCGAACAATGGCAGGCGTTCTCCACCGTCGCAATGATCCCGACACTTCGGCCGGTGGAGTTGTGAAGGGTTTGCATCGTAGGTGCGGCCTGGGCCAACGCAGGCGCGCCCGCGGGCGTCTGATCCGCAACCGCACCGGTCCCCTTGGATTCGCAGGCGGAGTCGCGGGCCAGCATCACGCTCAATTCGGCATCCAGATCCGCCCCTTTGGACGACTGCGACTGCGCTAGGCAAGCCGCTGCATTGACCACGGTCAATATGAGGACGAGGACTCCGACTCGAACGCTGGTCAGTTGCAAACCGGCTCCTCGGGACACGGAACGTATTGGAACAGTCCGCACGCTGCAGTAGGAAAGACAATGTCGAAATAATTCCAGCGCTTGGCAGTCAGCCGGCCGTTCGCGCTCACCTCAACGTTGGTAAACGGAAAATCAGTCTTCGAAAGGTCTCGCAGAATCGGCAAAATGCTCATGTTCGCATCCAATTGCGGCCCACCTGGCCTTTCCTGCTTGACGGGGTAAACCGTGCCTCCCTGAAAAGAACCATCCACGCCCAGATTCACTTCCAGAATGATAGATACGCCATTCTCCCCCTTCAAATTGAACGACCCGTAAGTCGCAAAATTGCCCAGCGAGTAAGCAATCAGTTTGCCGCAATACACCTCCATGCCGCGCACCACGTGGGGACCGCTTCCGAGCACCAACTGCGCGCCCGCATCAATCATGGCATGAGCAAACCGCCGCAAATCTCCGCGGTCCTCGCCCAGAAACGTTTCATCTCCCAACTGAACGTGCTGATGAGTCGAGCCCTCGGCTCCGCCATGAAACGAAACAATCACAATGTCAGCCTCGGTTTTCACTTGACGCACGGTCGCAATCGCATCGTCCAGGTCCAGCAGGTTGTAAGTTCCCGGATAGGTTGCGAAAGCGATCAGCGCCACCTTTTCGCCCTTCACCGTAAGCCGCGCAACGTCGCCAATCTCGCCGGAGTGCAAAATTCCGAGCGAGTCGAGAACCGCGCGGGAACTTGCCCGGCCCGCCAGACCGAAATCAAGCGCATGGTTATTCGCCAACCCCATTACCGTGAAGCCCGCGGATTTCAGATAAACTCCATATCTCGTTGGAACTCGAAAGGCATAACAGGTTCCAATTTTCCTGCCGCATTTCTTGGTCTTTCCGCCATCCACCAGCGGTCCCTCGAGATTGCCAAAGACAATGTCTCCCCGCTGCAACAACGGAGTCACCTCGCGCAACAGATCGGCTCCATCATTCGGGGGAAGTCCAGAATCGTCGGGAAAACTCGAACCAAGCATTACATCCCCGACCGCGATCACCTTGATTAGACCCTGGTCGCGGCGTTGATCGTTCGCGGTCGCAGACGTGGTTTGAAGCGTCCTGACTGAATGCCAATTTCCGCCGCCGCTCCCATGAGCCGTAGGAACAATTCCGGCTCCCAGCAAGAAAGCAGAGGCACTCGCCATGACGATGAATCTGCTTTTGCGCGGCATGAAGGGAGGCGATTTCACAGCCTGCTCAGAAAATCGGTGATCTCAGGCTCGGTCCAATCCACCGCTCCGATGAACTTACGCCGCATCACCCCATTGCGATCAATCACGTAGGTCTCGGGAAATTTGAAGGTGCCGTAAATGCCGCTCGTCTTCTGATCAGGGTCGCGCACCGTCAACAGATTCACTCCGTGATCTTTCAGGAACCGCCGGTAGGCGCTCTCGTCTACATCCACACTGACCGCGACCACTGTGATGCCCTTAGCCTTGAGCCGCTCCTGCATCACCACCAGCGACGGAGTTTCCTCAATGCACGGCGGGCACCAGGTCGCCCAGAAATTCAGCACCACTACCTGCCCGCGAAACTGGCTTAGCGTAACTTTGCGGTCATCGTCCTGCACCGTGAAGTCAGGGGCACTGGAACCAATGTGAGGCGGGCGCGAGCCGCTGTAACAGGCGGTGAGCCCCAACAGCGCGGCGCCCATAAGAACTACGCGGAACGAACCAGCGATGTGTCGCACACAGCTATAATAATAGATTCCACCTATGACGGCGGCGGAAACCATCTCGGGTCAAACGTGCAACACGGCGCCGGTGGTGTCGGTTATCATTCCCGCGCGCAACGAAGAGGCCAGCCTGGGCGCATGCCTGGAATCGCTCGTCCTGCAGACCGGGGTCGATTTCGAAATCATCGTAGTCGACGACCACTCCACAGACCACACGCACGAAATCGCCACATCGTTTCCGAAAGTGAAAGTGATCGAAGCCGCCCCTCTGCCCATCGGCTGGACTGGTAAGAACAACGCTGTCGCCACCGGCGCACGCCAGGCCCGCGGACAGTGGCTCCTGTTCACGGACGCGGATACGGTCCATGTGCTGGGTTCGCTCGCTCGCGCCTTATCGGAAGCTCAGCAAAACCACGTGGAGTTGCTCTCCTATTCGCCAGAACAGATCGCCGTCACTTTCTGGGAGCTTGCAACTCTCCCCGTTGTCTTCGCCGAACTGGCGCGGCAATATCCTCCCTCGAAAGTCAGCGATCCGAGTTCTCCGGTCGCAGCCGCCAACGGCCAGTACATTCTTGTCCGCCACGACACCTACGACGCAGTCGGCGGCCACGCGGCGGTTGCGGCAGATATCCTCGAAGATGTTGCGTTCGCCCGCGCCGTGAAAAGCTCAGGCCGCAAGATTCGCTTTCGCTACGCCGCCGACGCCGTGCGGACCCGCATGTACCGCAACTACGCGCATCTTCGGGAAGGCTGGACTAAGAATCTTGCGCTATTATTTCCCAGGCCCCGCTGGCTCGCAGCGAAAACGCTAGCTATATGGCTAATCCCTTGGATGACCTTGCTTTTGGGGCACGCGGGTCGCTGGTGGTGGAACTCGATTTTCGTAGGCAGCATTCTGTATCTCACGACGCGACTCCGGCGCGCCAACTTCACTTGGGACATGGAAATTCTCGGCGCCTTGTTCGGCATGCCCATGTTCGCCTACCTGTTGCTGCGCTCAAAGCGAGCCCACGCTGACGGTCGCGTACCCTGGAAGGGCCGCACATATTCTGAAAAGCCAGTTTCCAACAAACCAGGCTTACTGGCCACTGGCCACTGACACCTGGCAACTGCTCTTATGGTCTACCTAACCCGCAAAGCCGAGTTCTCCGCATCGCACTTGTACCACAACCCCGATTTCACGCCGGAGGAAAACCGCCGCATCTTCGGCAAGTGCAACAATCCCAACGGCCACGGCCACAACTACACGCTCGAAGTCACCGTGAAAGGTGAAGTCGATCCCCGCTCCGGCTTCGTGGTCGATCTCAAGCAACTCAAAGAAGTGATGCACCGCGAGGTCCTCGACGCCATGGACCACCGCTTCCTGAACAAAGAAGTCCCCGAGTTCCTCACCCGCATTCCGACCACGGAGAATCTCGCGATCGCCATCTGGCAGCGCCTCGAAACCAAACTCCAGCAGGCAAAGCTACACCGTATCCGCGTCTACGAAACCCCAGACCTGTTCGTCGACTTCTACGGAGAAAGTTCGGAGGGTTAAGCCAAGAGCTAAAAGCCAAGAGGACTGATTACGAGTTTCGAAATATGAAAGCCTACCTCACCCGCCGCTATCTTTTCTCCGCCTCGCACCGCCTGCACAGCGATGCCATGTCCGCGGACGAGAATCGCGACACCTACGGCAAATGCAACAATCCCCACGGCCACGGCCACAACTACCGCCTCGAAGTCACGGTCAGCGGACCAGTCGACCCGCGCACCGGAATGGTCTGCAATCTGGTCGACCTCGATGGCCTTGTCGAAAGGGAAGTGCTCTCCCGCTACGATCTGGAGAACCTGAATACCCTGCAGGAATTCGCCAAGAGCGTGCCCACCACCGAAAATCTGTGTGTCGAGATCTTCGAAATATTGCAGCGAGGCTTCCAGCACGCGCATCTGGAAAAGGTGAGGATCGAAGAGACTATGATGAATTCTTTCGAATACTCTGGCACAGCCCAATTGCAGAAATAGCGACAGGGAAGCGGCCGCCGACCGCTTTTCGAGACAAGACCAAAGCGCCAAAACCAAAACACCGAGATCGAAACAAAATGACCAAGCCTGCCGCCGAACCCGCCACCCTCACCAGCGCCAGCTACGAAGAACTGGTCCGCGAAACTCTTATCCGCCTGGGCGAAGACCCCGAGCGCGAAGGCCTCGCCAGCACTCCCGAACGCGTTCACAAGGCCATGACTTTCCTCACCAAGGGCTACCACGAGGATCCCGAAGCCATGCTCAAAGGTGCGCTCTTCACGGTGACTTACGACGAAATGGTGATCGTGAAAGACGTGGAAGTTTTCAGCCTTTGCGAACACCACCTCCTGCCGTTTTTCGGCAAGGTCCACGTAGCCTACGTTCCCAACGGCCGAGTGATCGGTCTCAGCAAAATCCCGCGCCTGATCGAAATTTTCTCCCGCCGCCTTCAGATTCAGGAGCGCCTCACCACCCAGATCGCCGAAACCATCCAGAAAGTGATCGAACCGCAGGGCGTCGGCGTAGTCATCGAAGCGCGGCACCTATGCATGATGATGCGCGGAGTCGAAAAGCAGCATTCCGCCGCAGTCACGTCGTCCATGCTCGGCTGCTTCCGCAGCGAAGAAGAAACCCGTTCGGAATTCCTGTCGCTGATCCGCCAGCGCCCCAACGGAACCTAGATCTCGGCAATCTTGAATTGTCATCCCGAGTGGAGAGTTGCCTTTCGCAAAGCGAAAGGCAAGTCGTAGCCGAGGGATCCCTTGCAGCTTCGCGGTGCTCGCCAGTCCCCTAGTTTTCCCTCTCCATAGCGCGGCCGAGTCTGCTCACCTTTTCAACCCCCACGAGTCCGATTAGAGTTACAGCCGCACATTCAACTCAGAGGCACAACCATGAAGATGGCATCACTAGCAGCCACAATCGTCCTGGCCGCAGGCATTCTCGCCTCATCCGCCTACGCGCAAGACGCCATGAAGAAAGAGCAACCGATCAAACCTGCCGACCCTCCGTCCAAGGCCGTGCTCGATCAGTGGAACGACATCGGCCGCAAGCTGATCGCCATGGCCGAAGATTTTCCCGAAAACAAGTACGACATGAAACCCACGCCTGCCCAGCGCAGTTTTGAGGAACAACTGCTGCACGCCGCCGGAGCTACCTATTACTTCACCAACGTCCTGACCGGACAGAAACTGCCCGACGGTGACCCCAAACCCGACCAGTACAAGACCCGAGCCGACCTCGTCGCATTCGTTAAGAAATCCTTCGCCGATGGCGCTGCCGCCATCCAGGCCAAGGGCGACAAAGGCATGGCAGAGCTGGTCGTCGATCCCTTCGCGCATCAAAAAATAAGGGTTGAGGACCTCGCCTACGGCTTCATCGAACATTCCGGCGAACACTACGGTCAGCTCGTCGTCTACTACCGCCTGGCCGGCCTGGTTCCACCAGAATCACGCCCGAAAAAATAGGTAGGGGGACACTCCCTTCGGCTTCGCTCAGGGCAGGCTTTGTCCGTCGCTCTTGACGTTGCTTTTGATCTTGAATTTGCCTGTGTAGGGCGGGCACTCTTGCCCGCCTGCCTTTGACTTTGTTCGTGATCTTGCTCGCTCCAGGTGCCCCACTTCTCGCGCGTTCTTTGTGCGAGAAGTGGGGAATTTGTCACTGCAAGACAGATCTACGAATACGCATAAGGCGACCGCCGCGACCGCTCCGGAAATAATTTGATCATCACCATCCCCGCCACAAATCCGCCCACGTGCGCCCAGAAGGCGACACCGCCCATATTCTGCCGGTGTACCGCCAGAGCCGTCGCGGTTCCGCTCAGCAGATTCAGGACGAACCAGTAGCCCAGAATAATCCAGGCCGGTACCCAAACTACGACAATCAGCAACTCAAAAATCCATGTCAGTATCCGTGCTCGCGGATACAAAACGAAATATGCTCCCATTACACCCGCAATCGCGCCGCTCGCCCCAACCGTGGGTATATTTGAGTGTGCATACATCGCCACTTGCGTGGTCATAGCGATCAGCCCCGACAACAAATAAAACACCAGATATGCGAAATGTCCGAGATGGTCTTCCACGTTATCGCCAAAAATATACAGACCCCACATGTTAAAAATGACGTGCATCCACGAACCATGCAGAAACATCGACGTGAAGAAGGGAAGCACCACCTGCGGCAGAGTGTACCGGTGCGACCCCGCCAGAAACGCCGCCAGGTGCGACGGCACTTCGCCGAACTGCATGGCCAGGATTTCAGAACTCCGCCGATCCAGCGTGGCCTGAAACAAGAAAATAAGAATATTCAGCGCGATCAGGAACCAGTTGATATACGGCGTGCTGTAGCTCGGCTGGTCGTCCTTGAGAGGAAGCATAGGGAATCTGGTAGCTTGGTAATTAAGGAATTGTGAAATTGAAAACCGGCGCCGTCACAGTCAGGTTTCCAATCGCAAATTACCCGGTTACCAACTTACCAAATCCCCATGAACGGCGTCCTGATTATCGACAAACCCGGCGGCCTCACTTCCCATGACGTGGTCAACCGCGTGCGCCGCATCCTGCACGAGCGCTCCGTCGGACACCTGGGTACGCTTGATCCTCTCGCCACCGGCGTTCTTCCCCTGGTCATTGGAAATCTCACCCGCCTGGCGCAGTTCTACACCGCCTCGGAGAAATCCTACGAAGGCGTGATCCGCTTCGGCTTTGCGACCGATACCTACGACGCTGAAGGCGAGCCCGCGGCTCCCGCCCAGCCCGTCACCGTGAATTTAGATCAGACCGTGACCCTCGCCGCCGGCTTCCGTGGCGTGATCGAGCAGATGCCCCCTCCGTTTTCCGCCAAGAAAATTCACGGAGTCCCCGCCTACAAACTGGCGCGCAAGCACAAGGAAGTCGTGCTACAGCCAGTACAGGTCGAGATCAAAGAATTTGAAATCCTCGGCGTCGAGGGCGACCGCGCCCGTTTTCGCGCCCGCGTCGCCTCCGGCACCTACATGCGCTCCGTAGCCCATGAGATGGGCCAGAAACTCGGCTGCGGCGCGCATCTGGAGTCCCTGCGCCGCACCGCCGTCGCGGAATTCTCCCTCGCAGACGCTCACACGCTTGAGGAACTCGAAGCAGCCGCCAACCCTCCGGGAACCATTTCCCACGCGCTGGAAACCCTGTTCGTCCATCCCCGCATGCTGCTTCCGCAATTCCCCTGTGTCACCGCCGACGAAGCCAACACCGTCCGCATCCGCGCCGGACGCCCCGTCAACCTGCCCGAACTATCTCGCGCCCGACAGGTGAAAGTCTTCTCCGGCCAGAAAAATCTCATCGCCATCGCCACTCGTGTAGCCGGCACGCTATTTCATCCCCGGATCGTCCTGCATTCGGACTAGCTCGTTATAGGACGGACACTCTTGTCCGTCGCTTTTGATCTTGCTCTTGATTTTGATCTTGAGTCTTGCCGTTGCTTCCCACCTCCTGCACCGGCAAAAACCCACCTAAAGTTTCAACTTCCAGCGCCGATGGCTAGACATAAAGCTGGTGATCGTCCGCAATTTCAGCTCAGACTTATGCCTGATTTCATGCCGCATGGCTATTGCTTCCAGTGGGATCCGCTGGTCCTGTGGCTGCACGTAATCTCTGACGGCATCATCGTCCTCTCCTACTTCTGCATTCCGGTCGCTTTGGTCTACCTGGCGCGGAAACGGCGCGACCTGCCGTTCAACTGGATCTTTTGGATGTTCGCCCTTTTCATTATGGGCTGCGGCGCCACCCACCTGCTGGAAATATGGACCATCTGGCACGCCAACTATCTCCTCTCGGGCATCGTCAAGGCGATTACAGCGGTGGCCTCGGCCGCTACCGCCATCCTGCTGATACCGCTGATTCCCAAAGTCATCGCCTTGCCTAGTGGCGATCAGCTGCACGCCGTCACCTACGAACTGCGTCTGCAGGTAATCGAACGCGAGCGCGCGGAAGAAAAAGTCGCCAGTACTCAGGCCGAACGCGAACGCGTGCAGGCGGCCCTGGCCGAACACCAGTGCGCCCTCGAAGACCTGCAGCTGGCACAGAGCGCTCTGCACCGGAGCCAGGGCCAACTCACCGCCATTATCCAGTCAGCCATGGACGCGATCATCACCATCGACGAAGACCAGCGCGTGGTGATCTTCAATGCCGCCGCCGAAAAAATGTTTGGCTGCACTCTGGCCGAAGCCACGGGCAAGTCTCTGGAGCGGTTCATCCCGCAGCGTTTCCATCAGGGACACGCCGAACACATCCACCGCTTCGCCCATACCGGCGTCAGCAACCGCGCTATGGCCGCCCAGGGTGCGATCTGGGGCGTGCGCTCAAACGGAGAAGAATTTCCACTCGAAGCCTCCATCTCGCAGGTGCAAAGCGGAAGCCGCAAACTCTTCACGGTCATCCTGCGTGACATCACCGAGCAGAAAAGAATTGCCCTCGCATTGGCCGAACAAGCCGAGGAACTGGCCCTCTCGCGACGGTCGCTGGAAGTCCAGACGCTGATGCTTCAGTCCGTACTCGACAGCATCTCCGAGGGGTTGGTCGCCGCTGACGAGACCGGCAAGTTCATCCTCTGGAATCCAGCCGCCACCAGAATCATTGGCCTGGGCGCGGCCAACGTTCCTCCCGAGCAGTGGACCGATCACTACGGCACCTACCTCCCCGACACCGTGACACCTTTCCCGCCCGAGCAGAATCCCTTGCTGCGTGCCATTCGCGGCGAAGCCTGTACCGCCGAAATGTATGTGCGCAATGCGAAGCTCGAAACCGGAGTTTGGATCGAGTCCAGCGCCAGTCCCCTCAAAGGAAAAGATGGCGTCGCGCGCGGCGGCGTGGTCGCATTCCGCAACGTCACCCAGCGCCGGCTTCACGAGCGCGAAATTCGCAAACTCAATGACGAATTGGAAGCCCGGGTCATCGAGCGCACCGTCGCCCTGCAAGCCGCCAACCACGAACTCGAAGCTTTTACCTATTCCGTCTCCCACGATCTCCGCGCCCCCCTGCGCCACATCAGCGGCTTCAGCAGAATTCTTCTAGAGGATTTTGCTCCATCCCTGCCCGCTGAAGCGCAGCGCCATTTGCAGCGCATCGCGCAGGGCGCCGCCCGCATGGGCAAACTGGTCGACGAATTGTTGAACCTCGCCCGCGTCGGGCGCCAGTCGCTCACCATCGAGCCCACAAGGCTAAGTTCCATCGTGCAGGATGTTCTCGCCTTGCTCGAGCCCGAAATCGCAGGACGAAACGTCGAATGGAAGATCTCCGACTTGCCCGTTCTGGAATGTGATTCCATTTTGGTCCGGCAGGTGTTTCAAAACTTGATCCACAACGCGCTCAAATATTCCCGGCCGCGCTCCCCCGCAGTCATCGAGATTGGCCAAACCGAAAAAAATGGTCAGCCCGTGATCTTCATAAGCGACAACGGAGTGGGCTTCAGTATGAAATATGCCGATAAGTTATTTGGAGTGTTCCAGCGCCTGCATCGCGCTGAAGAATTTGAAGGCACCGGCGTCGGCCTGGCCATCGTGCAGCGCATCATCCACAAACACGGAGGCCGCGTGTGGGCCGATGCCGAAATTGATCGCGGCGCAACTTTCTACTTCACACTCGGCAGTTGCGAACATTCCGAATCGAAAACGATTGCGGCAGCAGCAACCAGTGGGGACCGAACATGAATTCAGCCGTAGACATACTTCTGGTAGAAGACAGCCAGGACGATATCGATCTGGCTTTACATGCGCTGCGCCAGGGCAAGCTGGCCAACAGCATCTTTGTGGTACGCGACGGCGAGGAGGCTCTGGACTTCCTCTTTTGCCGCGGAGCCTACTCCGAACGCAGCTTCGATCATCCTCCCAAGCTGGTTTTGCTCGACTTGAAGATGCCCAAGGTCGACGGCCTCCAGGTGCTCAAGCAGGTGAAAAACGATCCCCGGACCAGGACGATTCCCGTGGTCATCATGACTTCGTCCAAGGAAGAGCGCGACTTGCTGGAGGGCTACAACGCAGGAGTCAACAGCTTTATCCAGAAACCGGTGGACTTTGAGCAGTTCCGCGAGACCGTGAAGACCCTGGGTATGTACTGGCTGGTGGTCAATCAGCGGCCGGTCAACCATGAATCAAGAATCGCAGCAGAAACTGGCGTCAAGAATGGTGGTCCAGAATAATGAACCCTGACACTGTCCCAACTCCCTCACGCCCCGTTCCCAAATCGATGCCAAAGGCAGCACCGCTTCGGTTCCTGCTCGTCGAGGATAACCCAATGGACGTAGAGCTGGTGCAGCGCGAGTTGCGTGGCGCCGATTTTGATTTCACCTCAGTGGCGGTGGAAACTGCCGAAGACTTTACTCGCGAGGTGCTCGCCGACTGCCCTCACATCGTCCTTGCCGACTACAACCTGCCCAAGTGGCGGGGCATGGATGCGCTCGAAGTCCTGCGCCGCGAAAACCTCGATGTGCCCCTCATCCTGGTTACGGGCGCGCTCGGCGAAGTGAACGCCGTGGAGTGCCTGAAGCTAGGCGCAACTGATTATGTGCTCAAGGGCACCCTGGCGCGGTTGCCGGTCGCCATCCACCGCGCATTGGAGGAGCAGCGCTTGCGTCGGCTGCGCCAGCAGGGCGAGGAGGAGTTGGCCCAGAAGGTGGAAGAGCTGGCGCGCTCCAACCACGAGCTCGAACAATTCGCCTACGTCGCCTCCCACGATTTGCAGGAACCCCTGCGCATGGTCTCCAGCTATTGCGAACTCCTCGGCGAACGTTACCGCGGCAAGCTCGATGAACGAGCCGATAAATTCATCGGTTACGCCGTCGATGGCGCCCGGCGCATGCAGCGCCTCATCACCGATCTTCTGGAATACTCCCGGGTCGGCACCGCGGCCAAACCCTTGCGGCTCACTGACGCCGGAGCCGTGGTCACCTCCGTCCTCGAGGCCCTGCAGAACACCGTGCAGGCCAATCAGGCAGTCGTCGTCCAGGAAGTCCTGCCGGCCGTCCAGGCCGATGACGTCCAACTGGGGCAGGTTTTCCAGAACCTGATCGGCAATGCCCTCAAGTTCCGCGGCGAGCGGCCGCCTCTGATTCGCGTGAGTGCCGAAGTGGTCGACGAAATGGTCCGCTTCGCCGTCGCCGACAACGGAATCGGTATGGAGAAAGACGCCAGCGGGCGCATCTTTCAAATGTTCCAGCGCCTGCACACGCGTGAACAATTCGATGGCTCCGGCATTGGGCTGGCGATCGCCAAGAAAATTGTTGAGCGCCACGGCGGCACCATCTGGTTCGAGTCCGTTCTCGGCGAGGGGACAACGTTCTATTTCACAATTCGTGCCGTTGCAAAGGAGGTTGATGGTGGCCGAGCCCATTCAAGTGCTGCTGGTGGAGGATAATCCCGGAGACGCGGATCTAACCCGGGAAAGTCTGAAGACAAGCCAGTTGCAGATCGAGCTGACCGTGGTGGTGAACGGGACCCAGGCCATCAACTTGCTTCACAAGCGCGGGCAATTCGCCTCGCACCTCACCCCCGACCTGATCCTGCTCGATTTGAACCTCCCCGGACTCGACGGGCGCGCAGTTCTGTGGAACATCAAGAGGGATGACGGACTGCGGCACATTCCCGTATGCGTCCTTTCATCTTCCGCCGCAGAGGTCGACGTGCTCGAAAGCTACCACATGGGCGCCAACTGCTACGTAGTCAAACCCATCGACTTCAAAACCTTCCAGGGCATCGTGAGAGCAGTAGAGAATTTCTGGTTCACCGTAGTAAAGCTCCC
This sequence comes from Candidatus Sulfotelmatobacter sp., assembly GCA_050014115.1. Classification (GTDB taxonomy): domain Bacteria; phylum Acidobacteriota; class Terriglobia; order Terriglobales; family Acidobacteriaceae; genus Sulfotelmatobacter. The sequence continues at coordinate 15,199 of JBEKDY010000015.1, read as the reverse complement.
CTGCAGGGCAGACACCCCCGCGCGCCACTCTTGACCGGTTCGCCCAAACTGCCCCCTGCCCCCTGCTCCCTGATCCCTGACCACTGTTTACCCAACCCTTGACGCTCCCCACTCCCGCCCCGTAACTTGGAACCCGCACCATGAAACTCTCCGTCGTAATGCCCGTCTACAACGAGCAGCCCACGCTGCGCGAAGTCATAGCCCGAGTCCTGGCCGTCCCCGATCTAAACAAGAATGACTCAAACCAGATCGACCTCGAACTCATCTGCGTCGACGACGGTTCCCGCGACGGCTCCCGCGAAATCCTGGCCGAACTCGCCGCCGCCCACCCCCAGATCCGCGTCTTTCTCCAGCCCAAAAACACCGGCAAGGGCGCCGCCCTCCGCCTCGGCATCCAGCAGGCCACCGGAGACTACGTCCTCATCCAGGACGCCGACCTCGAATACGATCCCGCCGACTATCCCGCGCTCCTTGGTCCGCTCGTCCAGGGCAAAGCCGACGTCGTCTACGGCTCCCGCTTCCTCGGCAGCGGCCCGCATCGTGTCCTGTATTACTGGCACTCGGTAGGGAACTGGCTCCTGACGATTCTCTCCAACGCCCTCACCAACATGAACATGAGCGACATGGAAACCTGCTACAAAGTCTTCCGCCGCGAAATCCTGCAAGCCATCCCCATCGAAGAGAACCGCTTCGGCTTCGAACCCGAGATCACCGTAAAAATCGCCAAACGCGGCCTCCGCGTCTACGAAGTCGGCATCAGCTATTGGGGACGCACCTACGAGGAAGGCAAAAAAATCGGCTGGAAAGACGGCTTCCGCGCCCTCTGGTGCTTGTTAAAGTACACCTTAAAGGAGCCGAGCCAACGGAAGCTCTGAGTGGCCGGTTGGGAGGGCTCAAACTCCGGGGCAGGCTTCTGATCTGGTCCCGGACCACTGGACACTGGCCCCTGTTTTCGCCAACCCCCCCCTGATGCCCTGGTTGAGGGATTTGTACCTGTTTATCAGTGGATTATATGCAATGTCCGATAACAGGTATTATGTTAACTTCGAATCGGCCCCGAGCGATCGTCATCGCAGTCCAATTCCGACTCCAACTCCCGCACCTTCTCGCTTGTGACCGGCGGCGAACCAGGCGGCAAATCGAACACCACTAACCCATTGACTATTCGCGTCGGCGTGCGTCTAGCAGCAACTGCCCGTCCCCCCGCTAACCCACCGTTATTTTGATCTGTTCCCATCTTCGACCTTACGTCAAGAACCGGGCTGGCTACATTTTGTACTTACCCATGTCCTCATCATTCAACCCTTCCAGATACTTCCGCAGCTCATCGCTCGAGAGCCGTTCGTTGGCGCTAGCCGCCAACTTCGAGTTCTTCAGCACCACTTCATCCACAAAAATGGGACAATCCACGCGCAGCGCCAGCGCCAGCGCATCCGACGGACGCGAATCCACGCTCACCACCTCGCCGCCGCGCTCTAACCAGATCACTGCATAAAACGTATCTTCCCGCAGTTCCGTCACCACCACCCGGTGCACCTGCGTCTCCAGGCCGGTGAGCACGTTCTTGATCAGGTCATGCGTCATAGGGCGCGGCGCGCTAACTTTTTCCATCTCCATCTGAATCGCATGCGCCTCAAAGTGCCCCACCCAGATCGGCAAAACCTGCTCGCCGCCCACCCCCTTCAGGATCACGATCGGCATCTGCGTGACCGGGTCAAGCATTAAGCCGCGAATTGTCATTTCGATTTCCATCGTGCCCTCCCGGAATATGTCACGTTATACCATCTCCCCCACCAGCGAGTTAGGAAAACTAGCTGTCACCGTCACCGAGCAGTAGCCCCCAACCTTCGGCCCGGCACCCACAAAATTCAACGTCTTATTCTGCGAAGTCCGCCCGATCCACTGTCCCCGCGCTGCGTTGAATCCTTCAACCATCACTTCAACAATCATCCCGACGTGTTTTTTGTAGCGACTGATCTGTATCTCCCGCTGCCGGCCCATAATCACTTCCAGCCGCCGCGCCTTCTCCGCATCCGGGATCGCATCCTCCAAACTTAACGAAGGAGTGTTCGGCCGCGGCGAATACTTAAACGTAAACACGCTGTCATAGCCCACTTCGTCCAGCAGGCTCAAAGTCTCCTCGAAGTCAGCCTCGGTCTCTCCGGGAAAGCCGACGATCATGTCGCTGGTGATGCTGATGTCGCGCTTCGCTGCCTTGATCCAGGCAATCCGCTCCAGATACTGCTCGCGGTTATAAAGCCGCTGCATCGCGTCCAGCACGCGCGTCGACCCGCTCTGTACCGGCAGATGTACGTGATCGCAGAGAGTGGGCACGGCATCGATCGCCTCGACAATGTCGCGTCCGAAATCCCTCGGATGCGACGTCGTAAACCGCACCCGTCGAATCCCCGGCACCTCGCCTACTGCCCCCAGCAATTCCGCGAACGTCTTCTTCCCTGCTGGATCTTTGTACGAATTCACATTCTGCCCCAGCAACTGAATCTCGCTGTAGCCGAGGTCGGCCATCTGCCGCGCTTCCGCCAGCACCGACTCCGCCGTGCGGCTGCGCTCTTTCCCACGGGTGTAGGGGACGACGCAATAAGAGCAGAACTTGTCGCAGCCCTCGATGATCGTGATGTATCCGCGGTAAGGATTCGTGCGCGCGGTGAATTCCGTCTCGAAGCATTCGTCAGTCTGGCGATCGTCGAGCCCGGTAATGCGCACCAGCTTCGCGGTCTCGCGCTCTCCGGTTTCAGACCGCGCCGCCTCAATTCTCTTTTTTTCGACCTCGCCAGCCTCTAGCTGCGCCAGCATCTCCGGCAGCTTCCGGTACGACGCCGACCCGCACACCAGCGAAACATGCGGAGCCCGCTCGAAAATCTTTTCGCCTTCCTGCTGCGCCACGCATCCCAGCACGCCAAACGTCTTGCCCTGCGCCTGCAGCTTTTTATAGTCGGCCAGCCGGTAGAAAACTTTCTGCTCCGCCTTATCGCGAATCGAGCAGGTGTTGTACAGGATCAGGTCCGCCTCCTCGACAGTCTCCACCTGCCGGTACCCTTCATGCAGCAGCGTGCCAATGACCTTTTCCGAGTCATGCACATTCATCTGGCACCCAAAGGTCTCCAGATAAAACGTCTTCTGCGAATTTGGTTGCGGAGCCCCAGCCATGGATAAACCCAGTATAACGCGCCGTCCTTGACGCTGCCTTTGCCGACCGCTTTGCCGCAGATCGTCTCGCGGAGTAGAATCCCACACCGTGGGACTTAAGAGGGAGAACCTTGACAGACGAGACAAGCTCCGTGGATGTGGCCGTGCTTTCAGAGATCGCGAGTGCGCTCAACAGGCTTGACCCTGGTGCCCGAGTCCGCATGATTCAGAGCCTCGCTACGCTGTACGGGATCATGCCGTCAAGTCCTACGACCGCCGGGCTGTCCATCCAACCTGTGTCGCTAGGGGGTGAAACTCGGCCTAGCTTCACCGAGGACAGGTCGATGCCACCAAAGGAGTTTGTCTGGCAAAAGCAGCCAAAGACGGCGATTGAGCGCGTCGTTTGTCTTGCCTACTACCTGACACACTATCGTGGATTGCAGTACCTGAAGACTGCGGACATAACCGAGCTCAATATGGAGGCAGCCCAGCTGAAATTCTCCAATCCCGCCATGATGGTGGCTGAGGCGACCCGCGCGGGGTACCTCGCCCCTGCCGGCGGTCAAAATAAGCAGTTAACCGTCGTCGGGGAGCAGTTCGTTCGCCTCCTGCCGGACCGCCAGGCGGCTTACGAGGCTATACGCGGAATGAAGCCCAAACGCCAGCGCCGCAAAACGATAAGCCAAAAAGAGGAACCTACGAGCGCGTGAGTACAATCCCCGTCGTACGCGATCGACACGCGGCAAGGCGTCTCTGCTTCTACAGCCACAAGGGCGGCGTTGGGAAAACGACGCTCTCGACGAATATCAGCTACGCTCTGGCGGATAAGAACAAATCCGTGCTCCTGATTGATTCCGATCCGCAGTGCAATTTGTCCGCATATCTTCTGAACAGCCAGCCCCTGGACAAGCTGCTGGACCAATCCGATGGTGAGGCGGGACAGACGTTGTGGTCGAGCCTCAGGTGGACCGAGACGAAGGAGCAGGACCCCGCAGCAATCGAGCCGACGGAGGTCCCCGGTGGGTTGAGGCTCGTCCCAGGGGACATCCGGATGTCCGAGTTCGAGGAGCGGCTCCAACAATACTGGGGCGAATGCAGACGGAGGGAATTCCGCGGCTTCGCTGGGGCAACCGCTTTGAGCCTCGTCGTGAACAGCATTTGCGCCAAGTACAAAATAGATTTTGTGATATACGACTGCGGGCCGAACATAGGCCCACTGAACAGGGTTGTGCTACTGGACTGTGATTACTTTATCGTGCCCGCGGCATGCGACGAATTCTCGATACGAGCCATCCGAAGTGTGGGATACACCCTGGAGAGATGGATCACACAATGGAGCGACATTGCTGATCTAGCGCCAGACGGTACCTATCTGCTCCCGGGTCGTCCTTGCTTCTTGGGCTACGTTCCCCAGCAATTTCGGGTCTACGGCGGCCAGATGACACAGGAGTTTGCCCGCTTCATAAGTCGAATCGACAAGCACGTTCAGGAGGACATAGTCGGGGTAATGAACCGGCTTGACGCAGGCCTCGTCCTATTGGGTCCAAAGGGAGCTGAATTTGGCGAGGTTCAGAACCTGTCCAGCTTGGTATCCGGGGGACAGACCGCTGGCCGTCCGGTCTGGGAGCTCGGTGCAGGGAGTCCCGACCTCCGCGCTGCTGCGAAGGAGTCCTTTTACTTGATGGCTGACCGATTGGTGGATGTCATGGCTCCGAGGAGCAGTGGAAAATGAGTGGACTCACCGCGGACGAAGATCAGCTCGTTGAAGAACTGGTGAAGCTCTTCAAGAGCCGCGCTACAAAGCTGGAGGGACTCCTCTTCCAGGTCAAGTCCGTCATTGAGCCCGAACTTAACGAGGGCGGTCGGCTCTACGAGCTGATTCACTCAACGAAGGGCCGGATCAAAGACGAGGAGCACCTTCGCGCAAAGCTCAGGCGGAAGATATTGGAGGGCAAGGAATCAGGAGAAGCGTACGACGTCAGCCCAGAGAACCTTTTCTACAAGGTCACAGATCTTGCTGCCTATAGAATCATGCACCTCCACCCGAGGCAGATGGCAGTCATTCATCCGGCCTTGCTCGGCCTTTTCAAAGAACGAAACCTCAAGCTACACGAGCGCCCCGCGGCTAGGGTCTGGGACCTTGAGACAAAGAAATTCTACGAGGAAGTCGTCGGGCTGGATACCGTCGACACCGAGGACAAGCTCTATTCGAGCGTCCACTATGTGGTTCTCTCAAACTGGGCAACAAGGTACACGTGCGAGATCCAAGTCCGCACGCTCGCGGACGAAGTCTGGGGCGAGGTTGACCATACGCTCAACTATCCGGAGAAGTCTCGGAGCGTCGCGTGCAGGGAGCAAATCAAGTCCCTAGCGCACATCACGACAAGCTGCAACCGCCTCGTGGACTCTATCTTCGAGTCGCATGGCGAGTGGCAATCTCTAGGCAAGCCCAAAACTTAAAGTCGCAGCGGGCACACCGCGCAGCGCACGGCCAACTGCTGGCAGCGGCATACTGCCGGGATATCTTTCCATCCCCGGGCCTGGCGGGTGCAATCCAGCAGGCACCAGGCTTCGCGGTATTTTTCGTATTTCGAACCGCGCCGGGTGTGAGGAAAGAGCGACGCTACGGTGAGGGATGCGACCACTTCGATCGGGATGATGTACCACAGGTTCAGTGGCGCAATGTAGCCGGCCACAAAATCGATCTCAGCCGGTATATACGTCACACCGCGGATCGCCAGCAGGAGGTGGTAGCGGGACTGGCAAGAGTAGGTGGACAACTTCACCTGGATCCGCCAGAAGCCGGTGCCGTGGTCGATCGCCACGTCATAGCGGTTGCATTCTCCCCAGGGCGTTAGCGGGGTGAAACCTAAGGCTGCGGAGCGGGCGATGAACTCTGCCTCGGCCGCTTCTCCGCGCCGTTTGTTGCTGGGGTCGGCGACTGCTTGAATTTCGATCGGCACGTTTGCTGGCTGCTCTGATCCCGAGTGGACTTCCCTGCTGTTCGGCCCGATAAATTCCTCCGAAAACACGAACGGCGCAGACCGAGAAGGCCTGCGCCGCTGTTTATTTACTCTCTATATCCAGAATAGCAAATTCGAGGGGGAAACCGGACATGGTTTCCAGAATTATATGTGGCGCTGAATCAACGACTTAATCTAAGAACCTCATGCTTAGGGTCTTGACAAGATTTTGCCCGGGACGGGCGTTCGGCTCAGCTGGGGGCCAGGAAAGCAGATTCCTCACCCAAAGAACGGGTTCGGAATGACAACGCTTAGTGACAACGCTTCATGTGGCCCCCGGCATCACGAATTTTTCAGGCGGTCGGGCGCGTGTCCACGGTTTCGCCCTTCTCCAAGAATCCCTCGAGCCAGCCGAGGACGCGCTTCCATCCATCGCCGTGGTTGGCGGCCTGCGCGGGAACGCTGGCGAAACCTTCATGACGAACTCTTACCAGCGTGCCCGTGCCCGCTTTCTTCGGACCGCTAGCGTGTAGGCCGTGAACGGCCGTGGGCTCGAGTTCCCAGCGCACGATCGTCTTGAGCCCGCCACTGTAGCTGCCGGTCCAGGTATGGACCAGCAGGCGTGGCGGATCGATCTCCAGATATTCGCCCTCGACGTGAAAGGGGGTGCCGTCAGCTCCAACGCCGGCGCTTCGCCATTTGCCGCCGGGGCGCAAGTCGACGGTACGTTCGGTGAGGCGATACAGGCCTACTTGTCCCCACCAGCGCGCCGTCTGCTCAGGGTCAGTGATGGCTTCGAACACGCGGGCGGGCGGCGCGGCAATGAAAATTTCGGCGATGACCGTGTTTTGATCGGGCGTGATGGTGGCGGTGGCCATGGATTCTCCTTGATGGTTGAGCGTGCGCCATCCGGTAGGATGAGCATGCCGGGGGCTAAAGCCCGCCTCTCTGGTTGAGCTTACGCGGCGCTAAAGCGCCGCTCTTCCACGGTTGAGCTTACGCGGCGCTAAAGCGCCGCTCTTCCACGGTTGAGCTTACGCGGCGCTAAAGCGCCGCTCTTCCACGGTTGAGCTTACGCGGCGCTAAAGCGCCGCTCTTCCACGGCTGAGCTTACGCGGCGCTGAAGCGCCGCTCTTCCACGATTCGAATTTACTTCTCCGCAAAATTCTTCAGCATCACCAGCACTCCGGGCCAGCCGCCGCTGTAATCTTTCCGGGCAGCTTCTTCCTGCGCCAGGCCGCTGTGCGTGACCTTCACGTGCGTTCCGGTTTTCGCGGGCGTCAGTTCCCAGCGCACCACGGTGCGGCGGGATTTGTCGTCGTGCCAGTTCGCCACCCAGGTGTAGACGAGCAGCCGCGGCGGGTCGTATTCCAGAATCTCGCCCTGACAATCGAACTCGCTGACGCCGTTGACCACGACTGTTCCCTGCTCGGTCTCGTAGTGATAACGGCCGCCGAGGCGCGCGTCCATCTTCCAGAACTTCACGGGACAGTCTGGAGAGCTGAACCAGCGGGAAAGTTCGTCCGACTTGGTGAGAGCCTGAAACACGCGCTCGGCGGGAGCGGCGATTTCGATCTCGCTGACGATTGCATCTTGATCGGAAGTGATGATTGCTTTGGGCATGTAGTTCTCCAGTGGCGCGGACGAGGCGAACACCCCAGGCTCGGATTATTTTTCGGCAAAGATTTTGATCTCCTCGAGCACACCCGGCCAACCACCGGCGTAGTCGCTCCGCGCGGCGGGCTCGGACGCGAGGCCGCTATGCGTGACCCTCACGTGAGTGCCCGACCCTGACGGAGTCAATTCCCAACGCACGATGGAGCGGCTCTTGGGATCGCCGTGAAAATTTGCAAACCACGTGTACGCGAGAAGACGCGGAGCATCGAGCTCGAGAATCTCTCCGTCGTGGCGGATGACGCTGCAGCCATTCCTGGGTTTCGCCACGCGTATTTCGAGACGCCAGCGGCCGCCGACGCGCAAGTCCATTTCGTAAACGTCGAGTTGCGGACAACGCCGCCGAACGGTCTCGGCGTCGGCGATCGCCTTGAACACGCGATCGGGCGGCGCAGCAATATCGATCTCACTGGTGATCGAATCCTGATCCGGCGTGACCATAATGCTTGCGGACATAAAGTTCTCCAATTGGTGCATTGGTTCGCTCACGTGAAGCTCTACATCTTGCGGTGCAGGTCAAAGAATTCCTTCATCTGCTTGTCGTGATCGGTGAAGGTCCAGTCCTCGGTGTGGTGGTTAGCGTCAGGCATGGCAATTACCAACTGCGTCATGTGGCCGGCGTCGGGCGTGGCGAGATTGGTGGCGTCGAGATAGGTGAACGTGATGGTCTTGCCGTCGGGCGATGTGCCGGCCTGCATGCGCGGCTGGTTGCCCGCTCCGCAATAATGCGTAACCAGCAGGCGGTTGGGGCCGTCCATGTTGAACATTGAAATCATGTTTTCGGGGCCGTGGCCGTGGATTTCGCTCAGTACGGCGCTGCCGCCGGAGGTTTCGCGGAAACTGACTGCGACAGCTTCTCCGCTGCTGGACTTTCCCTCCCAGGAGCCGCTGAGGGATTTGAGTTGGTCGAAGGATTTCTGGGCGTCGGACTGGGCGAGCGCGGCGGTTGCGACCAGGGCTACGTAGAGGCCGAGGACGACACGAGTTGTTTTGGTCATGACACTTTCCTTTCGGTGACGATCTCGTTGAATCGAATTGATTGGAGCTTGCAGCACGGTCATTTGCTTCCTTTGGGTTTGGTGGCGTTTTGGGTTTCACGAGCGTGTTCGGCTTCTACAAAGGCTTTGAGGTTATTCAGGCTCGCGCTCCAGAAGCTGCGGTAGTGTTCCAGCCAGGAGTCGACAGCGCGCAGCGGTTCGGGATTGAGCTGGTAAACGCGGTTGCGCCCCTCGCGATGCTCGCGGACCAGGTGCGCGCGCCGCAGCAGGCGCAGGTGCTTGGAGATCGCGGGACGGGATACCGGAAACGCTCCGGCAATGTTTCCGGCAGGCTGGCTGCCGCGGCGCAGCATGTCGAGGACTGCGCGGCGGGTGGGATCGGCGAGCGCCTGGAAAGTGGCTTCCGGGTCCCGGGCCGGCGAATATGTAACCGAACGGTTCCGCATAATGCGTAACCGTACAGTTACGGGATGGAGATGTCAAGAAGTTTTTTCAGGAGTGCCTGGTTTTGCGGCTGGGCCACTCTGAATCCGCTTCTAACTTCTATTATTTTCGTATATACTGAAATGACAGTAAGTACCTTAATGTCATTGTCCGCCGATAGTGCGAGCTGATCCTTCCCCAGCGCGAAGCGAAGGGAGACCGATGATCGCCTCACAGTCCAAGTTGGCCCAGTCCGGGTTGATCCAGCCCATGTTGACCCAGCCCATGTTGACCCAATCCAAGTTGACCGAAGGATTCGTAGCCACGCCCGCCTCTGCAGCACACGTTGTGCCTCAAATCGGCCTTGAGCAGTACTACCGCGAGGCCGGCCCGGACTATGCTGCGTGGAGCCAAGAGTTCAATATGCACTTCGGCTACTACCGGGGCGGGGTGAATCCGTTGCGCCGGGAAGCCATGCTGGAGCAGATGAATGCAGAAGTTCTTACGCGGCTGAAAGTGGAAGGTATTGCGGAACCGCAGCTCCTGGACCTTGGCTGTGGGCTGGGCGCAACGCTGCGCAGCTTTGCACGGCGATTGCCGCAGGCGTGGCTGCTCGGAATTACGCGGGTACCGTGGCAGGTGGAGAACGCACGCGCCTTGAACCACGCAGCCGGTTGCAGTGAGCGCGTGCGTGTGCTCGAGGGCGACTACGAAGAGACCGTGCTGCCGAGTGCCAGCTACGACGGAGTCTATGCGCTCGAGAGCAGTTGCCACGCCCACGGTCCGGACAAGAGTGCTCTTCTGGTGGAGGCGTATCGCCTGCTGCGGCCCGGAGGCCGCTTTGTGGTTGCAGACGGCTTTCTCGAAAGCGATCGGTTCGCCAATGATCTTCAGCAACGCATCTACCGCAAGCTGTGCGATTGCTGGGTCATCGAACAGCTGGCGCAGCTTGACCTGTTCCGGGCACGGCTGGAAGATCTCGGTTTTACGGACATCACCGTTGAACACTTGCAGATGCGTGTTGCACCTTCGGTCGCGCACATTCCCTGGGTGACGCTGAAGTTCCTTTTGACCGACGTGGTGTTCGGGAAAGGCAAGATGACTCGAGCCCGTTGGAACAACGTGCTGGCGCCGGTGTTGCTGCCGCTGGTCAGCGCGCCGCTCGGCCCCATGACTTATTGCATGATTACGGCGACTAAAGGGTGAGTGTCCCGTCCCGCGGCGTATCCCGGCTTACCCCCCATGCTCGCAGCGTTAGTGGAATCCCACCCTTCGAAAATCGCGATGGGCGGGCTGCCCGCGTCTTTTCGACATCCCCTTAACGCCTGTCCTAAGCGCCATCGGCATTTTCCGCGAGGGCTTCGCGGAGCAGCATCTTGATGTAGGTTTGGTAGCCCATGCCTTTGCGCGCGGCTAGGCGGCGGGCGGTGTCCAGGTCCTCCTTCGCGATGCGGAGGGTGACCGGTTGCGAGGGCTTGGCTTTCTGCAGCAGGCTGCTTAGCGTGAGCGGCTTTCGCTGTTTGATCCTGCGCCGGATTTCGATTTCGATCTCGGAACGATGCTTATCCCACCACGCCGCTTCTTCCGTTTCGCTGGAAAACTTCGGAATCGCCGCTCGTTTCATTTTTGCTTTTGCCATATTTACTCCGGTCCCCACTGCTTGAGAAATAGCTCCGCTGTCTCTTTGTCCGCGGCCCAGCCCGTGATCGGTCGAATGGCCTCGCCTCGGATTGCAAATACAATGTTGAGTATCCGCCCGTTGCGAGCAGCTCCCACTGCGATCCAGCGCTGCTCGTTTTCCTCCACCTGGTACTCGATAAGAATGTGGTTTCCTGACAGAACGTCCTCTGCGTCGAGACGACTGATGCTATGTTTCGCGAGGTGCCCTTCATTGTGCTTGTCCCAGTCGAACTCGAGCTGCTGGTCCACTTGAATCAGTGTACATTCTTTGTACATACACATGCAAGGGTCTTTGCACAGCTCGCGCGCAGTGAGAGCAATAGCAGAGGCTGGGAGCTAGAAGCTTAGAGCGAGAAGCCTACTTCTTGTATTGCGTGGGCTGCGGGCCTTCTTCGAGGGTTTTGCGGTCCCAGATCCAGCCTTCGCGGGTGTAGCTGGCTAGTTCGAAATCCTGGGTGAGTTCGAGGGCGTCGACGGGGCAGGCGTCTTCGCAGAGGCCGCAGAACATGCAGCGGCTCAGGTCGTAGGTGAAGTTGGTGAGTTCCTTGCGGCGGGTGTGCTCGTTGCGTTCGCTGGAGACGACGATGAGATTTTCCGGACAGGCCAGCGCGCACAGGTCGCAGGCAATGCACATGGTTTCGTTAGTGTCCGGATTGACGTTGAGGCGAGGCGCGCCGCGGTAACGCTCGGCGACCTGGGGCCGCTCCAGCGGGTACTGCTCGGTATAGATTTCTTTGGGATCCTGGTAGCGAAAGGTGACCTTCAAGCCCTGAAGCAGGTCGACCAGGAAAATTTTCCGGAGCAGGTTCGGCATCTCCATATCGCCGCTAGCATATCACTAAAGAGCGGAATGCTTGTAGGGCGAGGTTTGTGGTCGTGGCCTCAATTCGTCGACCACCCTTCGACTTGGCTCAGGGGCAGGCTCCGGGCACAGAGGGACACAGGGTAAGGCCGGAATCGCGGCGGGCGCGGGTGGGCGTCGTCGAGGGATCGAGAAAAGGCCATAACCACGAAGGGCACGAAGTATCACGAAGGGCGCGCGATTCGTGGCATTGGCTATTTCTGTAGTTTTGGTTTTACTTCGATTACGCCCATCATGCCGGCGTCGGCGTGTTGCAGCACGTGGCAGTGATAGGGGAACCTGCCGATGATGCTCGGATCGCGGAAATCCATGCGCAGCTTCACGCTGGGGAAGTGGGGCGAGGTTCCGTCCCAGTAAGGCACGTCGATGGTATCGCGCAGATACGCTTCTTTGGTCGCCGCGCCATCTCGCTGGAGAGTGAGGAAGTGCAATTGATGGATGTGGAAGGCGTGAGACTCCGGCGAGCGATTCTCGATGACCCAATCTTCGACATCGCCGCTGCGAACGGTGACATTCGGCGCGGCAGAAACGTGGAACGCTTCGGGCCTAGCTCCCTGCTCGGTGATGTAATAAATCGTTGACGTCGCCGGATGCTGAGGGTCGAGCACTTTCTCGGAGAAGTAGAACCGGCGCTGGCGAACCGGCTTGGCGTGAGCGAGATCCGAGGCTGAACTGGGCTCGGGAAGCGCGGCCTGCGTGGGAGTTTCGCCGGCGTCGGTGGAGGCGATGATCTTGACCAACTGCCGCGGAGGATTGGCGTCATCACTCTCGGGGACGGGCGTTGTGCTGATGGCCGTGCGGGTCCTCGGATTGTCTTCGTCGTTCGGAAGACTGGTGTCGACGCCGAGAGTGAGAAGTTCGGCGTCAACGTGCTCGGCTGGCGTGTCGAGGGCAAATTCGGCGCGGCCGCCGGGAGGAATCGGAATATCGTTCTGCCAGGAAATACCGTCGGCGTGGCCGGGGCCGCGGCCGAGGGGCGTGCCATCAACGGCGACCAGGCCTAACTGGCGCCACTTTCCGTTGAAGAGAACTCCCAGGTCGAGATAGGTGTCGGCACATGCATTGAGCACTCGCCAGAATTCGCGGCGCGAAGGCCGGGTGCGGAGAATCGCCATCGGATAAGTGGGATAGGGTACGGGGATGAAATTCACGGAGAGATCCTTGGCGGGATGTCCGGGCTCGGCATCGGGCGCGGGCGGCTGATCGCGAATGACGAAGATACGTTCGGGGAGGGGTTGGCTGGTTGGATTTGTTGCAGCGTCTTTTGTCGCCTCAGGTTCTTTTGAGTGATTCTCGTTGACGGCACTTCCCTTCCCGGGTTCGTGTTTCACTTCCGCGGACTTGCTCTCCGGCTCTTCGACGATGAGCGCGCCGGAGGCTCCGCCGAGTAGTTGGGCTTCGCTGTTTCCGTGGATGTGGGGATGGTACCAGTACAGGCCCGGCGTCTGGCTCGCGGGAATGTGGAATTGATATTCGAAGGCGGAGTCCGCGGGCCGAATCTGAGTGTTCAACGATTCGTCCTGATGGCACGTGGGAGGAATGCTGAGGCCGTGAAAATGCAAATTGGTGGAATCGGCGGTCATGTGCTTGGGGGAGCATGGAGTGGTTGCCGAGTGGGTTTGTGCGGACGGCGTGGCAGTGGGCAAATCATTTTTCAGTTTCAGCGTTATCGAGTCGCCGGGATGGACCCGCAAAGTGGGCGACTGGTGGCCGTCGGCATCGATGTAACAGTAGCGGGTTTGTCCCGCGGGATCGAGTGAGGTGCGAAAGGACAACGTCGCAGTGAGAGATCCGTGGTCGCTGCGAATTTCGGCGGGTGAGGTCACCGGGCTGCCGATTGCGGGGCGCGGGCAGGCTTGCTGAATCGGAGTCTGGGAAAACAGAAAAGAAGAAGCCAGGGAAAATGCGGCGATCGCGGCGAGTCTGGGAGATTTCTGCGCGCTCACTCTCTGAACCTAACCTTCCCTCGGGCACTTCAGGGACTGGGCCCACAAACAACATCGAGAACAACGTCAAAAGCGACGGACAAGAGTGGCCGTCCTACACGGTTCCTAGTAAATCAGATACTTTTTGCGAATTTGCTGGAACTTTGCGAGGCTGTCCTGCCAATCCTGCGCGATGCGGCGCGGGTCTTGTCCGGCGACAAGGGCATCAAAGGCCGCTTGATTCACCAGCAGTTCTGACATTCGCTCGATCTTGAAATCGGTTGCATATAGCTTGTGCAGGGCGGCGGCGAGTTCCAGGCCCAGTTCGGGGGCGTCGAGAGCGTTGCGCTCGGTGAGCAGGATGTTTACGCCCTGGCATTGCTGTCCGCTGTAGACGGCGGAGGACGGGGTGAACGTGACGGGCACGAAGCGCACTCCCGCGATCGCGCGTGCGTTTAAGTAAGTAGCGAGTTCGCGGCTCTTGATCCAGGGAGCGCCGACGAGCTCGAACGGCGTATCGGTTCCGCGGCCCACGGAAATATTCGTGCCTTCGATCAGCGCGACGCCGGGATAGAGGGCCGCTTCGGTCACGCTGCGCAAGTTGGGCGAGGGATTCACCCAGCTGAGGCCGGTGGAATCGAACCAGTCGCCGCGCTGCCAGCCTTCCATGGGGACGACGGTGAGCCTGGCGTTGAGGTTGCGCTCGGTGTTGAACATCTTGGCGAGTTCGCCGATGGTCATGCCGTGACGAACGGGCACGGTCCAATAATTTGTGAAACTTTCGCGGCCGGCATCGGAGACTGGACCCTGCACGAAGGAGCCGGTGATGGGATCGGGGCGGTCGAGCACGATCAATTCAATTCCCGCCTTGGCGGCGGCTTCCAGAAAATATCCGAGCGTGGTTTCGTAGGTGTAGAAGCGCACGCCGGCATCCTGAATGTCGAACACGATTGCGTCAAGATTCTTCACGACTTCTTCGGGCGGGTGGCGCGCCGCGTCGGTTGCGCCATAGACGCTGTAGACCGCGACGCCGGTCGCGGAGTCTTTCGAGTTGTTGATGTCGGTGGTGTCGACGGCTCCGGTGACGCCGTGTTCGGGACTGAAGATGGCGTCGAGCGAGATGCCGGGAGCCTGCGCGAGTATGTCGATGGTGCGGACGCCGGCGATGTCGGCGCCGGTCTGGTTGGTGACCAGGCCGATGCGCTTTTTTCCTTCTGGCTGCTTCAGGACGTCGAAGTTGTGCGCTTCGAGAACATCGATGCCATTTTTCACACTGGCATTGCGGGTACCGATGCGGCGTCCGCCGCTTTGGGCTTCGTTGTAGCCGGTGATGCTCAGCCAGCGAAGTTTTTCTTTTTCGTCCGTGGTCAGCGGCAAGGCGGCGGCAATCTCCGTGGCAACTTTCGAGCGCAAGGCGACTGCGTTTCCTTTGCCGCGGGGATGCACGGCGTTGGTAAGCAGGATGATATAGGTCCGGGTGGTGGGATCGATCCAGATCGATGTACCGGTGAAGCCGGTGTGGCCGAA
>JBEKDY010000014.1:0-35411 GCA_050014115.1 Candidatus Sulfotelmatobacter sp. | reverse complement strand
CCATCGCGGCGCACCGACAACACGGTAGTCGAGCGTATCAGTCGTTTCCTGGTCATGAGCGCAATTCTTGATTATAGCAGCGCGCAGCCAATCCATTCCGATGCGTAAGCGGGACGGCCACTGCGCAGCACCACGCTTGCAGGCGCCCGATCCTTCGTGGTTTTCCATGAGTGCCTGATAGCGACGGTTGAGATATGCAGCTTACGAACGAGCCAGCATTTGCAGTCCAAAGTAACGTAGACGGGCATTCTCTTTTATTTCGGAATCTTCTATTCGGCGGGTCTGGCCCAGTGGATGGTTTGGAAGCGAATTACCCGCGAGGTTAACCAACACCTCCCGGACTGCGAACAATTTCCCACTTCAGTGTGGGCATTTTCGCCGAGGTCAGCTCGCGCGCCGATCAACCAGATCAAAATTTGGCGACTGCATCGGCAACTCTTCCGCGAAAGCTACCTTCGATTGTTTTATTTAGCTACTTGGGTCTTGATGATTTTATTCTTCGTACTCTGCGCGCAGTTTGGCCGCTCCCATTCCATCGTCCACCCAGGAGTAGTTGTTGAAACGTCGCGATAGCACTCACTCACCGGGGTTCTGAGTGCAATGGCCTGTTTTCGCCGACCATCGTATTCATTCTGCGAACCATTCGACTCAGCAATCTCCGCAAGAGTTGGATCAACGTAACCCTGATTCCACGCGTACGACGGTTACTCGGAGCGCAACGCTTGCATAACGTTGACGCGCGCGGCGCGTGCCGCGGGCAGAACCGACGCGATAACCGCGACCGCCATCAGAACGAACGCAGAGACCAACACAGGCAATGCGCCCGGCATCTTGATGTCAAGAAAATATCTGCCCGCCAAACGCGCCAGCGCGAAGCCGAACGCCGCGCCTGCAAATACGCCCGCCCCAGCCATCACGGCGCCCTCTACGATCACGCCTTTGAGGAGTCTCTCCGGCTCCGATCCGAGGGCCAGGCGGATGCCGAATTCCCGCGTCCGCGCGCTCACTGAAAACGCCAGCACCCCCGCCACGCCCACCACCGCAATCGCCAGCGCGACGGCGGCAAATACGCCGAATACCAGCGAGTTCAGGCGGTCCGGCGTGAGCACCTCGGCGCGGACGTCTTCGAGAGTAGCGGCGCGCTCAACGGGCTGATCGGCCGACATGTCGCGAATAACGCGCGTGACCGACGGGACCAGCGCATAGGGATTTGCAGCCGTGTGAATAAAAACACGGCCGCCAAAAATTGCACCTTCGTCAAAAGAGCTGTAAACGGTGAGCGTGGGTTCAGGAACGACGTGTTCGTCGTCGATATCGGCCGTGACACCGATGATGCGGTGCGGCGCGACAAGGCGCGCCTTTTCGAGATCGGTTCCGGGAAAGAATTGCAGCACGGGATCCGTCCAATAGACGTGCCGGTTAACCGCATCCTGATTGGGGAACATGCGCTTTGCCAAAGTCTCGCTGACGATCACGACAGGCTCTTGATTATTATTCTGGCCGTTATGTTGGTAATCCAGCGCGTTGAAATCGCGGCCGGCAATGATAGGAACGCCAAGCGCCGCAAAAAAACCGGGAGAGATGGAACGCGACTGCGCCCTGGGATCCTCTACGCCGGCGACATGAACGCGTCCGTCAGCGGAGAATTGCAGACCAGGACCGAAGCTGGGGTCGCGCCAGGGAACGACGTCGCCGAACGCGGTCTTGCTCACGCCCGGCAGGGCATCAATGCGCCGCATCGCTTCCTTGTAGAAATCGACCACCTGCTGCGGTGTCTTCCCATAAGACATAGCGGGAACATCGATCGCCAGGACGTGTTGTGTGTCGAGTCCCCTCTGCGTCCTTGTGTCACCGCGAAGACGCGCTGGCGGCGGCTCGTGCTGCCGGTGATGCGCACACTTCCGCTTGTCAGGTTTAGTCCGCTCGGAGTGCCGGACGTGCCGGAAGAAGATGGCAGGCGTGGGACGAAGGCGAGAATCACCGCGGCGACCACGGCCAGGGCGGCTCCGACCCAAAGCAAGCTCGAATCCACTCTGAAATCGAGCGCGCGGATGGAGAAGCGCGAAGCGTAACGGGCCAGGACGGCCACCATCGGCTGCGCGCTCAGTACACCGAGTGCGGCGCCAGCGCCGCAGAGCAGAAGGCTTTCGGCCAGCAGCATGCGGCGCAACGCGCCTCTGCTTGCGCCCAGTGCCACGCGGACCGTCAGTTCGCCTTCGCGGCGAACCGTCCGTGCCAGAATCAGATTGGCGACATTGGAACACGCGATGATGAAGACCAGTCCTGACGCTGCCAGCAGCACCAGCAGCACCGTCCGGGCGCCCGACGTGATCTGGTCGCGAAGCAACTTGGCCCCGATCTGGAAGTTCGCTTCCTGCGCGTACGCTTCGGGGTGGTCCTTCTTCATCGCGGAGTAAACCGAGCTCAACTCAGCGCGAGCCTGATCGAGGGTGGCTCCGGGAGCCAGACGGCCGAAAACCTCGGTCATGCGATGGATGCGGCCCGTGACCATGGTTGCCGAAAGATGATGCGGGCTGGTGACCACATTGGAAATAATTTCGGTATCTTGCGGATAGGGGACGCAAGGTTCGAGGACGCCAATGACTGTCGCAGACCGATCGCCGATGCTACCGAGCCGAACGGTTTTCCCGAGGACCGAAGGATCTTTGTGAAGAGCGGTCGTCCAGAAACGATAGGTGAGAACTACGACACCCGCAGCGTTAGGACCGTCGTCCTGAGGTCCGATGAGGCGGCCGAGTACGGGATGAAGTCCCATCACATCGAAATACGTGCCGCCAACAACGCCGCCTCGAATCGAACGAGGCTCGCCGAGGCCGATCATGGTGAAGTCCATGGCGGAGAAGTCGCCAAAGGCGCTCAGGGTTTTCACGCTCGTACGCAAATCCTGTAGCTCGGGTACGGAAAACGCCGCGTTTTCGTCGCCGATACCGGGGGCACTCTGCCGGATATAGATCAGCCGGTCCTCGTCGCGATTGACCAGCGGCTTCAGCAGCACTCCGCGCACCAGCGTGAAAATGGCAGCGTTCGCGCCGATGCCGAGCGCCAGCGTGAGAATCACCGCGATCGCCAACCCTGGAGTCCGAATTAACGAGTGAGCTGCAACTCTCAGATCGCGCACGAATGACATGTTCTTTACCCTCCCTGCCCCGTGATCAGCATCACGCTTGCCAATACGAAGCGTCACATTGTAAACGACTTAATACGCGATAAGTTAGTTCGCGCTGTCCGATTCCGGACACCGCTATGGCAAATTCGGACACTAAACACAGCCCTGGTACGCGGACAGGATTGTCCTCATTCCATGTCGCGCGTTGTCGGCGGTTATCGGCATCCCCCCTCCGGTTCCGGCCCTCGGTGAAGCATAATATCTCCTAATTCATCGCACTCCGGTAACGCTTCTCCCGATTACTGGTGTGACGTTTACCCCGCGCCGTTGCCGCCTTAGTTTCAGTGCATGTCCAGGTTCATGTCCGAGTTTATGTCGAGGTCCGCAGCGTTGTTCTGCCACCATGCCCCGTCCCTTCGAATTCTGAGGACCGCCCTCGACGAAGCCGGAATCGGCTACCTGCTCTGCCGTTCCCAGCAACAAACTCTCGAACTCACGCTGGCGGGAGAATGCTCACTCCTGATCGCAGACTTCGCCTTGCCCGAAGCAGGAGAACTGGTGCGCCTGGCATCGCTGCTGCCGCCGCCGCAGAAGCCGGTAGTCCTGGCCCTCGCCGAAGAATATCCGGGAACCGGCGCAGCCTTTCAGTCGGGGGCAAACCGCATTCTCTACAGTCCACTCGCCAGCGCGCAGGTGCGGAACGCTCTTCAGGAAGTTCTGGAAAACGCCCGGAAGCGCGCCCACCGCGACCGCAAGACAACCTTTGCGAAGTCGACAAATGGTGCGAGGTCAACGAAGGCTGCGAGTTTGGCCAGGGTTGCGAAGTTAACAAAGTTTTCGAATTTAAAGTCTTCGAGTTTAAAGTTTGCGAGTTTACGAAAAAACGACCGGCGCGCTGCTGCCCGCACCGGCATCAAGACTCTGGTCTATCTCGAACTTGAAACCGGGACACGCCCGGCCATCGGCGTCGACCTCAGCGAGCAGGGGCTCGCCGTGCAAGCCCCCGAGCCCATCCCCGCCCGCGCCAGGATGCCCTTCCGCTGCCTGCTGCCCGGCACCGGCCACACCCTTCGCGGCCTCGCCGACGTGATCTGGACCGACGCCCAGGGACGCGCCGGAATGTTCTTCTCGCACCTCCCGCCGTCGTCCCGAAAACTTCTGAAGCATTGGCTCGCCCGCGGCAGCGCCCACACCGCCGACGCAGTCCGCGTCCTCCTGCCTCCCGAAGGCGTCGCCCTGTTTTCGTAGTCACGACGTTACGGTATGGACTTGCTCGTGTGGAGCGGGCACTCTTGCCCGCTTGCCTTTGACTTGACTCCGTCGCTGAAGGCACACACTAAGTGTCGTCGGTGGTCGAACTGGAGGGAGGTTTACTCTGCTCCCAGCTTTTGCGAAGTGCCTGCTTGCGCGCATCCAACGCTCCGATCAGCTTATCCACCAACTCCGACAGACGTTGTGGGTCCGCTTCTACCGCAACCCGATCACAGAGCTCTCGCCATTCTTCTTCCTTTTCCTTTTTGACTGTCATGCAAGAAGTAAGGCAAGCCGATTGCCAAATCAGAATGCGCGACGCGGCCCTGCACGCGTCTCCAAATCGCTCACGCTGCAAGGGTTATGCGCGCACCCTGAGACGGCCGGAGGGACGCACTGTACGAAGATATTTCACGAAAACACAAAGCCACGCCGATTCCCGGAGCGGTTTCATCAGAGCCCGCGCAATGGCGGCCCTCGCCCGGCCTCTATCAGTATGTAGGGTATCGAACCGGCCAATCCATCCCGGTAAAATATTGCGGTGCCTCCCTCAACTGAAGCTCGCATTGAAGAGCTTTGCTCACGCATTCGCGTTCTTTGCGCCCAGCGGTTCACTCCCGAGTTTGAAACGGAGCTGAGACAGTTGGCGAGAGAGCTTCGCGTTAGCATCCGCAAGCACGTGCGGATGGCGAAGTCTTCTCTAAGCGCAAAAAGGGCGGCCATCGCCAAACGTCATCCGGACGAAGAGTAGTTCTTCCGGCACGTATCGGACTGGATCACTGCGTTGCAAATGTGCGGCCCGTTAGGAGGCCAGACCTTGCATCTGCTCTGGCACGAACCGTCTTGGGCGTCGCGAGGAAAATTCCATTCGTATTGTTGGTTAGATTCGACGTGAAAGCAACCACGCCGTTGTCGTTGAGCTGAGGCGCTACGATATTCCCGAGAGTTTCGCCGCCAATAACCTCGCCATTTTCGACCACTTTGGTGATCTGTCCGTTGCTGTACACGAACAGACCCGCGTTCGTGGTGGTATATCCGAGGAAGGCGATTTGCCCCGACGCGTTGATGCTCGGAGAATACGCTGATTCGAAGCTTCCACCGCCCGGGGCGGCGTCGCCCGGACCTGCAATACGACTGAGCGTGTTGTTCGCGTACAGAAAGATACCGCTTTCGTCGTACGAAGTAATGTAGGTTGCGAACGCGATACTGCCGTTGTCGTTCGACACCGGCCCAAAGCTGGATTCCCAAAACGGCAGATAGAAGGTCCCGCCGCCCGGGGCAGCGGAGCCGTTTAGAGCCAGCGGCGTCAGCGTTCCGTTCAAGAATGAAAATATTCCGTTCTGGCTGGGAGCTGAAGGCTCGGCGAAGAATGCTGCCTGACCCTGGTTGTTCAGCGAAAGGCCCATCATGTTGCCGAGCGTTCCCCCGCCGGGAGCGACGGTCGAACCACTGAGCAACAGATTCATCTGCCCGTTTGCGCTTAGGTAAAGACCAGGACCTGAGTATGAGAAGAACGCCACCTGCCCCAAGTTGTTGATCGCCAGTTCGCCGGGGTTGAGGGTCGGGTCGACCGAGCTGTCTGGACCGCCCGCGACCACCGTAAACCCGCCTGCCGATTGCAGCAAGATGTCGGCGTACTCATCATGGGTGCCGACAGTCATAGCGACTTGGCCGGCGCCATTCATGCACGATACCGGGGCATAATTGATGACGCCGTCGCCCAGAGTCGTACCTATATTTGCGACCAGGCTTGTGTTTTTTCCGAGCTGACCTGCGGATGCCAGATAATATCCAACCCCGCCCGGGAACGTTGAGTCAGTGACCAGGACTGTACCTCCTGTGCTGATCGCCAGAGCGGAGGGGGATTCAAACTGCGGTTTGTGGTTCACCGCGTCACCCTGGCCAGCCACGCGCGTGAGTTGGCCCGAGGAGAAAAGATACAGAGTATCGTTGTGGTACGTCATCGACGACAGCAAAACAATCTGGCCGGCACTATTGATCTGCGCATCGAGTTCCCCACCCAACCCAAAAATGTCTCCGTCGGGCGATGCTTCTCCGCTAACCATAACTTGGGTGATCGTCCCACCGGACAAGAGAAAAACTCCGGTGGCGTTTGGTTCCGTGAATCCTGTGAAGGCAATTTGCCCCGCATTATTCAAAGAAGTGGAGAATGCGCCGGTAGCGAGATAGCTTCCGTTAGGAAAAACCGTCAGAACGGGCACGACAACTTTGAGCTGACCACCGGAAAAGAGGAACAGCCCCTCGTCACTCGTCGAACCGTTAGTGACTCCTCCAAACGCGATCTGGCCGGCGTCATTGATGGACGGGCCGGACGGAAAGGAAAATACGCCCCCGTCGGGAAAAGTATCGCCCGCCGCGATGATCTTGGTGATCGTCCCGCCCGACGCCAGATATACGCCGCTGCCGCCGGTCGATAAATATGCTATGAACACTACCTGATCTGATGCATTGATCGACTGCTGACTAATGACGGAGAACGTGCCACCGCCGGCGCCGGGGGCCGGGCTGCCAGGAACGGCCAGCGGACTGATCACTCCCTTCGAAAACAGGTACAACCCGCTTGTGGCCCCATCGATAAACGCGACATCACCGGCGGCATTCATCACCGGAGAAGTCGCAGTTACTAAAACTCCGTTCGTCGCAGCGGTGCTGTCAGTGATCAACTCGGTAATCTTTCCCTTGATCACGGAGAAGAACCCAGACGTGCTCGGTGACGTGACGTATCCCCTGAATACAATTTCGCCCGCTGAGTTGAGCGCCACGGTATCCACGGAGCTGAATTTCCCGCCGCCCGGGGCGGCGTGCCCAAACTCCGCCAGCAGACTGACTTTCTCACCAGAGCGGAAGAACAGTCCCCCGTCCCCAACGTACGCAACCTGGCCTTTATCGTTGAACGAGTATTCCAGGACGTCGCTCAAGAGTTCCGGCACCGGCGCCGCATTGTATGTGCTTACCAGCTTCTTGAAGGTGTAAGCGGGTTGAGCTGAAAGGCGGATCGTGAAGAACAAAGTAAAAAACGCAACAAGTATAAAGGCAATACGACGATGCATGATTTGTCCTCGGAGGGCGATAATAGCGCAGATATTGCCCCATCATCGTAGTTTCCACTCTCCAATTGTCAATCGAAATCCCGATCCCCTTCCGAGCGTCACTTTCACTCGTGCGTCACCCGCGATCTGGCGTGTGAAACAATTTTCACCTTCATACGCCGCTGTTTGGCGGTCTCTCGGCAGTTTGATTGTGGCGATCAAAAGGATTTCTCTTGATGTGCCCATGCAGTTACGTTACTATTTACTCACGTAATGACGAATCGCTCCCCGGAGCAGGAAAGAGAAAACCATGACACTGGACGACCTGACCCTCGACCTTGAGCAGCACATCGACATCAAAGCCACACCGGAAAAGGCGTTTGCGGCGGTTCTGTATCGCCTCGGAAAAGGCAACACCCGGCCCGACGGCCAATCGCTGAACATGCTGCTCGAAGCCAAACCGGGCGGCCGCTGGTATCGCGACCGCGGCAACGGCGTCGGCCACCTGTGGGGGTTCGTGCAGGTGATCAAGGCGCCCACGCTGCTGGAATTGAGCGGGCCCATGTTCATGTCGTATCCCGCCATCAATCACCTCGAGGTCAAGATCGAGGAAGTGAAGATCGAAGAAGTGAAGATCGAGCCGGGCACGGCAGGCTGCAAAGTCGTGCTGCGGCATCGCGCGATCGGCATGATCGATCCGCAGCATCGCAAGGGCGTCGTCGAAGGCTGGAGCCACATGCTCGGCCAAACAAAAAAGGACTGCGAGTAAGAGCGTGACCGAAACCGCGGCTCGTCCGGCGGACGAACTCGACCCGGTGTGGAAGGCGCTTTCCGACCCGACCCGGCGCGCGATTCTGGATTTTCTGCGCGAGCGTCCCCGCACCACAACAGAAATTGTGGACGCCTTCCCGCACCTCACGCGTTTTGGGGTGATGAAGCATCTCGAAGTATTGCGCCAGGCGCATCTGGTGCAGACGCGCGAAGCCGGAAGGCAGCGGGTGAACTCGCTGAACGTCGTCCCCATCCGCCAGATTTATGAACGATGGGTGGGCCCGTTCCAGGAGCTGTGGTCCGGCGAACTGCTTCGCATCAAGGAGATCGCGGAAGAAGATAGCCCGGACAGCAAGCAGGCAACTTCGCACAAAAGAAAGAAACACTAGGCACGAGAGGTGAGCAGCACCGAAGAACGTAACTGAAAGTACTCAGAATTCAGTGAACCACGCAAAGATAGGACCTGAGAACTGAGAACTCATAGCTAGAAGCTCAAAAGGAGAAACCAATGACCACCCTAACCACCAGCACCGGAATTCAAAACCACGAAGTAGTCTCCCCACAACAATGGATCGCCCGCCGCAAAGAGTTGCTGCGCAAAGAAAAAGAATTCACCAAACTCCGCGACGACCTGAGCCGGGAGCGCCGCGAACTGCCCTGGGAAAAAGTTGAAAAACAATACGTCTTCGATGGTTCGAACGGCAAGCAGACGCTTGCCGACCTGTTCGATGGCCGCAGCCAGCTGATCATCTACCACTTCATGTTCGGTCCGGGATGGGAGCAGGGTTGCCCGAGCTGCTCGTACCTGGCCGACCATTTCGGCGGCAGCCTGGTGCATCTCGCCAATCGAGACGTCACGCTGGCCGTGATTTCGCGCGCTCCCATCGCCCAGATCGAAGCCTTCAAGCAGCGGATGGGCTGGCAGTTCCGCTGGGTGTCGTCGTTCGAAACGGACTTCAACCATGACTACCACGTCTCCTTCACGAAAGAGGAAATGGCCAGCGGCAAGTTGAAGTACAACTATGACGCGCTGGCCGACTTCCCCGCCGAAGAAGCTCCCGGCGCCAGCGTCTTCTACAAAAACGACGCGGGCGAAATCTTCCACACTTATTCCACTTACGCCCGCGGTCTCGACATCCTCGTCGGCGCCTACAATTTTCTCGACCTCGCGCCCAAAGGCCGCGACGAAGATGGCTTGGCCTTCAGCATGGCGTGGGTTCGTCATCACGACCGCTACGCCGAGGGCTACTCCGTCGACCCCAAAGCGCAATACGTAGCTCCCAAAGGCGCAAGCTCTTCCTGCTGCTCAGGAGACGACCACTCGTGAAGACGACAGCTCGTTATTTTTCAATTACTTACAGGTTCTCGCCCGGTTTTTCGCGCGAGTGAACTTTTCGACGGTGATCCAGGCACACCCAGCTTGATTGGCGGAAAAATCGAATTTTGGGGCATTTTTGTGGTTGCTCGAATGCCGTGTTGTTGCTATTGTATTTCGCCAGACCGCGCGCCTGGCGCGGACGAAGAGGCGCGACACAGTCGCCTTCCCTGAGGAGACCACATGGAAACTGCAATCGGAGTATTCGCTGCACGGGATCACGCCGAAAGGGCCGTCAAAGAGTTACTGCAACGGGGTGTGCCTGAAGAATCCATGGTGTTCCTGACTCGTTCTGAGAACGAGGCAAAAAACATCGCTAAAGAATTCGGCGCCTCCGTGGGCGGCTTCGTTGGCGGAGCTGCGGGGATGACCGCCGGAGTCGTAGCTGCATCGTTGCTTCTTCCCGGAGTGGGGACGGTATTCGCGCTAGGGTTCGGCGCCGCCGCATTGCTCGGCCTTGCGGGCGCGGGCGCGGGGGCCGGCGTCGGTTCGGCGGCCGCACACGACCCGAAGGCGCCAAAACCGACGACCGATGAAAAGGGCGCCGAGGACGTCGCGTTTTTCCGCGAAGTGCTCAAAGAGGGTCGCTCGCTGATCGTGGTTCGGACCGAGTCCCAGCAACTTGCCACCGCAGCCTGCGAAGTGATCGACCGACTAGGGCTCGGCATCCAGGGCCGAACCCCCGTCAAAATGACGACCACCACACGCTACGTCGGCAAGGTTGCCGTCCTGGACATCGCTGGGAGGATCACGCTGGGTGAGGGGAACGTCATGCTCCGCGAAATCGTTCGCGAGTTGACCGACAAAGGACACAACAAGATCGTTCTGAATCTCGGTGAGGTTCAGTATATCGATAGCTCAGGAGTTGGCGAATTGGTGAAGACACACACCACCGTTCGGAATCAGGGTGGGCAGCTTGTGCTGGTAAACCTCAGCCCGCGGGTTGATCATTTGCTGCAGCTGACAAAATTGTCCGCCGTGTTTGCTATTGAAAGGGACGAGGCCAGCGCAATCAGGTCCTTGGGAGAGGCTGCCGCGTGAGCGGCAGCACGCTGTCAATAGCAAGAGAGTAAACGTTTGAGCCTAACTTGCTGAGAACAATGGGCAAATATTTGCGAAAACCGTGTTACATTCCCCTTCGCAAAATGCCATACTAGATATAGAGAGTAAATTTCAGGAATAAGGCGCGGCCACCGGTCGCGCCTTTTCCATTTGGGGCCGAACGTGGGTTCAGGGGAGTGGGGCGGATGGCGACTACCAGGCGCGAGGACACCAGCAACGAGGAAACCACCAACTACGCCGAGACGCCCAGGCGCGGAAACAACTACCGCGAAATGGCGAAGCTCGAGACTTTCAAGAACTTTAAGGAACGTGGCGAGTGGGTGGAACTTCGCTTTATGACGCAGGCCATCGAGTACGGCTTCAAAGTATCGAAGCCCTGGGGAGACTGCTCCTCCTACGACGTCGGCGTCGAATCCAACTCGCGCGTGATTCGCGTGCAGGTCAAGTCCACCACCTGCCGCACCGGCAGCGGTTATCTTTGCCAGTTCAAACCCAACTATTTCACTGAGCCCTACAAGCTCAGCCAGATCGACTTCTTCGCCGCCTACGTCATCCCGCAGGACGTCTGGTACCTGATTCCGGCCCGCATTCTCATCTCCGGCGTCCGCAAAGAAGCCATCATGCTGCACCCCATGCGCCCGCTAAGAAAAAACCGCTACCGCTACGAACGCTTCCGCGAAGCCTGGAAACTCCTCCGCCCCCGCCTGCGTAAAAGCCCGAAAGCAAAAGTGTAGGGCGGACACTCTTGTCCGCCGCCGTCTTCTGACACGCTGATCAGACTTCCGTCACAATGGATTAAACGTGGCTTAAAGATCTAATGTCTCTAAGGGGCATCCCGAGGGGATAGACCGTATACTGGGATGTTCGAGGATGGGATTGACAGCTGGTAGTACAATTTCTGGGCGACAGCTCCTAAGCAACTGATTTTGGATACTTTGGAGCATTTCCGTCAGCCCAACTTAGGAATGGAAAGGCTGAACGAAGCCAAACGGGACACGATACGATTCCGGATAGTGGTCACCAACTTGCCCCGAGGCTCGCAGCTTTGAAACCCAGCGCAGCTGAATGCCGAGGTCGTTACAAGAACAAGACTTGACGAGGGTATTTATCGGATGAGCGTAGCGGTTCTGATTGGCGTTCATGACGGCGTAGTGCTGGCCGCGGATAGCGCGTCAACCTTGACTTTTCCCACGCCGCCCGGCGTTGTGCTCCCGCCGGGACAACAGGGTGTCGTCGGCAACGTGTATAACAATGCGAACAAGATTTTCAACCTGGTGAAGGGCCTGCCCATCGGCTGCATAACCTTCGGGAGCGGCAATATCGGCAACGCGTCAATAGGCACGTTGATAAAAGACCTGAGAAAAAAGCTTACCGACGAGCCAGGAGAAATGGCATTCGATGCTGAGCAATACACGATGGAAGCTGTCGCGAAGATTCTGGCGAAGTTCCTGGGCACCGAATGCGAAAAACTGGAGAAGTCGGCAAGGCTCAACACGAAGGTTGGACTTCTCTTGGGTGGATATTCGAAGCCTGGGGACCTTGGCGAATCGTGGTCAGTAGACATAGAGAAAGGAGTTCCTCAGCCACCGAAAAAATTGAGGCAAGACCACGAAGTGGGATTGAGCTGGGGAGGCGCTACCGAGGTTTTGCAGCGTATGGTTGTCGGTTTTGACCCGCAAATATTTCAGGCATTGGCGGCGGTGCTTAAACCACCGCAAAACCCTGCGGTCCTTGCCAGCCAACTTGGACCGGTGCTGGCTGCGCAATTGCAGAGGCCACTCGTTTTTGCGCCGATGCCGATTCAGGATGTTATTGATCTGGCGCGGTTCTTCGTTCATTCGGCAATCATGTACTCAAGATTCCTGCCAGGCCCGAACATCGTAGGTGGCCCAATTGAGATCGCAGCAATCACGAAGCACGAGAATTTCAAGTGGATCAGCCGGAAACATTATTACGACCAACCCCTGAACAAGGAGCCAATCCATGTCGTTATCGATAAACGAAGCGAAGGTCGCGGAGTTACTGAAATCCAGCAAAAGCTATGACGGGTTCACCTCGGACCTGCTGCCAATGGCAATTCAGAACTGCAACCCTGTGTATCCCGCAACTTCTGCCGTTTACACCGCCCCCGTTCTCCTCACGGCAGAGACAAAAGAGCGCCTGATGTCGGCGCGTCGCGAGATAGAAGAATCTGGAGCTCCGTTGAAAGGCGAAACAGAGCTGACGAAGGAAATCGACGAGATGAGGGGTGGACGGTAGTTTTGCCCGCGACGCTTACCTACATTGATTCAGGCGTCCTGATCTTCGCGGCAAGAGGAACGACCGACGCCGCTGCTCTTGCCCTTCCCTTCCTAGGCGACCCCAATCGAGAATACGTTACCAGCGACTACGTCCGTCTGGAGGTCTTGCCAAAAGCCACCTTCCACGAGCGGACGGCAGAGGTTGCATTCTACAACCTGTTCTTCACAACCACCACACGCTCAATACCGACGAGCGAAGCGCTCTTGCAATATGCACTTGAGGAGGCGTGCAAGACTGGCATCCACGGGCTCGATGCAGTGCATATCGCGTGCGCCGTCTTTGCTGGCGCCCAGGAGTTCATAACTTCGGAAAAAACGAACAGGCCAATTCATCGCACGAAGTTAGTTAAGGTCGTGTCAATATTTCCAGGAGGGAAAACTGCAAAACGGCCGTGGTGGAAGTTCTGGCGAGAGTAGGTCATAAACGGCGAGAACGGAGATGCGGGCTGAGAAGGACCTACACTCCAACCGTCTGTGCGCTCGGCTTCGCCGCCAGCAACTGCCGCAACACATACGGCAGAATCCCGCCGTTGGCGTAGTAGAGGGCTTCCTGCGGCGTATCGATGCGCACCAGCGCCTCGAACTCGATCGCTTTGTCGCGGGGCTTCCCTTTCGCGCGCACTTTGATCTGCTTTCCCGCGGCGAATTTCTCGACCACGTCGCGAATGCCGGTGATGTCGAAAGTTTCCTCGCCGGTCAGCTTGAGCGATTCCGCGGTCTCGCCCGCCAGGAATTGCAGTGGAAGGATTCCCATCCCCACCAGATTCGAGCGGTGAATGCGTTCGTAACTTTCGGCGATCACGGCATGCACTCCGAGCAGCTTGGGACCTTTCGCCGCCCAGTCGCGCGAGGAGCCGGAGCCGTATTCTTTGCCGGCGAGAATCACCAGCGGAATTCCTTCCGCCTGGTACTTCTCGGAGGCTTCGAAGATCGACATTTCGGTTTGCGTGGGCAGATGGCGGGTGAATCCGCCTTCGGTCTGAACCAGCTTGTTGCGCAGGCGGACGTTGGCGAAGGTGCCACGCACCATCACTTCATGATTGCCGCGGCGTGAACCGTAGGAGTTGAAGTCCGCGGGCTGTACGCCATGTTCCTGCAAGTATTTTCCCGCTGGGCTGTCTTTCTTGATGGAGCCGGCGGGGGAAATGTGGTCGGTGGTGACGCTGTCGCCGACCACGGCGAGCGCGCGGGCTTTGCGAATGTCTTCGATGGGCGAAGGCTTCACCGCCATCTCGTCGAAGTAGGGAGCGCGGCGAATGTAGGTGGAATCTTTTTCCCAGGCGTAAGTTTGGCCCTTGGGAACAGGCAGGC
Organism: Candidatus Sulfotelmatobacter sp.; assembly: GCA_050014115.1. Lineage (GTDB taxonomy): Bacteria > Acidobacteriota > Terriglobia > Terriglobales > Acidobacteriaceae > Sulfotelmatobacter. The sequence goes on along the minus strand of JBEKDY010000014.1, from coordinate 21,164 downwards.
CGCGCCAGCGTTCGTCGCCCAGGAAAACTTCGGCATAACTCTTGGTGAACATGTCGGAAGAAATGGAATGCTGCATGGCCTCTTCGATTTCACGCTCGGTGGGCCAGATATCGGCGAGGTAGACGGGTTTGTTTTCGCGGTCTTTGCCGAGCGGATCTTTGCGCAGGTCGAGATCGATGCGTCCGGCGAGGGCAAACGCGACGACCAGCGGCGGCGACATGAGGTAATTGGCGCGAACTTCGGAATTGATGCGGCCTTCAAAATTTCTGTTGCCGGAAAGCACCGAGGCCACCACCAGATTGTTTTCGTCGATAGCTTGCGAAACTTCCGCCGGCAGCGGGCCGGAGTTGCCGATGCAGGTGGTGCATCCGTAACCCACGGTATGAAACTTCAGCTTCTCGAGATAAGGCGTGAGGCCGGCCTTATTCAGATAATCCGTGACTACCTTCGATCCCGGCGCGAGTGAAGTCTTGACCCAGGGCGGGACCGACAATCCTTTTTCGACGGCTTTTTTCGCCAGCAATCCCGCGCCGATCAGTACGTGCGGGTTAGAAGTGTTGGTGCACGATGTGATGGCCGCGATGACCACGCTGCCGTGTTTGAGCGAGTTCTTGACGTCCGCGGAAACATGCTCGTGCACGTTGGGATCTTCCACGCCGATAGCAGCGGGACTTCCGCCTTCCTGCTCCCAGCGGCCGGAGTTGTTGGTCGCGCTGGCGGTTGCGGATGCTGCAGCCGCCTTCGCCCCCGGTTTCGGTTTAATCAGCGAAGGCAACGCTTTGTTGAAAGACTCTCCGGCTTGCGAGAGCAGAACTCGATCCTGCGGGCGCTTGGGCCCAGCGAGGCTGGGTTCGACCGTGTCGAGATCGAGCGTGAGCAGCTCGGAATATTCGGCTTCGGGAGTTTTTTCGTCATGGAAAATGCCTTGTTCGCGGGCGTAGGCTTCGACCAGCGCGATCTGTTCTTCGCTGCGTCCGGTGAGGCGCAGATAGCGCAAACTTTCTTTGTCGATGGGGAAGATGCCGCACGTGGCGCCGTATTCCGGCGACATGTTGGCGATAGTGGCGCGGTCGGCGAGAGCAAGATCGCGCAGCCCCGGACCAAAATATTCGACAAACTTTCCGACCACGCCGTGCCTGCGCAACATCTCGGTAATCGTCAGCACCAGATCAGTAGCAGTCGCACCTTCGCGCAAGCGTCCCGTAAGCCTGACACCGACCACCAGCGGAATCAGCATGGAGACAGGCTGCCCGAGCATCGCAGCCTCGGCTTCGATTCCACCCACGCCCCAACCAAGAACCCCCAACCCGTTAATCATCGTGGTATGACTGTCGGTGCCGACTAACGTGTCGGGGTAGGCGACGCGCTTGCCGGGGCTTTCCTGGACGAAGACGACGCGGGCGAGATATTCGAGATTGACTTGATGGACGATTCCGGTGTCGGGCGGGACGATGGCGAGATTTCGGAATCCGGTTTGTCCCCAGCGGAGGAAAGCGTAACGCTCCTGGTTGCGGCCGAACTCGAGCAGGGCGTTCAGGTCGAGAGCGCCGGGCGTGCCGAATTCGTCGACCTGCACGGAGTGGTCGATGACGAGTTCAACGGGCTGTAAGGGGTTGATCAGCGCGGGGTCGCCGCCGAGTTGCTTCATGGCATCGCGCATGGCGGCGAGGTCGACGACGCAAGGGACACCGGTGAAATCCTGGAGGAGGACGCGGGTGGGAGTGAAGGCGATTTCTTTGTCGGGCTTCGAGTTTTTGTTCCAGCTGGTGAGCGCGCGGATTTCGTTCGTGGTGACGTTGCGGCCGTCTTCGGTGCGCAGCAAGTTTTCCAGCAGGATGCGCAGGGAAAAGGGCAAGTGCTGGGTCGAGATTCCCTGCTTGTCGAGAGCGTCGAGGCGGTAGATTTCGTATTCTTTTTCGCCGACCTTGAGAGTAGAGCGGCTGTTGAAACTGTTTGACGACATGAATGGCCTTCCTGAATAAATGGATGCGGCGCGCCGATTGGAGACGCGGGGAATTCTGAACTTAATAGTTTAGTCGTTCTATCGCGGATTGCGTAGAGCGGGAGTGAAAACGAAAGGACTTTGAACTTTGAGGAGCCTGGATCGGAGGTCAAAACCCGTTTACCGCTAAGGACACTAAGGAAAATCTACGGCTGTGTGTCTCGGAGATGAAGGCGGCTAGTGTGCGCCGGTCCAGATCTGATAAACGACGACGCCCAGCATGAAGACCAGGTAGACGCGGAGGGCCCAGAACAGGATAGTCTCGGCGCGGGTGAGTTTGCGGCGGGGGCAGTGGTGGAGGACTTTGGCGGAGGTGAGTTGGTCGGGTTCGAGGGAGGCGACAACTGCGGCGGAGTCTTCGGGAGTGATTGCGGCGTCGGGGACGGGGGCGGGATTGCGCTCGCGAGTCATATTCAAACGATCTCCAAGTCTAGCGACGTGAAAACTTATCTCGCGGGGCCGAGGCGAACCTCAGCGGCTAAAGCCGCGATCCCTTACTCCTACCTTACGGCACGACTGAAGTCGTGCCCTTCCCAAGACCTTGTTGTCGGGCCATTTACTTGCCTCCAATCAGCGATAACGCGTGCGGGGCGATCACGCTGATGCCGAACAGCAGGCCCGCTGCCACCAGGATGACTACTACCGCGAGGGCAAGTACATTCGCCCAGATTGGGCTCACCAGGTCGCCCATGATTTCGTGGTCGTTGACCAGCATGTAGAGAAATAAAAGTGCGGGGGGCATAGCGAGGACTGCGATTACGTTCACCACGAGCACGATGTATACCAGCGGGATTCCTGGGATCAGGACGAGTCCGGCGGCGGCGGCGGCTTCGAGAAGCAGGACCAGGTAGAACGACTTGCCCTCAGCGAAGGGGAGATTCAGACTATGCGGGCGGCGGGCGACTTCTCCGAAGGCGTAGGCCGAGGCGGTGGAAATGGTGACGGCGGCGACCATGCCGGCTTCGAACATGCCGAGGGCGAAGAGTGCAGAGCCCCAGTGTCCGACGAAAGGTTGCAGGGCCTGGGCAAATTCGGCGGCTTCGAAGTTGGCGCCGGTCATGCCGTGCGCGAAGAGCGGAGCGGTCGCGATGATGGTGGCGAGCGCGGCGAGCGTGGCGAGCGTGGCACCGATGATTGTATCGATGCGGCCGAAGCGGATGTCGCGGATGGTGAGGCCTTTGTCGGCGATGGCGCTTTGCTGGAAAAAAAGCATCCAGGGAGTGACGGTGGCGCCGATGTCGGCGAGCAGGATGAGCACGGTTTCCTGATTGATGCCGCCCGGGAGCGGCTTCCAGGTAAACAAGGCGCGGCCGATTTCGCCCCAGTGGGGATGGCTGAGCAGGGCGACCGGAACGAATATCAGGTTGAACATGGCGGCGGCGAGGGTGATGCGCTCCCAGGTCCAGTAGCGGTGAGTGAGCAACGCGACGACCAGAACCAGCAGGGCGCTCAGGACGGCGATTGCGGGAGGGACGCCGAAATATCCGAGGCCGGCGCGGATGGCGATGAACTCGGTGACCAGGGTAAGAAAGTTGCCGACCATGAGGTCGACCATGGAGAACCATCCCCAGAAGGGCCCGAAGCGGTCGAAGATGAGTTCGGCGTGTCCGCGATGCGTCGCAGCGCCGAGGCGGACGGTCATTTCCTGAACGACGCAGGCCATGACGAAGGTGAGGACGACGAAAGGCAGAAAGAATCCGATGCCGAAGCGAGCGCCGGTAGAGGCGTAGGACAGCATGCTGGGGCCGTCATTTTCGCCGAGCATAACGAGGATGCCGGGACCGATGAGCAGCCACAACAGGCGGGCGCGCGGCCAGAGGCCGGGGCGGGCGCGCTCGGCGGAGACGCGCTCGCGGTCGTGAGCACGGTCGATATCTTCGTGGGTGATGTGGAGGTCGGCGGGTTCGATCATGTCAGAGATGGTCGAGTTTGAAGATCAGAGCCTATTCAACACGGAGACACTGAGGCACGGAGATGATTTGTACTTTTCAGAGCCATTTCATTTTCCGCGAGATACCGCACCTCATTAGCGGAAGTATATATCATTGCATAAACTATAGTTAACTGATTTAGGGATGGGGAGGATTGGGTCCCGGGGCGGCGCACACGACTGGAATGGAAGGGCAGCGGTGTGGCTCCGCTTCAGCCGGCCGTGGAGAAATGCTAGGGATCCTTCGACTGCGTTGTCGTTCGCGTTGTGAACGACAACTTCGCTCAGGATGACAAGATTATTAAGGGATGACAAGAGTGATTAGAGACGACTCGTGAGATCTACTCAGCGCTTGGGGCGCTGGTCGGGGGAGATTAGCCAGACCCGCTCGGCGGCGGCGGGGCCCAGGGAGACGTTGCCGCTGGAGGTCGAAAGGGTGAGGGTCTGATCGTAGTTGCGCTCGAGGAGGCGGACTTTTGCGCCGGGGCGGATGCCGCGGGCTTCGAGGAATTCGAGCAGGCGACGGTCGCGCTCGTAGATGCCGCTGACGGTGTAGGTTTGCGCGGGTGCGGCGTCGGCCAGCAGGACCAGGCCGCGGCGGCGGCGGCTGGCGGGGCTTTCGAGTTCGCTGAGATTGCCGTGGGGGCAGGCGCCACCGCGTCCCAGGCGGGCTAACAGTTTGGCTTCGAAGTCGGGGGAGACGGCGTGTTCGAGGCGCTCGGCTTCGTCGTGAACTTTCCACCACTCCATGCCGAAAAGTTCGGAGAGCATGCGCTCGATCAGGTGATGGCGCAGGGCGAGCTTGCGGGCGATTTTGCGTCCGGCGGCGGTGAGTTGCACCAGGCCGTCACCTTGCACGCGAACGAGGCCGTCTTTCTTGAGGCGGCGCAGGGCCATGGTGACGGCAGGCGGCGAAACTTTGAGCAGGTCGGCTAGACGCGCGGAGATGACGTCTTCGCCTTCACTCTCCGCCTGGAGGATCGACTTCAGATAGTCTTCCTTGGAGACGGTGATCATTGGAAAGATTATACGTTAGGGATTAAGCGTGGTTAATGGCTGATTGCTGATTGCTGAGTGCTGATTGTTGATTGTTTGATTGCTGATTGCTGATTGTCAAAACAGGGCCGGGGGCAGGTGTTTTTTCAATCAACAATCAGAAATCAACAATCAGCGATTGACGACGGCCTTGCCGTTTGACAGCCCTCGCCATCTGCCCCTAACCTGAATTCTCTATCTATGAAAGTTCTGGTACTCGGAAGCGGCGGACGGGAGCACGCACTGGTGTGGAAGCTGCGGCAGTCCGCGCAGGTTTCGCAGCTTTATTGCGCGCCGGGGAATGGCGGCATCAGCGATGAGGCGGAGTGTCTTCCGGCGGATTTGAAGAGCCTGGAATCGATGACGGCGCTGGCTGCGAAGTTGCAACCGGATTTGACCGTGGTGGGGCCGGAGTTGCCGCTGTCACTGGGTGTGGTCGATGAGTTCGTGGCGCGGGGATGGGCGGTATTCGGTCCGACGAAGGCCGCCGCGCAGCTGGAAGCGAGCAAGAGTTTTGCCAAGGAATTTTTGCAGCGGCATCACATTCCCACGGCGCCTTTTGCAATTTGTGAATCGGTAGAGCAGGTGCGCTCGGCGCTGGGGCATTTTCACGCTCCCGTGGTGGTAAAAGCCGACGGACTAGCGGCGGGCAAGGGTGTGGTAATTGCCAAAAGCAAAGAAGAAGCGGCGACTGCGGCTGCCGAAATGTTGAGCGGCAGAATGCTGGGCGAGGCGGGCGCGCGCGTGGTGGTGGAAGAGTGCCTGACGGGCGACGAACTTTCGTTTCTCGTATTCAGCGATGGCGAGCGCGTGGCGCCGCTGGTGGCGGCGCAGGATCATAAGCGGGTGGGCGATGGAGATACGGGTCCGAACACGGGAGGGATGGGAGCTTATTCGACTCCGGAGATTGTTGACGACAAAATGCGTGACTGGCTGGTGACGCACATTGCGAAGCCGGTGGTTGCTGGAATGAAGGAAGAAGGCGCGGAGTTCAAGGGCGTGCTTTATTGCGGGCTGATGATGACGGCGCGCGGGCCCATGGTGCTGGAGTTCAACTGCCGGTTTGGAGATCCGGAGACGCAGCCGATTCTGATGCGGCTGGAGAGCGATCTGGTTGAAGCGCTGGAAGCTTCGATCGCGGGGCGGGTGAGCGAAGGAGATTTCAAGTGGTCGCGGGAATCGTCGGCGTGCGTGGTGATGGCGTCGGGGGGATATCCCGGGACGTTCGACGCGGGGAAAAGAATTACGGGACTGGAAGAAGCTGGGGCGATCGAGGGCGTGAAAGTTTTTCATGCCGGTAGCACGAAACGCGGCGAGAGCTATTACACTTCCGGCGGGCGTGTGTTGGGAGTAACGGCGCGGGCGCGCGACCTGGAGACAGCGTTGGAGCGCGCGTATGCGGCTTGCGGGAAGATTAGTTTTGAGGGAGCGCATTACCGGAAGGATATTGCGGCGCGGGCATTGAAGAAGTAGTTTGGGGAACTGAAGTGACCGGGGACGGTGGTGGAAAATCCTTTGGACCGCGAGAGGCGGGTCAATGCGAGGGATCCTTCGACTGCGGTTTTGCTTCGCATTCGCGAAGCAAAACCTTCGCTCAGGATGACAGATCAAGATGATGACAGATCAAGATGACAAAAATATTATGAGGGGGAAAATGAGCAATCCACTGGTTTCGATTGTGATGGGCAGCGATTCTGATCTCGAGATTATGCGCGAGGCGGGCAAGGCGCTGGAAGAATTTGGGATCGCGTATGAGATGGATGTGACTTCGGCGCACCGCTCGCCCGACCGCACGGCGGAGTTTGCGCGCGGAGCTCGTGAGCGTGGGATTCGCGTGATCATCGCGGGGGCGGGCGGGGCGGCGCATCTGGCGGGGGTGATCGCGGCGCATACGACCTTGCCGGTGATTGGAGTGCCGATTCCTTCGACTGCGCTCCAGGGGATGGACTCTCTGCTGGCGACAGTGCAGATGCCGGCGGGGATTCCGGTGGCGACGGTGGCGATTGGGAAGCCTGGGGCCACGAACGCCGGAATTCTTGCGGCACAGATGATCGGTCTGAGCGACAACGCGATCGCGCAGAAACTTAAAGCGCACAAGGAGAAGCTGGCGCGGGGAGTCGAGGAGAAGTCGAAGAAGATGCGGCAAGGGTAAAGATCAAAATCCCCATCCTGTCGCGAAAAACGCGGCAAGGATGGGGCACCCGCTAGATTTTTGTTTGTAGCGAAGCAATCGGCAGCATGGGTTTCCTCGCCAAGGGTGCGAGGCTTCCCAGAAATTTCCGAATCTCGTCGAGATCGTGATCGGAAATCGCAGTGAACTTCAAGCCGATTCCGAGGCCCGGACTTCTGTGGGCAACTTCGGCTTCGGCCCAGGCCTTGGTTTGTCCAAACCAGATGCCCACTCTCGCCTTCGTTCCAGGCTCCAGAGGGATTGGCATCTCGACATAGCATCCGCCAAGGCCGAGGTCGGCAACGGTGCCCCAAAAAGATGCACCCTCGTGGACATGAATCTCGATCGAGTTCTGGCAACGGAAGCGGGGAGTCTTGCGGCGCTCAATACTTCCTGGCTGGAAGTTATCGGGGGCATCGGGAGAAAGCAGGTCATCCCAGAGCGGCTTGTCCGGAGCGGTGCTGCGCAGGCCGACGTGCCCGGCTTTGGGCGTGCCTGGTGCGCCGATCCACTTTACGCGGAAGTGTACTCGATTGTTACCGTATGTCAGTCCGATGATCTCGCCAACCTTAAGTTCCGGAAGAACGTCGATGATCTCCGCCCCGCTGCGGCTGATATTGACGGTGGAGACTTTCTCGGAAAAGACCTGACCGTGGTTGTCCGTGCCAAAGATACGTACCGGGACCTTGACTGACTTGCGGGGCTGGCTGCGCTTGCCCATTAGAGCCGCAATCCCTTCAGGTACTCGCGGAATTCTTCGCCCAGGCCTTCGCGCTTAAGCGCGAATTCTACTGTAGCTTTCAGGAATCCGAGTTTGTCGCCGGCGTCGTGGCGGCGGCCTTCGTAGACACAGGCGTACATTTTTTCTTTCTTCAGTAACTGGCGCAGGCCGTCGGTGAGTTGCAATTCTCCGCCGGCGCCGGGAACGATACTGGCCAGCGTTTCAAACACTGTGGGAGTGAGAACGTAGCGGCCGATCACGGCGAGGTTCGACGGGGCGTCTGCCAGCTTCGGTTTCTCGACCAAATCCAGAACTTCGTGCAGCCTGCCGTGTGATCCTGCGACCGGTTTCGTCTTGATGACACCGTAGGAAGAAATCGCCGCGCCTTCGATCACTTGCGTCGCGATCACCGAACATTGCTTTTCGTTGTAAACGTCGATCAGCTGTTTGAGACACGGGACCTTCGAGTCGATCACGTCATCGGCGAGCAGAACGGCGAAGGCCTCATCGCCAACCAGTTCGCGCGCGGTGAGAATGGCGTGGCCCAGGCCCAGCGCCTCCTTCTGGCGAATGTAGGCAACGTGAATCATGTCGGAGATGGAGCGGACGATCTTGAGCAGTTCGGTTTTTCCGCGATCTTCGAGCATGCGCTCGAGTTCGTAGCTGACGTCGAAATGATCTTCGATCGCCTGCTTTCCGCGCCCGGTGATGATGATGATCTGATCGCAACCGGAGGCCATCGCCTCCTCCACGCCGTATTGAATGATGGGCTTGTCGACCAGCGGGAGCATTTCTTTGGGCTGGGCTTTGGTGGCCGGGAGAAAGCGCGTGCCCAGTCCAGCAGCGGGGAAAACCGCTTTGCGGACGATGCGCTTCTTGCGGCGGTCGGTATTGGCTCGTCGTTCGGGCGTGGGCTTCATGACGGAATCATTGTAAACTGCGGGCCTTTGTGCGTTGGGGCTACTCTCGCTTAGCCTTCAAAGGTTCGTCCGCGATGGCGGGGGTTGTCGTGGCTGCCTCCGCGCTCGCTAACTGTTCCAAAACTGTGCGCAACCCGCGGAGGACATCTTCTGCGGCAGTGGCTTTCAACGCGAACTTCAACATGCCATCCGGAGTGAACTGGGCGCCACGCTGCGCGGAGACGAAGCGGGCTAATTGCTCCGGATCGACGGCGGCATTCTGACGGAACTTGAAGGTCACCGTTTCGCGTTTGCGATCGATCGCGTTCACACCGACTCGCATGCACAACAATTTGAGCGACGCGTAGTCGAGCAGATTGCGCACCGGGGGCGGCGGCGGGCCATAGCGGTCTTCCAACTCGGCGCCGACGTCGCCGAGTTGCGATTCGGTTTCGACGCGGGCTACGCGTTTGTACATCTGGAGCCGCTGATTTTCTTCGGGGACGTATTCGCCCGGGATGCGGATGTTCAGGCCGAGATTGAGCTGCGTCTCGGCTTCGTCGGGGGCGGCCTCGCCTTTCATCTCGCGGACGGCACGTTCCAGCATTTGTGTGTAGAGTTCGAAGCCAATAGCCTCGATGTGTCCGCTTTGTTCTCCGCCTAAAAGATTTCCCGCTCCGCGCAGTTCCAGATCGAGCGCGGCGATTTTGAATCCCGCTCCGAGATCGGAGAATTCTTTGAGAGCAGCGAGTCGGCGGCGCGCGATCGGTGTCAGCTCGATTTCTGACGGCAATAGTAAATACGCGTAGGCACGGCGACTGGAGCGGCCTACGCGGCCGCGAAGCTGATAAAGCTCCGACAATCCCAGGCGGTCGGCGCGGTTGATCAAAATCGTGTTGCACAGCGGAATGTCGAGGCCGTTTTCGATAATCGTGGTCGCCACCAGAATATCGGCTTCATGATGCATGAATTTGAGCATCACTTTTTCGAGTTCGCCTTCTGACATTTGCCCGTGGCCGACGGCGACGCGCGCCTTCGGCACCATCGCCTGCAGCTTCGCCGCGATTTCCCAGATGCTATCCACGCGGTTGTGCACGAAATAAACCTGGCCGCCGCGTTCGAGTTCCTGCTCGATCGCCGATTGAATCAGTTTCTCGTCCCAGTTGGCGACGATGGTCTGAATCGCCATGCGGTCTTTGGGTGGGGTTTCGATCACACTCATGTCGCGCAGGCCGACCAGCGACATGTGCAGGGTGCGCGGAATGGGCGTGGCCGACATGGTGAGCACATCGACTTGCTTGCGCATTTGCTTGATGCGCTCCTTGTGGCGCACGCCGAAGCGCTGTTCTTCGTCGACGATGAGCAGGCCGAGATCGGAGAACTTGATGTCTTTCGAAAGAATGCGGTGCGTGCCGATGAGGATATCGATTTTGCCGGCTTCGGTTTTCTGCAGAATTTCTTTTTGCTGTTTGGCGTTGCGGAAGCGGCTGATCATTTCAATGGTGACGGGAAAAGCTGCGAAGCGCTGCTTGAAAGTTTCGTAGTGCTGAAAGGCGAGCACCGTGGTGGGAGCCAGCAGTGCGACCTGGCGGTTGTCGCCAACGGCTTTGAAAGCCGCGCGCATGGCCACTTCCGTCTTGCCGTAGCCGACGTCACCGCAGAGCAGGCGGTCCATGGGCTGCGTCGATTCCATGTCGCGCGTTACGTCGGCGATGGCTTGCGCCTGGTCTTCCGTTTCGCTGAACTCGAAGGCATCTTCAAATTCGCGAACCCACTCGTTGCCTGGCGGGAAAGCGTGACCCACTGCCGTTTTGCGTTCGGCATAAAGTTTGAGGAGTTCGTCGGCCATATCTTTCATGGCCTTGCGCACGCGGGCTTTGGTTTTCGACCACGCGGCTGTGCCGAGACTGCTGAGCGCCGGCTTGGCGCCTTCGGACGAGCGATATTTCTGAATCAGGTCGAGGCGCGTGAGTGGGACGTAGAGGCGAGCCGAGTCGGCATATTCGAGCAGCATGAATTCGGCGTTGCCGTCGCCCTGATTGATTTCTTTCAGTCCCTGATACTGGCCGATGCCGTGCTCGACGTGAACGACGTAGTCGCCGACCTGCAGGTCGCGAAAATCGGAAAGGAACGCAGACACTTTCGATTTCTGGCGCTGGGGACGGGACGCGACCGCGTCCGACTCGTCGAACAAATCGCGCGCGCCGAAGATGGCGAGATTGGCCTCGGGAAAAACAACGCCGTCGGGGATGTAGGCCTTGGCCAGCGTGGTGGTGAGAACGTCACCGGCGAAGTAGCTGGTTTCGTCGGCATAACTTTCGCCGCCGCGAGTGCGCGTGCCGAGGCGGAAGGAAACGTTGTACTCGGTGAAAATATCGGCGAGGCGTTCGACTTCTCCATTGTTAGGGACCGCCAGGAGAACCTGCATATTTTCCTGACGAAGTTTTTGCACCTGCTGCAGCATGGCAGGAACCGCGCCGTGGAAGCGGGATGCGGGCTGAGAGAGAAATGTGACGGATGGACTGTCGCCGTCGGGGCGGGCGATGCCGAGGTGTTCCACATCGGCGCCGGGGAGGGTTGCGAGTTTGTGCCACCAATCGTCGGGCGGCAAATATAAATCTTCGGGGCGCACGAGATTTCCCACTCCGCTGCGCTCGTGCATTTCCTCGACGCGAGTCCAGAAGCGGTCGAATTCCTGGTGAAGCTGTTCGGGTTCGTCGAGCAGAACGGCGGCGCTAGGGAGAAGATCGAAGATGGTGCGATCAGCTCCGGCGACGGGCGCGTAAAATTCCCAGCCGGGAAAAACTGTGACTCCGCCGGCGCGAATAGCTGCTTCCACAATTTCCTGCGAGCCCGGCTCTCCCGAACTGACTATGCGTTTGCCGGAGAGTCGCGTGTGGATCGCGGCCAGCAGGTGATCGCTGACCGGAGTTTCGGTGAGCGGCAGCAGGAGCGCTTCATCCACGGGATTCGAGGAACGCTGCGAAGCGGGATCGAAGCGGCGGATGGAATCGACTTCGTCGCCGAAGAATTCGATGCGCACAGGGCGCTCGGCTTCGGGAGAGTATACGTCGAGGATGCCACCACGCAGGGCGTACTGGCCGGGCATCTCGACGACGTCGGCGGGGCTGTAGCCGACGGTGTTCAGGTGCGCGAGCAGAGCGTCGGTATCGAGCGATTCGCCGCGGCGAATGGTGCGCGCGAGATCGGAATAAAACTCCCCGGCGCGCAGGCGGATGGCCGTGGCCGCGACTGGCGTCACTACGATCGATGCGGTGCCCGTGGAAATCTTCCACAGGGCGGTGGCGCGCTCTTCCTGCAGTTCAGGATGCGGCGAAAGATTCTGAAACGGCAACACGTCGCGGGCGGGCAGCGAGACGACGGCTTCCGGATCGCAGGCGGCGGTGAGTTCGCAGAATCCGCGGAGAATGGGGACGAAATCTTCGACGGCGCGATTGTCGATTACAACGACGATGAGCGGGCGTTCGGCGCGGCGCTGCAAAAGCACGAGCAGCAAGGCTTTGGCGGTAGGAGTGAGGCCGGAAACACGTGTCCGCCCCGTGCCCTCCCGCAGGTGGGAGGCTACACGCGCGAAGGCGGAAAGTTTCTCCACGTCCGCGAAGAGTTCGCGGACGAACGGAAGCAGCATGCGAGGATTATTTTAGCAGGAGTGCACCTGTGGCGCGGACCTGCCCTGAGCGAAGTCGAAGGGACTCTTGCCGGCGGATTTTGGCATGTATTTCTGCCTGCGCGAGGGCTAAGAAAACGCCTCCCGAATTTCTCGATTTCCACAGGTCTCAACCTGCGACGTGCAACCTGATGCAATCCAGCCGTTTGCAATCCACAGAAAGGAGTTTTGCACAAACGTTCCTGAGGGAACACTTCTCGCAATTATCCTCGCAACAGCGGGCGGGTCAGGCAGGTGGGGCCGCCGCTGCCGTTGATGCAGAGTTCGCTGCCGGGGAAAGTGCGGACGTCGAAGCCGGCGGCGCGGAGGCGCGCGTTGGTCTTGCTGTTTTCTTCGAGGGCGAGCAGGCGCTTGCCGCCGAGAGCGAGGACGTTGCAGGCAAGCGTGTCGCGCTCGGAGGGGTCGATCTCGATGAAGCGGTAGCCGCGCGACTTGAGCAGTTCGACAGTTTCGACTGCAAGCCAGGACAGGTCGACCAGGGCTGTGTGTTCATCGAGCAGGCTGATCAGCGACATCAGATGCAGGCAGGCGGAGGGTCCGGGGCCGTAGGGCAGCGGCGCGGAAAGAACTTCGACGCCTTTGGGCGCGAGAAGATCGTGAAGTTGCTGAATGCCTGCGGCGCTAGTGCGGTAACCGTGGCCGACGAGCAGCGTGTTTGCGTCGTGCGATGTCGAAGCGAGCCAGAGGATGTCTCCGGCTTCGGTGGCGCCGGGAGCGATGATTTTAGCCAGCGTGGGGATGCCGAAGCGTAAACAGAACGCGCCCTGGTGCTGGCCCTCGAAGATTCGATTGGGTTTACCTGGACGCATGACGATGAGTCCGAAATCGGTGGAGAGAGAGGCGTCGTGGGCATAAACGGCGTCGAGAGAAAGTTCGGGCGCGGGCGCGAGTTCGATGATTTCTGCACCCGCGGCGGCAAGTTCCCGGCAGAGGGCGTCGTGCTGCGCCTGGGCGGTTGCGAAGTCGGGAGCGTGGTGGAATCCGAGGTCGCGCCAGCGTGCAACGTATTCGGGACGATTCCATCCGGCGGTGCGCGGCGAGCACACCAGCACGCGCTGAAGTGAGCCGACCATGGAGTGTCCGTTGAACTGCGCTGTGGTGATCGGGTCGGCTGGGGTTACTTCCATCGTGCCTCCAGGGATTGTGCAACCGTTGTCCTGGTTAGGAATCTAAATGCGCATCATGGCAAAAGCAATGTGGGAAGGTGCGGTGCTCGCCGACAGCAGCCAGACAGTGGAAGTGGAAGGCAACCAGTATTTTCCGCCGGACGCAATTCGCAAAGAATATTTCCAGCCCAGCGAACTGCATACGGTTTGCCCGTGGAAAGGGACGGCAAGTTACTACGATGTTGAGGTGAACGGCAAACGGAATGACGGGGCAGCATGGTATTACCCGGAGCCGAAGGCGGCGGCGAAGCAGATCAAGGGGTACGTGGCGTTCTGGAAGGGCGTGAAGGTGGAGACGTAGCGGGCCAGGCGCAGGGCGAGGACAACAAATATAACGGGCGAATGCCTTTACTTTCTGCTAAAATGTAAAGCATGGCTCAAGCAACAGTTTCCTCGAAGAATCAGATCGTAATTCCGCGGGAAGCACGTCAGGCGCTCGATTTAAGAGCCGGCGATAAGGTGCTGGTGGTGGTCCGCGGAGAGCGAGTGCTGGTGCTGCAGAAACCAGCTTCGTACCGGGCGGCAATTCGAGGTCTGGCGGGTAAGAGCTATCCCTCGCAACACGTCAAGAAGGAACGCAAGAGTTGGGAGTAGAGCCACTTCGGCTTTTTCTCCGGCGCCACCGCCGGATCGCGATCGACACCAGCATCTTTATTTATCAACTCGAGGCCAATCACCGCTACCTCGCGCTCTCCGACTCGGTTTTTGCCTGGGTGGAACGAGCAGGCCATGAGGCGGTGACCTCGACCATCACGATGACGCAGTTGCTGGTGCCGTCTTATCGGGACGATGACGAGCGCAGGATTGACGAATTCTACGGACTACTTTCCACGTATCCCAATTTGCGATGGGTTGCCCCTGACCTGGAAACGGCTGACATTGCCGCACGAATCCGCGCCACCTATAAGTTGCGGACGCCGGATGCTCTGCAGGCAGCGACCGCCATTCAAGCGAATGCAACGGGATTCATCACAAACGACCCAGTCATCGCGCGCATCGAAGAACTCGACACGGCCGTTCTGGATCGATTTCTGTGATGGCGGAGACATAGGGGCTGGATTTTCAAAACTCCATGTGGGCGCGGAAGGAGCCGACGAAGACGGGGCCGCGGTCGCGGTTGTAGCCGGGATCGACGATGTACTGCGTGCCGGGAGCGACGTAGAGGCCGCGCCACACGTGCAGGGTATAGTAGGTTTCGAGAATGTTTTCGCGGCCATAGTTGAGCTTTCCATCGCCGAGGAGAAAGCCGAGGCCGCCATCGGCCAGATAGTCTTGATGGTCTTTCTTGATTCCGTTGGTGAGAAAGGCGATGCCGGCGCGGTCCTGCTTGCGATGCCACTTGGCGCCATTCGCTCCGATACCTTCAACCACGGTGGAATCAATTTCCGTGTAGGCGAATGATTCGGTTTTACCGTTGTCCCATCCCCAGCGCGCAAAGGCGGTGAAGTTGCGCGTGAGATTCTGTTCCAGATTCACGCCGAAGCCATATTTGGCGGTGATGTGCCAGGGATGGTTCGTGATTTCCGGAACGCTCTCGTCGAGCTGGCCATCTTCGAACTGAATGACGGCGTCGCGGTAGATTCCCATGTTGGCGTGGTTAACGTAGGCCAGAAGGCGCACTACTCCGGCTTTCTGGGGGATGAATCCGTGTCGCAACTCATATTCGAAGTTTTCCCCGCGGGCCTGCCACGGGCGCCATACGAGATCGATGCCGTTAGCGACCTTGGGCATGAGGGCCTCGGCGAAACGGAACCCCCAATTGCGGTCTTCAAAGTCGGCAACGGCACCGACGGTGTAGCCGCGAGTGTCGGCGGCGTAGTCCCATGCGCCGTTGTTGTCGGTGGCCCAGTTGATGAACTGGAAGTGAGTGTCGGAGCCCACGGAGTTGACGTCGAAGAAGTCGGGCATGCTGAACTTGCCAAAGCGGATTTCGAGACGGCGCCGGGGAAGTTCGTCGAAGAGCGAAAGATAGGTGCGTGTGCTTTCGACTCTGTCTTTGCTAAGCGCGAAGACTTTGTGAATCATGCCGCGGCCGAGATAGGGAGCTTTGCTGAGCGAGGGATTGCGGACGATGTCGAGATCGGTGTTACCGGCCAAGCCCAGGCCGGTACTGAGGGCGGCTCCGCCGGCTTCTTCTAGGTCGACGAGTAGTTCGGTGGAGTGGTTGAGGCGGACGCCAGTGTAGAGCGTCAGCACGCGGGAGGTCGCTTTTTCGTAGTTTCCGCTGAGGCTGTTCTTGCCGCTATAGGGGGAAGTGAAGTCAGGGTGCGCCTGAAAAATAAAATTGGCCTGGCCGGAGAGCCAGAAGCGCGTGTCTTTGAAATGTGGGAGCATGGTTTCGGGGTTGTCGTTGTCGGGAGGGGCGGCGGGTGGATCGGCGCGTGTGTCGGTCGGCTTGGGGTCGGAGGCTGGGGTTGTTACGGTAGCGGAGGCCTGGGGCGCGGAAGACGGCGCATCGGGTTGCTGGGCGAGGACGGGAGCTGCGAGAGCGATCGCGACTACAGAGCAGAAGACAAAGCGTCTGCCGGGATGCGCGAGTTGCGTGCAACTTCTCATGGACTCCCAAGTATTTTCCAAAAATGAATCTGGGCAAGCCTCGGACCCTTGCGGACGTTCGCTTCAGTTATCTCCGAACCCCGCGTAAATGATTAACGTAAATATAACACGAATAGTTAACCATGGTTAACTACGAGCCGGCCGACGGCGCTCCCACCAGGGGTCTGCTGATCCGACGTACGTGCCGGTTGCTGCTGCATCTCACGACCCATTTTGCGGTCCATCGAGCCTACGCAGCGTTGGTTAAAGGAATATTACAGACGCGAGAAAAGCGGGAGCAGTCCAAGTATTACAGAGGACGAGGTCGAGAGCGAGAGCGCGGTCAAAAGCAGGAACAAGGGCAAACATCTCTGACCGCTAAGGGCGCTAAAGGTACACGAAGGAACCCGTGGCATACATGCTCTAGTACATTTGCGGTGCTGATTTTTGTATCGAGGAAAGGAAACGTCGTGGCGGGGAAAATAAAAAAGACGGCTCGGAGCCCCCGAAGCCGTCCTTCAAACCCTCCCGGTTAGAAGGGCATCTTGATGGACTTCAGAGTAGCGCCGCAATGTTGCAGAATGATGGACGGATGGTGAATATCTGGTTAATTTGCGGGTGCGGGCGCTGCTATAGTGGTCGGTTCATGGAGGAGCGGCGGCGTTTTGCTGTGTGCAGTGGTTGCGCCGCACGCAAGCGAGGACACGCCTCCGGAGGCCGCCAGTAGGGACTTGCAAGCAGTTCCCTTCGGCTTCGCTCAGGGCGGGCTTTCGCTTCGCTCAGGATGACAAGACTTTAAACTTGCGCGTATTCAAAAAATGTTCCAGGCGCTGGAGGATGTGATGCCGTCCACAACATCGCGGAAGGTCGAACAGTCGCGGCGGCTGCAACAGCGCGCGGAGAGCATGATTCCGGGCGGCGTGAATTCGCCGGTGCGGGCGTTTCGCGCGGTGGGATGCGATCCGGTGTTTATTGTACGGGGCAAGGGATCGCACATCTGGGATGCGGATGACAACGAATACATCGACTACATCGGGTCGTGGGGTCCGCTGATTTTGGGGCACGCGGATCAGGATGTGCTGGACGCAATTCTGAGCGCGGCTTGCAACGGCACGAGTTTCGGGGCGTCGACGCCGTCGGAGGCCGATCTGGCGGAGCTGGTGATATCCGCGTTTCCACAGATGCAGAAGGTGCGCTTCGTGAGTTCGGGGACGGAAGCGACGATGTCGGCGATCCGGCTGGCGCGAGCTTACACGAAGAGAAAATATATTGTGAAGTTTGAGGGGTGCTATCACGGGCATGCGGATGCTTTGCTGGTGAAGGCGGGGTCGGGCGTGGCGACGCTGGGGATTCCGGGATCGGCGGGCGTTCCGGAAGAATTTATACAGTTCACGGTGGCGTTGCCGTTCAACAACATTGCTGCTGTCGAGCATGCGTTCCAGAAGTTCAAGCACCAGATTGCTTGCGTAATTGTAGAGCCGGTGGTGGGGAACATGGGCTGCGTGCCGGCTGCGGACGATTTTCTGGTGGCGCTGCGACTGATTACCGAACGCGAACATTCGGTGCTGATCTTCGATGAAGTGATGACCGGATTCCGGCTGGCGTTTGGCGGGGCACAGGAGATTTACAACGTTCGCCCGGACCTGACGACGATGGGAAAAATCATTGGCGGCGGGCTGCCGGTGGGCGCCTACGGCGGGCCCAGCGAGATTATGGATCTGGTGGCGCCGCTGGGTCCGATGTACCAGGCGGGGACGCTTTCGGGGAATCCGCTGGCCATGGCGGCGGGATGCGCGACCCTGAAACATTTGCGCGATCACAAACAGGAGATTTATCCGCGCCTCGAAAAGTTGAGCGGCGAACTGGTGGAGGGCGTGGCGGCGGCGGCAAAAGAGGCGGGCGTTACGCTATGCCACAACCGGGTGGGATCGATGTTTACGTGGTTCTTTACGAAGGGGCCGGTGAAGGATTGGGATAGCGCTTCGAAATCGAATACCGAGGCGTTTGGGAAATTCTTCCGAGGGATGCTCGACAATGGCGTCTACTTGCCGCCATCGCAATATGAGGCGGCGTTTCTGGGAGCGACACATACGGAGCAGGATGTGCAGCAGACGATTGCGGCGGCGAAGCTGGCGTTCGCGAAGCCGTAATTTCCTGAGGTGAAATTTTATTTATGCGAGGGCAACACCGTCCAGATTTCGGGATCTTCGTTGCCGAGCACCCACGAGCAGAAGCCCTGTAACTTGCGGTCGCGAGCTAGATTCCAGCGTTCCTGAAAACCGCGTTTATCGGTGTAGAAAACCCACTCCCTGGTATCGTCTTTGTAGAAATAGAACCAGGCCGCGCGATCGGAAGTGTCCCACTCGGGATGCGGATGATAGGCGGCGAGATATTGGTCGACTTCCTGTTGGCCGATATATTCGGCGGTGGGGTTCGGCTTGTCACTCTCGCCGGGTTCACCGGCGAACCAGTGATAGCCATAGACGGGAATACCGAGCGACAACTTTTCCCGGGGAACGAACTGCAGGGCGTAGTCCAATTGCTGCACCGTCCAGAGATAGCCGGCGACGGGACCGGGCTGGGTGTAGCGAGTGTTTTGATCATAGGTCATCAGGCAAATCAGATCGACGGACTGGGCGAGCGCCTTCAGATCGTAAGCGCCCCGCCAGTTGGCATAGAGCCAGTGCGAGAAGCCGCTTTCTCCGGGAGCTCCGGGGGCGTTGGGCACGGTGGCGATGGTGAGTTGCAGTTTCTCCTTGTGGAGCGCGGCGGCAGTTTCGGCGACGAAGGCGGAGAGGAGATCGCGGTCGGTCCACTTCACGTTTTCGAAATCGATTTGAAAGCCGGTGTAGCCGTTCTTTTTGCATTCGCTGAGAACGGAGTCGATGAAGGCCTGGCGCGCCGCTGGAGTGGTGAAAAGTTTGTGGAGGTCAGACTGCACGGTAGTGGCGACGATGGGCATGACCGGCACGTGGTGCTGGGCGGCGGTCTGCAGCACGAACGGATTCGGTGCGCCCCACATTAGCCCGTTGCCGTCGACTTCATACCAGGCAGGCACGAGGATGTCGATTTTGTCGGCATGGTCGGCAAAGGACTTCACGGACGTGGGATTGGTGGTCATGTAGAAAAGAGCCTTGGGCTGTGCTGCGGATGTGATGGCGCTGATAAGGAGAAAGAGGAGGACGCGGTTCATGGGAGCTCCCGATCGGCCGAGATTCAGGCTCGATTATTTAACATGATTATTTAATATGAGTGCTCATCATGCGCGGGATGGTGACAAAATCGTAGCCTTCGGATTTATAGGCGATGAGCAGCTGTTCGGTGGCGGCCACGGTCGGGGAACGGTTGGCGCCCATTGCCTGGTGGCCGCCGTCGTGTAACAGGATCACATCTCCGCCGCGGATTTGCTTTGCGACTTTCCGTTCGATTACTGCGGCTGCGGGTGCGGTCCAATCGTAGCCGGTTACGTTCCACATGACGGGCTCCATTCCCAACTTACGGGCGATGCGGAGCACGGCGGGGCGACGTCCACCGAAGGGAGGACGAAAAAGATTGGTGTGCTGACCCACGGCGTCGCTGAGGGCGGCGCGGCAGCCGGAGAGTTCACGGCGAATCTCGGCGTCGCTCTTGAAGGTCAGCAAGGGATGGGTGAATGTGTGATTGCCGATGGCGTGGCCGGCGCGAGCGACTTCGCGGGCGATATCGGGACGTTGCTGGGCGTAGCGGCCGATCATGAAAAAAGTTGCCTTTACATTGTGCTTGGCTAAAATCTCGAGCAACTTCAGGGTGTGGGGATCGTTGGGGCCGTCGTCGTAGGTGAGAGCGATTTGTTTTGTGCCGCGCGCGAGGCCGGTGAAAGTTTGTCCATACCACTGCCCAGTGGGGGCCATGGATTGGTAACTCGCCGTCGCAGCGGTCGCAGCAGCTGCAGTGACGGCGGCGGTTATGGCCAGCGCGAGCATTGGGGGGATTGTAAACTGCTCCCGGTCCTCGTGGGGCGTTGTGGAGTTGGCTGTGCGATGAGAAGAGGACCGTCAGTGCTGGGAAGCCGGAGGTCGCGCGATGATTAACGGGGCGCATGTGATTATCTACACGAAAGATCCGGAAGCGGACCGGGCTTTTTTTCGCGATGTGCTGCAGTTCCCTTTCGTGGATACAGGCCGGGGCTGGTTGATTTTTGCGATGCCGCGATCGGAAGTGGCTTTTCACGAATTGGGGGTCGGTGCGGCAGAGAGGCCCACTTTGGAGAACGCGACTGCGGAGAATCGGGACAGGCACGAACTGTCCCTGATGTGCGATGACATTGCGGCGACTTTAAAGGAACTCGAGGCGAAGAACGTGAAGGTTTCGGAAGTGAGCGAACAGCGGTGGGGAAGACTTGCGAGCTTCACGCTTCCTGGTGGCGGGAGAATTAGTATCTACGAGCCGAAACATCTGAGTCCGTGGAAGAGTTAGGGAAATGATGGGGCCCGCACGTCGCTCGTGCCCATCGATCTGGTTTGGAATAAGGTGTGAACAATATCGCTCCCCTAGAGACGCGCCGAAGCAACGGGAGCTTCCAAGGTCAAAAGCCCCACTTCTCGCAACAGACGCGAGAAATGGGGCACCCGCTTTGTGGTGGCTAATGGCTAACGGCTAAGAGCTAATGGCTCAATAGAAACCGATTCGCGCTAAAATGAATTTCCACTTGGACATTTTCTTATGATTGGGCAAACCATCTCGCATTACCGCATCACGGGGCAGCTGGGGAGCGGCGGGATGGGGATTGTTTATGAGGCGCAGGACCTCGATCTGGGGCGGCGGGTGGCGTTGAAATTTTTGCCGCCGAAACTTGCGCGCGATCAAAATGCGCTGGACCGCTTTCTGCTGGAGGCACGTACTGCGTCGGCGCTGAACCATCCCAACATCTGCACGATTTATGCGGTCGAGCGAGTGGGCGACCAGTCGTTTATCGCGATGGAGTTGCTGGAAGGTGACACGCTCTATCATCAGCTGAATACGGGCGCGGTGGCTGTGGA
>JBEKDY010000013.1:0-38896 GCA_050014115.1 Candidatus Sulfotelmatobacter sp. | reverse complement strand
TTTTCGCAACGACTACTGCCTTACATGCGGGCAGGCATGCAGGGCTGTGGCAATTCGGACTTTCGATGTTGGGCACATTTTCTGGATTCCGATTCTGCCCGTCGGTTTGTGGAAGCATTGGCGGTGCGCCTTTTGCAAGAAAGACCCCCACACAAGCCCCCGAACCCGGCGATCATTCAAGTGGGCGGCCTTGCTGGTGCTTACACTTTTTTCTGCGATCTTCTGGGGTGCACCCGTCACTCCGGATGAGGTGGCGATACACTGGGTATTCCGCATCGCTGGGCCCGTCGCGGCCGGTCTCGTACTATGGAATCTGCTCCGCACGCCCAAAGAATCGTCATTGCGACACTTGCGGGCGACCGTTCAGCCAGCGACCGACACAATCTGCCCATTTTGCGCCACTCCGCTGGCCGCGGGGCCGCGGTGGTCCTGCCCAGGTTGCGACGTTGTCAGATATTAGTTTCGAGCGCGGCCGCCACCTTGGGGTGATTGCCTTTCTAGCTCTTAGCTTTTAACCACACCTGCCACACGAACAATCCCCAGTAGCTGGCCGCCAGTGCTGCGAACAGGCAGGTCAACAGGATATGCCCGACTACGAACTGTCTCCCCTTGGGCCAATCTTCGTGCGAAAAGTAAAACGCGTCGATCAGAATGCGCGCCGTCCAATAGCTTCCGATAAAGCAGGCTAATCCCATCGCGGCGCGGTCGCCACGCAGCAATTCCGCGTGCAGACTCAGGGTGAGGGCGCCGAAGGCGATGATCGTCAGCACCGTGAAACCGCCCTGCACCCACAGCAGCTTTCGGTTGAAGGGCATGAGCTGCGCCAGATCCTGCTTCCAGCGCAGGCGGGACGGGACTTGAGAGCTGGCAATCAGGATGACGAAGTGACCGGCGCCAGCCAGCCACAGGTCGACATCGAAGAGTCGTTCCACCATGGAGTTGGTCATAAAGTTAGTCACAGAGCGCGAATCGCAAACATAAAAGGAACTATCACCCGCAACACGAACGGAGGATGAAAGAGCCAGAAGACCGGGCCGGCCGCGATTGCTAGCATAAAGAACCATCCGGCGATTCCCTTCTGCAAACCGATTCGACGGCCGAACCCGGAGCGCTCCAGCGTGACGCCGAGGCCTTGCAAAATGAAATAGGCGGTGGGTAAGCCGTATCCGCCACGCGCTGGCAGCGAGATCACAAGATCATGGATCACGCCGGACGCGAGAAACACCAGCAGACTCGCGGCGGCTACGCCAATGTGTTTGTGCAGAGGCCGGAAAATCAAATCGTAAGCGAGCTGACGGAACCCGAGGTTCCAGCGCTTGCCCCAAAACTCGCTGAGCGTCTTCGACAGGATGGGCTTAGACATAATGGGCTGCGCCGCAATTCCGCATGCCTGCCAGAACAACGCAATCAAATGGAAGCCGCCGAAGTGCAACAGGAAGATTAAGCCGAAAAGGCCGACCCAGCCGCGAAGCAACGCTTGCGTTTGCGGGATGCGACGCGCAATCGTCCATAGCAGCAGGATTCCGAACAATGTTTTCACAGCCGCCCAAAGCCACTCTTTAAATTGCGGCGACGGGACTACGTTGCGGGAATTGAGAAAAGTTTCCGCATCCATGCCGGGCCACGCCGCTAGATAAGCAAGCGACCGTCCTGTGCCGTGGGAAACGTGATCGCGAGCTTGCCACCAGGTCTGCCATTTGAGCCCGAGGAAAATCGCGAAGGACAGCGTCCACATGAATACCCACGCCGGCATGTGATCGCGCAGCAGAATGGTGACGGCCGGAAATGTAAGCAGTGGAACCCAACCTGGCCATGCGGCCGTGCTGGCGCGAATGGTGCGCGCGGCTTGGGAAGTGGTTTCCAAATGTTGGCGGGCAATGAGCCTCGCGTTCAATCTACCTCGCACCGGGTCGGCGGGCAATGAGCCTCGGCAATTCGTTCGCGCCGCAGATTTCAGCGGCGCCGATAGTTTCAGTTTGCCTGCCGCTGCTTTACACTGATCGCTTGAATCGCGACCTCCAGCCCGATCTCCAAGTTTGGATTGAGCAGTTGCGCTCCGGCGACATCCGCGCCCTCGCGCGCGCGATTTCCGTGGTCGAGAATCATGCACCGGGATGGTCCGATCTGTTGAAGGCACTGTTTCCGCACAGTGGGCACGCACGCATTATCGGGCTCACAGGATCGCCGGGCGCGGGCAAGAGCACGCTCGTCGATCAGCTGGCGCGGCTCTATCGTGCGGGCGATAACGACGTCAGCGATAATGAAGCTAAGCGCACTATCGGAATCATCGCCGTCGACCCGACCAGTCCCTACACGGGCGGCGCGATTCTCGGCGACCGCATCCGCATGCAGGAACACTTCGCCGACCCCGGCATTTATATCCGAAGCATGGCGACGCGAGGATCGCTGGGCGGACTGGCGCGAACCACCGCGGATGTGGCCACGGTGCTCGACGCCTCCGGGCGCGACCTGGTGCTGATCGAAACCGTCGGCGTGGGTCAGGACGAAGTCGAAATTGTGCGCCTCGCCGACGTCACCATCGTGATTCTCGTCCCCGGCATGGGCGACGACGTGCAGACCATCAAGGCCGGCATCATGGAAATCGCCGACATCTTTGTGATCAACAAGAGCGACCACGAGGGCGCCGAGCGCGTGGAGCGCGAGATTCGAGCGCTGCAGTCGCTGGCTTTGCGCCACGACGGTTGGACGCCACCGATTGTGAAGACTGTGGCCAGCGAAGGAACCGGCGTGAAAGAATTGGCGGCCGCAATCGCGGAATACGAAACTTATCTGCAGAAAGAAAATCATGCCCTGAAAAAGAGCGTGGAGAACTGGCAGGAACGTCTGGTCACGATGCTGCGCGATACCATGCTGGAAAAGGCGTGGGCGCAGGCGGCGGAGTCCGGGAGGAAGTGAAAGACTGCAGATTGCTCGCTTTGCTCGGAATGACAAGAACTTAGTCAGGCGGAAACGGAAATGGAATTTTCCATTGATCATCTCGGCATCGCAGTGAAGTCGCTGGCTGCGGCGAAGGTGATCTATGAGAAGCTCGGCCTCAGCGTTTCGCCGGAAGAGACCGTGGAGCAAGAACAGGTGCGTCTGGTGATGGTGCCAGTGGGTGAAAGCCGTCTTGAGCTGCTGGAGGCGACTTCGGACGATTCGGCGATCGCGAAATTCATCGCCAAGCGTGGCGAAGGGCTGCATCACGTGTGCCTCAAGGTTCCGGACCTGCCTGCGGCCGTCGCGCGGCTGAAGAAAGACGGCGTGCGACTGGTTTCAGAACAGATCAAGACTGGCGCGGGTGGGCATGGTTACGTGTTCGTGCACCCGTCGAGTGCGGGCGGGGTGTTACTGGAGTTGGTGCAGGGATAGGCAAGTAATTTGGCCACGGATTTTCGCGGATCGCCACGGATAAACCAAGAAACTTCTCAACCACGGAAAATCAGAAATGCTTCTTCTCGCGACCGACACTTCGGGCAGGTCTGGCAGCATCGCGCTGGCGCGCGGCGATGTGGACGACAACTGCGAGGTAATCGAGGTCGTTTCCCTTTCTGGCGGGACTTTCTCGGCGCAACTGGTGCCGCAAATCGCGGCTTTGTTGACAAAGCATGAATTCGGCAAGCATGACATCGAAGCCTTCGCCGTGGCCTCCGGGCCAGGATCGTTTACCGGATTGCGAATTGGCTTAGCGGCGATCAAGGCGCTCGCCGAGATTCTGCAGAAGCCGATTGCATCGGTTTCTTTGTTGGAGGCTGTGGCAGTCGGGGCGAAAGTGCAAGGCAGAGTCCTGGCGCTTCTCGACGCGGGCCGCGGCGAGGTTTACTGCGGAGAATATGATGTGTCCGGCCAGTCGGCGCTGGTTCGAACGGAGCGGCTTCTCAAACGAGAAGAAGTTTTCTCGGAATCGCAACGAGGGCAACTGCCAAGCTCGGAAACACAAAACGCGTCGACCGGAGGAGCAACTCTCGCCACGTCCGACCAGTCGCTGGCCGAGGCCGCACGGACCGCACGGCTTTCCATTTCGCTGGTTGAGGCGATCGACGCGGGCACGATTGCGCGCATTGGATGGAGAAAAATCCGGTCAGGCGAAACCGTTTCGCCAGAGCAGCTGGAAGCAAATTATGTCCGGCGCACCGACGCGGAGATTCTGGCGAAGGTCACCTCATAGCTTCTAGCAAAAGCCGAATCGCAGACAGGAAAAGTGAAACCAATTGAGCGTTCGCCCTGCTATCGCCGCTGACATTCCTGCCATGCTTGACCTTGAGTCGCGATGCCCCACGGCCTCTCACTGGTCGCAGCGGCAATATGAAGACCTGTTCAGCACTCGCGGAGACGGACCACGCAGACTTGTTCTTCTGGTTGAGGAGAGCGCCGACGGTGCCAAGCACGCCCCAGAACTGCAACTCGAATCGGCACCCTCGCGCATCGCCACTCGCGTTCTCGGCTTCCTCATCGCCAATCAAATCGGTCCCGAGTGGGAACTGGAGAACATTGTCGTAGCCCCTGCTTCCCGCAGAAAAGGGCTGGCCACGCAGCTTTTCACGACACTGCTTGCTCGCGCCCGCGAAACAAACAGTGAGCGAGTGTTTCTGGAAGTGCGCGAGTCAAACCAGGCGGCGCGTTCACTCTATATTCAGCTCGGGTTCGAACAGATCGGCCGGCGCAAGCTCTACTACGCTAATCCGCAGGAAGACGCGGTCCTGTATCGCCTGGTCTTGACCCACGGCTCGACAAGCGACCGCTGACCCTGATTAGTCTACCTAATCGATTCCCTATCGATTCTCATAATGAGACGTGCACCACTTTTGGGCATTGAACCGCTTATGGTGCTGTGCTACCTTGAGCGTAATCCCGGTTTGGAGGTCTGCTGGATGACTCCTAGAGAGCTGCTGCTGACCAGTCACGAAGAGTTCCAACGATTGGCTCAGGAGCACACGCAGTATTCAAAACGCCTCGAATCACTCACCCAAAAAAGATATCTCAGCGAAGACGAAAAGCTGGAAGAAGTTCGTCTGAAGAAGCTGAAACTCCGCCTCAAGGACCAGATGGAGTCCATCGAGCGGCAGTATCGGCAGCAGTACGGCGTACACGTAGCCTAAGAAACTTGGCGGTCCCGGAGCGGTCGTGGCCGCTGAGGGATTAAACTATCTCCAGCCAGCGCTCCAGCCTGCGGCTTTCCTGTTCCCCCCCAAGATCCTTCCTTTGCGCATCGCTTCAGGCTCTTAGACGTTTTGCCGAACTCTCGAAGAGCCCACACCGTATATGATGATGCCCTTCTTAATCTGAAGGGAAATTCTGGGTCAACTCCACACGGAGCAGCAGTGCTTGAGCCATGCTTGAAGTGAAAGACATTACGAAGAGGTACGGTCCGCTGGTGGCCGTCAGCGACGTCAGCTTTCGGGTGGATCGCGGAGAGACCATCGGCCTGCTCGGCCCGAACGGCGCCGGCAAAACGACAACCGTCTCCATCATTGCGGGATTGCTGAGCGCCGATTCCGGCGAAGTCCTCATCGAAGGCAATCAGGTGAAGAGCGATACCGACCCAGTTAAGCTGAAGATCGGCCTGGTTCCGCAGGACATGGCGCTCTACGACCAACTCACGGCCCGCGACAACCTGACTTTCTTCGCGGCGCTTTACTCGCTCGCCGGGGCGAAGGCAAAGCACGCAATCGACGATGTTCTGAACCTGGTGGCGCTTTCCGATCGCGCCAACCACAAAGTCGGAACGTTCAGCGGCGGCATGAAACGGCGCTTGAATCTGGCCGCGGCTCTGCTGCACGACCCGCAGATTCTGCTGCTCGATGAGCCCACGGTTGGTGTCGACCCGCAAAGCCGAAACGCAATTTTTGAAAATCTGGAAACCCTGAAAAAGCGCGGCAAAACTCTCATCTATACCACGCACTACATGGAAGAGGCGGAGCGCCTTTGCGACCGCATTGTGATCATCGATCATGGAAAGGTAATCGCCAACGACACCTTACAGGCGCTGCACCAACTCTTGCCCGTGACGAACATAATCGCCGTCGAGCTCGACCTTGTCGACGGCTTCAAACCGGAGCAGATGCTGGCCTTGCCTGGTGTAAAGTCCGCTGAGCTGAAACAGAATACGCTGCGGGTTGGAGTTCACGACCTGTCCCGGGAAGCGCCGGGTGTTCTGCGCTGGCTGGCCGAGAACGGGCATTGCTTCCATCATGTCTCGAGCGAGCAGCCCGATCTTGAGACCGTTTTTCTTACTCTCACAGGAAGGAGCCTTCGAGACTCATAATGATTCCCTTCCTGGCTCTGGTGCGAAAAGATCTGCTCCTGTTTTTCGGCGACCGCAAAGCCGTGGTGGTCGGGATACTGGTTCCCATTGTGTTGGCGTCTTTTTTCGGCTACCTGTTTGGCGGGCAAAAAGGCAGCGCGGAGATGAGCAAAGTGCCGCTTCTGGTGGTTGACCAGGACGGCAGCGACATTTCGCGGGGGCTGATCGCGCAGCTCGCCGGCGATAAGAACCTCGACGTGAAGCCGGCTACTTTGGACGATGCGCGCGAATCGGTTCGCAAAGGGAAAGCAACTGCCACCATCGTCATCCCCAAAGATTTCGGCAAGGACGCCGGACGAGCGCTTTTTACGGCCGCGTCGAAGCCCCAGCTGGACATCCTCTACGACCCTTCCCACAACGTGGAACTCGGCATGGTGAAAGGCATCCTGGCCGGTGCGGTAATGCAGACCGTGAGCAAAGAAATGTTCACCGGCAGCGGCGGCCGCGAGATGGTGGACGAAAGTCTCGCGCACGTGGAGGCTGATTCCCAACTCCCCGCGGACGTCCGAAAGCCCCTGCGCGATTTGCTGAGCAGTGTTAAGGAATTAAACGAGCGGCAAGATGAGCGACGAACATCGGGCGCATCTGGACAAGCAGAAGTATCCGGCGGCCTGACCATGCCATACGAGACTCGCGAGGAAGCCATCACGTCGGGGCAAAACGTGGAATACAACGGATACGCGCACGCGTTCGCGGGCATGGGCGTTCAGTTCATTCTCTTCATGGGACTCGATGTCGGAATCGCGCTGCTGACTCTCCGCCAGACCGGGCTCTGGCAGCGCCTGCGGGCCGCGCCGCTTTCCCGCACCATGCTGCTGGGCAGCCGGACGGTGAGTGCGTCGCTGATGGCGGGATTCATTCTGGCCGTGCTCTTCACCTTCGCGCGAGTGGTGTTTGGCGTCCGAATACTAGGCAGTTTCGCGGGTTTCGTTGGCGTCTGCGCCGCTTTTTCGTTGATGACCGCCGCGTTCGGCCTCATGGTCGCCGCTCTCGGCGAGACCCCCGAGGCCACACGTGGCTACTCCATTATGGCCACGCTCTTCATGGTGATGCTCGGTGGCGCGTGGGTGCCAACTTTTATCTTTCCGGCATGGCTACAGAAACTTACCGTGGTCATTCCCACGCGGTGGGCGATGGATGGATTGGATGCTATGACCTGGCGCGGCCTGGGATTCTCTTCGGCGCTCATGCCCATCGTGATCTTGCTGTTCTTCGCACTATTGTTCGGCGTGGTCGCGGTCACGCGATTCCGCTGGAGCGTAGAGGGCTAACAAGCCGTGAGCCAGAAGCTGTCGCTTGCTGGCGCTACGCCGACCATGGAAACTTAGAACTGATCGAGCCACCAAATCGTAACGACCCTGGGCAGCCTGCTCTATAATTGAAAGCTCTCATGGTTCGTGATGGCTACTTCTACGCCGCGCCACTGATCGCCGCCGCAATCCTCATCGGCTGGCTGACGAATCCCGCGTGGGCGATTTTTCCATTGCTGCTGGCCGCTTTCTTTTTGTGGTTCTTCCGCGATCCGGAGCGCCGCATCCCGCAGGAAGCCGGCGCCGTAGTTTCTCCAGGAGACGGGAAGGTCACGGACGTTTCCCCGGTGACGTCGGGAAGCAACAAGCTCACACGCATCAGCATCTTCCTCAGCGTTTTTAACGTCCACGTAAACCGCTCGCCGATCGCGGGAACCATCAGCGAAATCCGCTACCAGCGCGGGAAGTACCTCAACGCCATGAGTCGAGCTTCCGCCGACGAAAACGAACAGAACATCGTCACCGTGGAAGGCGACGGGCAGACCGTGGTCTTCAAGCAGATTGCGGGCTTGCTGGCGCGGCGTATCGTGTTTCACCCCAAGGTCGGCGACCGCCTCGAACGTGGCCAGCGCGTGGGCCTCATCAAATTTGGTTCGCGCGTCGATGTGCTGCTCGACGCAACCGCCGCTTTGCAGGTGAAAGTCGGCGACCGGGTGAAGGGCGGCGCTTCGGTGCTGGCTCATCTTCAGCCCAAGGGCGAGCTGGCCGCGATCGGCAACTCCCGCGGCAGCGAGAGGGCGCGCTAATGGACCAACCCGTCCGCAAGCAGCGGCAGCGCCTGAGCAAGGGGATGTACATACTCCCATCGCTTTTTACTTCCGCAAATCTGGCGGCGGGCTACTATGCGATTCTTCAGATCATGCAGGCGACGGCCACCGAGTATTGGCACCTGGACCTTGCCGCCAAGGCGATCGGGTTTGCGTTTCTGTTTGACGGCCTCGACGGCCGCATCGCGCGCATGACCGGTACCAGCAGCGACTTCGGCCGCGAACTCGATTCCCTGGCGGACGTCACCGCCTTCGGCGTGGCTCCCGCCATGCTGGCATGGACCTGGGGCTTTCGCATGATGCCGCAGGTTTCGCTGACAGAATGGCATATCAAGCTGGCCCAACTGGGCGCCATCGCCAGCTTTCTTTTTCTGATGGCCGGTGCCAGCCGCCTCGCTCGCTTCAATATCACTTCGAACGCGCAGCCTTCGAACCCGGGGCGTCCGGGGAAAAAATATTTCGTGGGAATGCCGATTCCGGCAGGTGCGGGCGTGATTGCCGCGGTGGTGCATTTCGAGGGCGGAGAGCCGATTGCTTCCTGGTACATGGCGCTGACTTGGCTCGCGATGATCGCGGTGGTGGGATATTTGATGGTCAGCACCTGGCGTTTCTACAGCTTCAAAGATATTGATTTTGGGTCGCGCCGGCCGTTCCGGCTGATCATGTTTCTCGCGGCTCCGCTTGCGGTGATTTTCGTGTTCTCGGGCCCCGCGCTGTTCGCCCTGGCGCTGTTCTACACGTTTTCCGGAGTGTTCTGGCGACTGCAGTGGATGTTCCGGCGCAAGAGCACTCCGCCGACACCCCCTTACCACGAGGCTTCGCAGACCTCATGAGCAGGCAAATAAATGAGCGCTCCGCGAAAATGAAAACGCAAGAAAAATGAGTACTCCGCCAAAACCCGTTCTGCCGGCCCACTCCGCGAGCAACCGCGGCCCGCTCTACCGGGCGGCGATTGTGGGCGCCGCATCGCTGCGCGGCAAAGAAGTTGCCGAAATGCTGAACGACCGCAACTTTCCGGCCGTGGACATCCGCCTTCTCGATGACGACGAAGCTCTGGGACAACTCGAGGCGATGGGCGATGAGATCACTTTCATTCAGAGCGTGCGCGCCGAACAGTTCGAGCATGTGGACTTTACTTTTTTCGCTTCCGATGCCGATTGCACACGCAAGAACTGGAAGCGAGCGCGCGACGCGGGCAGCGCCATCATTGATCTCTCGGGCGCGCTCGAGAACGAGCCCGGCGCGGCTGTGCGATCCCCATGGGTGGAGCGGGAGCGTGGGCAAGTCCTGCCTTTGGATCTGCAGCCAGGGCCGTGTGTGGCCGCGCATCCTGCCGCGGTGACCCTGGCGTTGCTGCTGCTGCGAGCGCAGAAGGCCGGGGCCATCGTCCGGGCCGTGACCACTGTCTTTGAGCCTGCCTCCGAACGCGGGCAAAAAGGTATGGACGAACTGCACCAGCAGGCCGTGAACCTGCTTTCGTTTCAGCCCTTGCCCAAGGACATATACGACGCGCAGGTCGCCTTCAACATGATCGCGCGCTACGGACAAAAAGCGCAGGCGCCTCTGGATTCGGTGGAGGCGCGCGTACTGCGTCATTATCAGAAGATTGCGGGAACCGGAGCGCCGAACCCTTCGCTGATGCTGGTGCAGGCTCCCATTTTTCACGGCCACGCGCTGGCACTTTTTCTGGAGGTAGCCAAGAAAGAGATCGCCAAAGAAACCGATCCGCAGGATTTTGCGTTGGCGCTGGCTGGCGATCACATCGTCGTCCCCGGCCCGGAGGACGATCCCGCCAGCAACGTGACCGCCGCGGGACAGGGAGACATTCTGCTTTCGGTGAAGCGCGATCCCAGCCAGCCCAATGGCGTGTGGCTGTGGGCCGCGGCCGATAACGTTCGCATCGCGGCGCTGACCGCCGTGGAATGCGCCGAAAGCATGATCGCGACTCGCCCGGTGGGTAAGATTCAATGAAGCTGGGGCGGGCTTTTTGCCGTAAGAACTTTACCCGCCATTCTTTCGCGCGCCCGATCACTCCACCAACTCTTGTAATTCGGAGCGGGCGAAAGCCCGCGAGGAATCTGCTTTTTTCTGCGATGCTCCTGCTGCTCGCGACCGCGGGCTGCGGCTACCACACGGTCGGGCACTCGGTGCAGCTTCCCGCGAACGTCAAGACCATCGCCATTCCTACGTTCAAGAACGAAACCAACACTTATCGCATCGAACAGATGCTGACCAATTCGGTGGTGCGCGAATTCACGACGCGGACGCATTACCACATCCTGAACGACCCGGGCGAAGGAGCTGACGCCACGCTGCGCGGAACCGTGCTTTCCACGTCGGCTTCGCCGCTCACCTACAACTCGGCTACAGGACAGGCGGCGAGCGTGCTCATCGTGGTGAGCATGAAAGTTTCGTTGTCGGACCGTCAGGGGAAAGTGATCTACCAGAATCCGGCGTACCTGTTTCGCGAGCAATATGAAGTCTCGCAGGATCTTGCCAGTTTCTTCGAAGAGGACTCGCCCGCGTTCCGCCGGCTCTCGCAAGATTTTGCCCGCACCCTGGTCTCCAACATTCTGGAGGACTACTGAGGTGCTAAGATTCAGGCTTCGGGCTTCCGCGATCGGGCTTCGGCGACAGATCAGCAGCCTAAACGGAAAAGCCGGAGCCCGGCAGCTGAAGCCCGAAGCCCGCTCGTCCAACGACGCGCTTTCTTGATGCGAGCTTTCGCCAATGCCGAACGTTTTGTCAGCGAGCTTGAGTCCCGCAAGCTGCGTGCGGCTTATGTGTTCGTGGGCGATGAGGCGTTTTTTCGCAAGCGTTTTCGCGATGCGATTCTGCAACATCTGGTTCCCGCCGAACTGCGCGACTTCAGCATTTTCGAGTTCGATCTCGCCGAAAACGATCTGGCCGAAGTTCTTGACCGCGCCCGCACACCTTCGCTGATGGCGCCGTTTCAGGTTTTCTTCGTGCGCGGAGTGAAGAATCTGTTTGGCCGCGGATCGAACGACGAAAAGCTCGCCGCCATCGAAGACTACTGCAAGAATCCGAATCCCGATGCGCTCATCGTTTTTGTCGCCGACCATATCAGCATTCCCGCCGACGTGCGCCGCATGGAGATGCAAGACAAAGAACGCTACCAGCGCATCCGCGAGACCATGGGCCAGTATTGCGGCATCGTCGAACTGGCGCGAGTGGAAGAGGGCGAAGCCGTGCGCTGGATCTCCGAGTATTGCGCCAGCCGCAGTGTGCCGGTAAAGATCGATCCTGACGGCGCCCGCGAACTGGTCGACGCGCTAGGCGGCGACATGATGATGATCTCCAACGAACTGGAGAAGCTGATGCTCTACGTCGGCGCGAAGAATCGCATCACGCTGGGCGACGTGGAAACCATGGTTCTCTCGGCCAAACAGCGGTCGCTGTATGAGTTGACCGACGCCATTTCCTCCAAAGAGCGGGTGCGGGCGCTCGAAGTTCTGGATGCGATTCTGTCTTCGGGCGATGGGGAAGAAGCGGCGATTGGCCACATCTACATGCTGGCAAAGACCTTCCGGCAGATGCTGGTGATCCTCGAACGCAACGTGCGCGACCAGCGCATGTTGTGGGCGGCGTTGTGGCAGGGATTCCGCGTGCCTCCGTTTGCCGCCGACGACATCATCAAGCAAGCTCGCCGCTACAAATCGCGGCGCGAACTCACCCGTGCGATTCGCCTGGTGGCGAAGGCCGACCTGGCCCTGCGTTCAAATCCCGTCAGCAAACGCATGGTGCTGGAACGGCTGGTGATGGATTTGACCGCCGAGGCAAAGCTGGAGACGCCGGGATGGATGCAGGAACAACTGCCGGTGTGAGGAATGCAGCGGTCAGCGGTCAGTGATCAGATGTCAGTTATCAGCTTTCAACCCTGCAGGGGGGTACCCCCCTCCCCCTCCCCCTGAATCTCTGGAATCACTAACTTAGCGGGAAATTCTCTGCAAAATCTAGATGTCAAAGAGCTTAGATACTAAAATCCGTGAAACAAAGGACTTAGGGCCGGATCAGTCGCGCTTTGCGCGGCGGTCACGAGCTCGGTCATGATTGCGCGATTGAAATCTTGAGTCAAGGTTGGATGTCACAGGGTCAGGCTGTGGAAAATCTGGCGGGTACAGGTCAAAAACTCACGCGGGGCGGCAGTTGGAATCCCCGGCCTTCGAAAACCACGAAGACCGGGGCAGCCTCAGTTGGTATGGTGTCGACTGGAAAGCGAGGTCCAGCAGGGCCTAGCGTTCCGAGTTCACCGCGAGTGCTGGGGCACCGCAAGCAAACAGCGGATTCCTCACCGCTACGCGGTTCGGAATGACAAGAGAGTTTGAAATGGACGCTCAGAGCTGACAGCTCTGAGCTAACAGCTAACAGCTCACTTCCTACTTCATCGCGGTGACGCGCTTGCCTAGGCGGGACTTGTAGCGCGAGGCGGTGTTCTCGTGCAGGGTTCCCTTCTGGATGGCTTTGTCGAGCACTGAGACCGTGGTGCGATAGAGCTGCAGCGTAGCGGCTTTGTCGCCTTTTTCGATGCTTTCGCGGAGATCGCGCAACGCGGTGCGCAGGCGGGAGGTGTTGGCGCGGTTGGTGGCAGTGCGCTTTTCGGTCTGGCGGGCGCGTTTGAGCGCCGAGAAATGATTTGCCATGTCTGCTTCGTTACCTTCGTGTGACAGAGGGATATTCGGGTGGGTCCGAATTACTTATTATAGGGGAGCAACTCTCGACTGGTCAAACAGATGGGTCGGGGAATAGTGGCTCAGTTTGAATTTCTCCGCGTACTTTGCGGCCTTTCTTCGGGTACTAGCGGTTAAAGTCTCTTGATTCGCACAAGAACAAGGGCTTTTAACCGCAAAGTTCGCAAAGGAAAAGCCGCAGAGTGCGCAGAGAACGCTTGTTCGGGATGACACTCGAAATGCATATGGCGGGACCTCTCTCAGGGGACGCGTTGCAGCGGCTCAAGATCTTAATCGACTCCTCGACGCCCATTATTGCGATGGAGACGGTCGAGGAAGTGCGGGCGGTGCGCATGGTGCGGGCGGCTTGCGCGTCGCTCAATCTGGCTGTATTTGAATGGAGTATCGCCAGCGGGCTGATGCGCTCCGGCAGCAGCGTGGGCGAAGTGGTGACGGGCGCTTACGATTTTTCCGACCATGCGCTGCCCGGCCGGCCACTGCCCGGACACTCGCTGTCAGGACACGCGGGGATGGAATCGATCGAGCAGAACGCCAAGGCGCTTTACAACAGCCGCGAGCCGGCGCAAATGCTGGGAAATCTCGAGGGAGTTTCGATCGATGCGGCGTTCATCCTTAAGGATCTGCATCGCCACATGGACGATCCGGTTGTGGTGCGGCGGCTGCGCGACGTGGGCCAGAGATTCTCCGCCAACCGGAAGACGGTTATTCTCACTGCTCCGAAGATCGAAATTCCTCCTGAGCTGCACAGTCTGGTGGAAATTTATGACCTGCCTTTGCCCGACCGGCAGCGGTTGCGGCAAATCATTGACGAAACTCTGGTTCGAATTTCGAAGACGCACACGCTGCAGAGAAAGCTCGATGCCGCTGGCCTCGACACGATGGCGGAAAACCTGCGTGGACTGACAGAAGAAGAGGCGGATCGAGCTATTTCGCAGGCGCTGGTGACGCGGTATGCGCTGTGTCCGGAAATTGTTACGGACGTTTTGGAGATGAAGAAGTCGCTGCTCAAGCGTTCGGAAATGCTGGATTTTGTGGAAGCTTCCGACAACATGGCCGACGTGGGGGGGCTGGAGAATTTGAAACGCTGGCTGGGACAGCGGCGAGGATCGTGGGACGATTCGGCGCGTGAATTTGGGCTGGAAGCGCCGAAAGGCGTGATCATTCTGGGTGTGCAGGGCTGCGGAAAGTCGCTGTGCGCGCGGGCTGTGGCTGGAGAGTGGAACCTGCCGCTGGTGAAGTTCGATACGTCCGCGGTCTATGACAAATACATTGGCGAGACGGAGAAGAGAATTCGCAAAGTTTTTCAGGTTGCGGAAGAGCTTGCGCCGTGCGTGTTGTGGATCGACGAGCTGGAGAAAGTTTTTGCGGGAAGCGGGGCGGATTCGGCGTCGGCCGATGCGGGGGTTTCGTCGCGACTGCTGGCGGCATTTTTGTCGTGGATGCAGGACCGCAAGGCACCGGTGTTCGTTGCCGCAACGTGCAACAACGTGACTGTGCTGCCGCCGGAACTGATCCGTAAGGGGCGGTTCGACGAACTTTTCTTTGTCGATCTTCCCAACCAGGCCGAGCGCAAGCAGATCTATTCGCTTCAGCTGGCGAAGCGGAAAAGGAATCCGGCGGAGTTTGATCTGGAGCGAGTTGGGGCCGCCGCCAAAGGATATTCCGGCGCGGAGATCGACGCGGCGGTGCAGACGGCGCTCTACGCGGCATACTCCGAAAAAAGAGCGCTGGACACGCCGTCTCTGCTGGATGCGCTGGCACACACCGTGCCGCTTTCAACCACGCGCGCGGAGGAGATCGCGGCGCAACGCGAGTGGGCACGGACGCGGGCGGTGCCAGCGTCGGCGGGCGAGGCGACCGGCGCCGGCGTGTAGAGTTGGAATGAGTCTGGCCTCGCCATTGACTCGCCCTTCGCCTAGCGGTAGGCTTCTAAGCAATGGTGGTCGCTCGCCCTCTGGGCACGAGTATTCCGGTTGGTCCCGTCTCTGAGCAAAATCCTGCTTTGTCTGCGAATTGGGTGGAGTGTTTGTGTTTTTTGGGCAAGAGTGGTGACGGAGACGCCTCGCTCTGCTCGGCGGGACCCTTCGGCATCGCTCAGGGCAGGCGGCCGAGGCGGCTGTCCCTACGTGGTTCATCTTTGTCCCTCATGGTTTAAAGAGACTGAATGAAGAAAAGTATCGGGATTAGTCCTAACATCGAGACGTTGTTTGGCACGCGCGACGAGAATGTGCGGGTGCTCGAAGACGGGCTGAACATTACGATCAACCTGCGGTCGAACGGGATTGAACTGGAAGGCGCGGCGCGCGATGTGGCCCGCGCGGAACAGGTGTTTGCCGACTACGAAGGCCTGCAGCGTTCCGGCTACACGTTCAACAATGGCGACCTGAACAGCATGCTGCGGGTGTTGACTGCGGACGCGACTGCGACGCTGCGCGGCTTGGCCGACGCGGGCCGGCAGCGGTCGTTTGGGCGGCGCACGGTGCAGCCGAAAAGCATTAACCAGCGCCGCTATCTGGAAGCCATTGAGAAGCACGACATGGTTTTCGGCATTGGTCCGGCGGGGACGGGCAAGACTTATCTGGCCGTGGCGATGGCGATTTCTGCGCTGCTGGCAAAGCGGGTGAATCGCATCATTCTGGCGCGTCCGGCGGTGGAAGCGGGGGAGCGGCTGGGATTTTTGCCGGGCACGCTGCAGGACAAGATCGATCCTTATCTGCGTCCGCTGTATGACGCGCTCTACGACATGATGGATCCGGAGAAAGTGGATCGCTATCTGGAGAAGAATGTGATCGAGATTGCGCCGATCGCATTTATGCGCGGGCGCACGCTCAACGATTCGTTCGTGATTCTGGATGAAGCGCAGAACACGACTTCCGAGCAGATGAAGATGTTCGTCACGCGGCTGGGCTTCAACTCGAAGGCAGTGATCACGGGCGACATCACCCAGATCGACTTGCCCAATGCGCGCCGCAGCGGGTTACTGGAAGCCGCCGACGTGCTGAAACGCGTGGAAGGGTTGGCCTTCGTGCATTTCGATGAGGTCGACGTGGTGCGGCACCATCTGGTGCAACGCATTATCCGCGCGTACGACGAGCACAAGAACCGGATCGCCGAACAGCAGGTGCTGTCGCTCAGCGACGGAAAGACGAGCGAAGGAAAGGCTGCCGACGTGGCGAACGCCGAAGAGAAGTCACCGACGAGTTTGGTTCGAGGCGAGGCAGGTGGCACCAAGACCGCGTCGGCTGAAGCAAGAGGATAGAGTGCGGGACGGTCCTTGCGGGCGGGAGGGCGCGGGGCGGGCCCTCCCGTTTGTTTTGAGAACCGTGACGTTGCCGGATGCAGTAAGCCCCAACGACATAAACGCAGAGAACGCGGGGAAAAGCCGCGGAGGACGCTGAGGCGAGTTGGTTATTTTGCAAAAGCCGATTACTGGTTTAAGCGAAGCGGGGCTGGAACGATTTCTGCTTCGCGCGCGGCGGGCCGCCGGGCTCAAGGGCAGAGTCAATCTGCTTGTGACCAGCGGCGCGGAAGTGCGATCCCTGAATCGCCGGTTTCGGGGGAAGAACAAAGAGACGGACGTGTTGTCGTTTCCCGCGAATTCTGAGCGGACGCCGGGCGCGTCGCGACTGGCGGGCGAGATTGCGATTTCCGCGGATGTAGCGAAGCAAAGCGCGGCGCAGTTGGGACACTCGGCCGCGGACGAAGTGAAAATTTTGGCGCTGCACGGAATTCTGCATCTGGCGGGCTTCGACCATGAGCGCGATAATGGGCAAATGAAACGGCGGGAACGCCGGTTGCGTAGAGCATTGCGGTTGCCGGCTGGATTGATCGAGCGGGCCACGGGGGCTGAGACAGGCCGCGGGAGTTCCAGCGGACGACGGGCTCAGGCGCGGAGGAAATCATGACTGCCGGTGTGGCGCTGGCGCTGCTTCTGCTGCTGGGGCTGCTGACGCTGGTGTCTTATGTGGATCGGGTGTACCAGGAGATTGGCAAGTTTCTGTCCCGCGAGTTTCAGGACAACATCGACGTTTTCGAACAGAAGGTGGAACCGGGACTCCGTGTAAGCCGCACCCGGGCGGCACTCTCGATGGCGGTGCTCACGCAGTTGACCATGGCGGCGATCGCATTGCTGGTTGGGTTCACGATTTTCAGCGATCAGCTGTGGAGCATCGTCGAGATTCTGCAGGCCACCATCAGCCTGATTCTGATCGTGATCGTGTGCAACCGGTTTTTGCCGTTTGTGTTTTTCTCACGCACCAGCGGGGCGTGGCTCATCCGATGGACGCTGATGTTGAGAATCCTGATTTACCTGGTGTTTCCGGTGACGGTTGCGCTTGGATTCCTGCAGTCGGTGGCAGCGCTTACGCGGCAAAATACTAACGAGCAACCGGAGAGTGCGACGGAAGCGGTGGACGCTCTGATCGAGGCTGGACGCGAAGAAGGCATTATTCAGGAGGGTGACCGCGACCTGATTCAATCGGTGGTGGAGTTCAGCGGAAAGACGGTGCGCGAGGCGATGAAGCCGCGTCCGGCGATGTTTGCGGTTCCGGCGGATACGACCGTCGAGCGCTTCATCGACATGCTGCGGGTGAAGCATTACTCGCGCGTTCCGGTTTACGAAGGAAGCATCCACAACATCAAGGGGATTGTCTATGCCCAGGACGTGCTGCAGGTGCCCGACACCGAGGCGCACGTGCGCACGCTGGATTCGCTGATGCGGCGCGACGTTTATTTCGTGCCCGAGAGCAAACTGGGCAGCGACTTGCTGCGAGAGATGCAAAAGAAGAATGTGCAGCTCGCGATCGTGGTGGACGAATATGGCGGGGTTGCGGGTCTAGTTACGATTGAAGACCTGGTAGAAGAAATCGTCGGCGAGATTCGCGATGAACATGAGAAGCCGGAAATTGTCCGCGAAGGAGATCGGTCGTTCGTGGTTTCCGGGGGGATGGACGTTGACCGGCTGGGCGAACTGTTTGGCATCCGGCCGGAAGGAAAAGAATCCGCGACGGTTGCGGGGCTGGTAAGCGAAATGGCGGGCCGGATTCCCAAGAGCGGTGAGGTCATCGAGGAAGATGGCCTGCGCTTCGAGGTTGTGGAAGCCACGGACCGGAAAGTGGAACGCGTGAGAATCAGCGCAGTGCAACCGCAGCAGTTGAAGCTGATATAGTCGGGCTTCGGGCTTTGGCTATCGGGCTTCGGCAAAACTGCGTTCCATTGGGAGCCGGAATGAAAGCCGGGATGCCGCAGTTACTCAACCCCAAATCAGCACAGCCGACGCCCGAAGCCTGATAGCCAAGCCCCTGATCCTATGCCCTTTCGCTCTGGTTTCGTGTGTATTCTCGGACGGCCCAACGCGGGCAAGTCGACGCTGCTCAACGCGCTGGTGGGGGAGAAACTCGCGATCATTTCTCCGAAGCCGCAGACCACGCGCAATCGCATTCAGGGAATTCTTCACATTCCCAAGCGCAACGGGCGCGATGGCGGACAGGTGGTTCTGATCGATACGCCGGGGGTCCATAAACCGGATAGCTCTCTCGGCCGGAAGATGATGGTGGAGGTGCGCGAGGCGCTGGAGGGCTGCGATCTGGTGTTGGTGCTGATGGACGTGACGCGGAAGTTTGATCCCCGTGACGGTTACGCAATGGACTTGTTGAAGCAGACTGGAGCGCGCGCGTTTCTTGTGCTGAACAAAGTGGATCTGCTGCGCGACAAGGCGAAGCTGTTGCCGGTGATTGAGGAGTACCGCAAGCTGTATGACTTCGCGGAGGTGTTTCCGGTTTCGGCGCTTAAACGCAACGGTCTGGATGAGATGCTGAAGAAAGTGATTGCGGCGCTGCCCGCAGGGCCGGCGTATTTTCCGGAGGACCAGATTACCGATCAGCCGGCGCGGTTTATGGCGGCGGAGATTATCCGCGAGCAGATTCTCGTGGAGATGGAGGAAGAAATTCCTTACGCCACTACCGTAATCGTGGACAACTTTGAGGAAGGAGCGCGGCTCACGCGGATTGCAGCCACGATTTATTGCGAACGCGAAGGCCAGAAAGGGATACTGATTGGCAAGCGCGGCGGGATGCTGAAGAAGATTGGCACGTCGGCGCGTTTGCGAATCGAGCGGATGCTGGAGACCAAGGTTTTTCTCGAACTCTACGTCAAGGTGCAACCAGGCTGGCGCGACGCTCGCGGATTTGTGGAGGAATTGGATTGGAGACGACAACTGGAGAATGCGTCGAACCTTCCGGTGATGGATGCTGCTGCAAGCGATCGGCGGGCGGGGCGGAGCGGGGCGAGCGATGCGCAAAAGAAGCGGAGTAAGAAACGCGGCTGATTGGACGCCGCACACATAGTGCAGAGGTCCTTCGCTTCGCTCAGGATGACAACTCGATAAAAGGTTCCTTAAGTTTCGAGGCGGAAGCGGGTCTCGGCCAGGGTGTAGAGTCTGCGCCAGAGCAGGCGATTCACGGTAACCACTGTGGCCGCCATCATAATTGTCGCGGCGAGCAGGAGATCGAAGTTGCCGCTGTCGGTGGCTTGCTGGATGGTGGCGCCGAGGCCGGTAGTGGTGTAGATGTGGCCTTTGAAGTGGAAATATTCGGCGACGATGCTGGCGTTCCACGCACCGCCGGAAGCCGTAACCATGCCGGTGATGAGGTAGGGGAAAATTCCCGGCAAGATCAGTTTTTTCCAGCGCTCGATTCCCTTCATGCGAAAGACGGAGCAGCATTCCTTGAGGTCGGTAGGGATCGCCATTGCTCCGGCGATCACGTTGAACAGCACGTACCATTGCGTGCCCAGCAGCAACACCACGATGGAAGCGATGCCGAGTCCGCCACCGAGACGGATGAGCAGCAGCAGGATGACCGGCAGCAGCGCTGTCGCGGGGATGGAAGCGGCGATCTGCGCGAGCGGCTGCGCGATGCGGGCGAGGCGGGGATTGAGGCCGATCGCCACGCCTGCAGGGATGGTCCACAGCGCGCCCAGCACCAGGGCGAGGTTCACG
Source organism: Candidatus Sulfotelmatobacter sp. (assembly GCA_050014115.1). Lineage (GTDB taxonomy): Bacteria > Acidobacteriota > Terriglobia > Terriglobales > Acidobacteriaceae > Sulfotelmatobacter. The sequence goes on along the minus strand of JBEKDY010000013.1, from coordinate 18,809 downwards.
CGCAGAAAAGTTGCGCCCAGGCCGATGCCGGCTTCCTGCAAATCGGACTTCTGCAGGCCGGTGAGAATCACAACGACGCGAATCACGGCATAGCCGATCGCGATGAGCAGCGCGAGCGCCAGGAGGCGCAGCAGCCAGGCTCTCCACGGGCTGGGCGCTTCATCTTCATGCGCTGCGCGCGGGCGGGCGAAACGAAGCAGCAACTTTTCACTCACCGGGGTCAAAGTTTTCTTGCGAATCGCGGCGAGACCTCGCGAGTGTTGAATCAGGGTGAGCACCCAGGAGCGCGGGGCATCGGTATTTTCGACTTGCTCGATTTTGAATTTCTCCGCCCATGCGATGACCGGACGCCAGATGAATTGATCGAGCAGGACAATCACCGCAACCATAGTGAGCACGCCCCAAAGAATAGAGCGCGTGTCTCCGGCGCTGGCTGCGGTTTGCAGGTAGGAGCCGAGTCCAGGCAAGCGGAAATCGCGTGGGCCGAGCACGAACATTTCGCACACCATCAGGGCGAACCAGCCTCCGGCCACCGACATCATCGAGTTCCAGACGAGGCCGATGGCGGAGAAAGGCAGTTCCATCTGGACAAAGCGTTGCCACCAGCTGAAGGCGTAAATTTTTGCAGCCTCGCGCATCTCGTTGGGAATGCTCTTGAGCGAAGCGTAGAAGCTGAAGGCCATGTTCCAGACCTGGCCGGTGAAGATTAGAAGGATAGCGCCCATCTCCACACCGAGCTGGCGAGTGGGAAAAAGCGCGACCATGGCGAGCATCACCGGAGGCAAGAAACTGAGGACCGGGATCGACTGCAGCACGTCGAGCAGGGGAACCATAAAGCGCTCGGCCCGCGCGTTGCGGGCGGCGATGTAGCCATAGACCAGCGCGAAGGTCAGGCTCAGCACATACGCAATCGTGATGCGCAACAGCGAGTAGCCGGCATAAGCCGGCAGCGCGAGCGGGCTGCGGGAGATTTCCACTTCCGGCGTGAAGGGGCTGAACCAGTCGCGGCCGACGGTGACGACGCCATAAAAAAGCGCGATGCCAGCGGCGAACATGATCAGATCGGGGAGATAGGAAACTCGCAAGAGCGGAAGTTGCGCCCAGAGACGATAGGGTGAGAATCCGCGCAGGCTGGGCGATTTTTTCATGACTAGTTTTCCGATCGTCTTCCAGTCCCATCGTTTTCCAGACGCAGGGGTTCTCGCTCAGGATTCGGGCGCAGGTGTTGAGTTGGGGCTGTCGACCACTGCCGGGGCTGGCGGAGGCTCGAGCGAGGTTGGCTCGGTTTGCGTCAGGCGCCCGGTCGCGCGGTCGTAGTCGAAAATCTCGGCATAGCGGCCCCAGTTGGTAGCGGTTTCGAACTGGCGTTGCACTTCTTCTTCGGCAAAATGCTCGTCGAGAATATCGTTGAAGAACTCGTCGGCCATGGCGTGATCGCTTTTGCGCCTCAAGATGCTGTCGATTTGCTTGAGGATGGTCACGTGCTCGAGCGCGGCCTGGCGAAACAGGACTTTGCGGGTTTGAATGTCGGCGTCGGCGAAAGCTTCGCCGGATTTGGAGAGCTGGACATCGCCTTCCTTGAGCCAGGCGAAGCCGAGCAGTACGCAGGCTTCGAGAATGGGGAGCAGGTCTTCCACGTCCATGACAAGTTCTTCGGCGAGGCGGAAGAGGTCTTCGCGGCCGCCGCGATCGCGGAGAAGCTCGATGAGGCCGGCAATGCCGCCGACGCGGGCATGCGGAAGCATTTGATATTTAGTGGTGCGGATGGGGGCGTCCTGTTTCTTGAAACCGTGGGGCGGGATGACGATTTCGGCGGTGGTTTCGGCGTCGGGCGGAGTGTGCTCGACATCGGGCTCGGTCATGACTTTGTAGATGTAGTCGACGAGCTCGACGAAGCGGGCGGACTTGCGGTCGCGGGGATGCTTGAGGCGCACGTTGAAATCGGAGCGAATGCGGGCGGGATTGCGGCCGAGCACGAGGATGCGGTCGGCCAGCATGACGGCTTCTTCAATGTTATGAGTGACGATGAAGATGGCGCTGGTGGGCATTTTTTTGTTGAGCCAGAGTTCCAGAAGTTCGCCGCGAAGATTTTCGGCGGTGAGAACGTCGAGGGCGGAGAATGGCTCGTCCATGAAGAGCACTTCCGGTTCCACCACCAGAGCACGGGCGAAGCCAACGCGCTGCTTCATGCCACCTGAAAGTTCTTTGGGATAGGCGGTTTCGAAGCCGTCGAGACCGACTGTGTCGAGCGTGCGCAGCGCGCGCTTGCGGCGCTCCACGGCGGGCACGCCGCGGGCTTCGAGCGGAGCTTCCACGTTCTCGAGCACGGTGAGCCAGGGAAAGAGCGCAAAACTCTGGAAGACGATGGCGACGTTGGGAAGTTCGCCACCCAGTGGCTTGCCATGCCAGAAAAGGCCTCCCGCCGATGGTTCGGCGAGGCCGGTGAGAATGCGCAGCAGCGTGGACTTGCCGCATCCCGAGGGGCCAAGCAGAGCCACGATTTTTCCCGGCTCGATGCTGAGGTCGGTATGGCCCACGACCTGGATGCGCGTGCCATCCGCCTGGGGATAGGACTTTTCGATCGCAACTGCCTCGATGATGGCTTCGCCCACGAAAAAAACTCCTGTAAGTTCTATACACGATGTGACGGAATGAGCAAAGTGGTTCGAGGATATTATCTGATTCGCAAATGGATTAGCGTGCCGACACGCCAAGCCCCCCGAAGGAATTTCTGATCCGGAATTTCTGATGCAAGGAACAGACTCAGGCGGCGAAGTCTTCGTCTCCGAATACCGGAAACGGCTTCGGCAGTCTGTCAGTTACTTCGGCGAGGGCGGCCAGCTTGGTTGCGAGTTCGGCTGGGAGTTCCGCGGGGCAGCGCCACTTCCAGTTGCCGCCGTGCAGGCTGGGCGTGTTCATACGGGCTTCGCTGCCGAGGCCCAGCACGTCCTGCAGGGGAACGATGCTGAGGGTGGAGGGCGAGCCTTGCGCGGCACGGATGAATGCCCAGTTGATGCCGTCTTCCGAGCGGCCGACGTAAGCCAGCGCGGCGCGGCGTTCGGCTTCGGAGGCGCCGGAGTTCCACCAGCCGACCACCGTGTCGTTATCGTGCGTGCCGGTGTAGATGACTTTTCCCGCGGCCCGGTGCGGCAGATAAATGTGCGCGCCTTCATCGCCGAAACCGAATTGCAGCACGGCCATACCGGGAAGCTGCAACCTTTCGCGCAGGGCGTGAACTTCGGGAGTGATGTAGCCGAGATCCTCCGCGAAAAACGGAAGACCTCCGAGCGCTTCGCGAAGCTTCTGGAACAAGTCGTCACGCGGACCATCCACCCAGCGGCCGTTGACGGCCGTGGGCTCGGCGGCAGGAATCTCCCAGAACTGGTCAAAGCCGCGGAAATGATCGAGCCGCACGTAATCGCAGTTTCGCGTGGCCCAGCGCAGGCGTTGGATCCACCAAGCGTAGCCTGTGGCCTTCATTGCGTCCCAGCGGTAGAGAGGATTGCCCCATCGCTGCCCGGTCTTGCTGAAAAAATCCGGGGGCACGCCGGCGACGGCCTCTGATTCGAGATTTTCGTCCAGGCGAAAAAGATCGGGGTGGGTCCAGACGTCGGCGCTGTCGTAGTTCATGAAGATGGCAACATCACCGGCAATACGAATCGCGCGCTCCGCACAGTAACGGCGCAGGGCTTGCCACTGTTCGTAAAATGCGAACTGGAGCGCGCTGCGGACGTCGAGCTCGACGGCGAGCTCCTTGCGGATTTTTTCGAGCGCGACAGGTTCGTGATGCGCGAGGTCGCGCGGCCAGCGATTCCAGCTTTCCAGTTCGTACCGCTCACGGAGCGCGTCGAAGAGAACGAAATCATCGAGCCACCAGGAATTCGCCGCGCGGAACTGATTGAAGCGTTCGCGCTGCCGCCCCGCGGCCGCGGCGGCGAAATTCTTCGCTGCGTCGAACAGGAGAGGCATCTTGGCGGCGAAGACCTGGTCATACTCGACTGCGCCCGATTCCCCGGCCAGAGAACCCAGTTTCGCGGAGTCGATCCAGCCATGTTGAGAGAGGCGCTCCAGGCTGATTAACAGAGGGTTGCCGGCAAATGCCGAAGTCGAAGAATAAGGAGAATTGCCATAGCCGAGCGGACCGAGCGGCAGGACCTGCCAGAAGCCCTGCCGGGCGGAAGCGAGAAAGTCGGCGAACCGGTACGCGGCCGGGCCGAAGTCACCAATGCCGCCGCGCGAAGGCAACGACGTGGGGTGCAACAGGATGCCTGAAGCGCGCGGAAAAGACATGCAGGCTTGAATCTTCTCGCCTAGATTCCCTCTTCGCTGTTGCCCTTGGCTAAGGTCTTTATCAGTTCCTCGTTGACCTTGATCTTGCCCGACTTCTTCATCTCGTCTTTCAAGTTGGTAACGAAAACCCCGAAGAGCTGCTGCTGCTTGTACTGCAACAACGAGTCGCGAATCTCGTCGCGCTTGGCGGCAAAATCGGCGTCGGTCGGGGTCTGAACTTCGAGCAGTTCCAGCACCACGCCGTTATTTGCGCTATTGATCGGCCCGCTGATCTCTCCCGGCTTCATGGTAAAGGCAACCGCGGCCTGGCCGCTCATCGAGCCCACGTCGGGCACCTGGCCATCCGGCAGCACGAAGTCGCTGGTCTTGACCTCCGCGCCCAACTCTTTGGCGGCGCGCTTCAAATCGTGCGCAGCCTTGGCGCGGTCGGAAAGTTCCTGCGTCTTCTGCGAAAGCAGAGCGCTGGAGCGTTCATTCTTGAACTCCGTTTCCACGCGGCTGCGAATCTCTTCGAAGGTCGGGGTCTCCGGCGGTTTGATGGCCAGCAATTGAAATACAGCGAAGCCCTGCGATGTAGGCGCCATCTCCGGCGGAGATTTTTCTGCCGCGGTGAAAACGGCGTCCATGAACTGCGCCGCGGGCCCCAGACCCGGCAGCATATCCTTGCGGCCAAAGAAATCCGAGTTGATCACCGTAATCTTTTCGGTCGCAGCCGCCGCGTCCAATCCCACGGCCTTGGCTTGAGTCAAGAGCGCATCGGCCTCTTTTTGCGCGGCCTGCGCTGCTTTCTGCTGCTTCAGGATGGGTTCGATCTGATCCTTCACTTCGTCGAGCGTCTTCAAGTGAGCTTCGTGCTTGTCGTCCAACCGGATGATGTGGAAACCGTCGCTGCTCTTCACCACATCGCTGGTCTGGCCCTTGGACAGGGCATATGCAGCTTTTTCAAACTCCGGAGTGGTTTGGTTTTTTCCGATCCATCCTAGAGAACCACCCACGTTGGCGCTGCCGGGGTCTTCGGAAGATTTCTTCGCGACGTCTTCAAACTTGGCGCCACCCTTGAGCTGCTTCAGTAGTTCTTCGGCGCGGTGCTGGGCGTCGGCAAGGGCCTTCTCGTCGACTTTGCCGTCCGCGTCGGGAAGCGGCGATTTAATCCAGATGTGGCTGACTTTGATCTGCTCGGGAACGCGGTACTGGTCGCGGTGCTGGTCATAGTAAGCCTGCAAATCCTCGCGGCTCACCTGGACCGTGCCGCGCACCTGATTGAGATCGAGGACGGCATATTTGATTTTGCGTTTCTCCGGAATTGAGTTGGCGTAGGTTTTCTTGTGGCTCTCGTAAAAGGCTTGCAGTTCCGCGTCGGTGGGATGAAGCGCCTTGCGCAGGTCGTCTTGCTTCAACACCGCGTAGTCAAACTTTACCTTCGTGTTCTCCTTGGCGAATTCCTTGCGAACCTCGGCATCGCTGACCGAGGCTCCGCCGGCAATGAGGGCCTGCAGCTTGCCGATGAGGATGTCCGTCCCCACCGAATCCTCGAACAGCGCGGGGGTAAGATTCGCGCGCGACAGCATGTCTTCATATTCAGTCTCCCCGATAAAGTTGCCACCCGGGAAAAAAGTTGCCGCATAACGACCATGCTGCAGCTCATCCTGAATCTCTTTGGGGGTAACTCGCAGCCCCAGATGCTGGGCCTGACTGAGCAGAACCTGACGCGTGATCAACTGATCGGCCGCCTGCTGGGTGGCCTGCTGCAAAAGGAACGGCATGATCATGGAGGCCTGAGCGCCATAGCGCGCGGCCTGCTGTTGCGCCATCTGGCGCGCCGTGTTCCGCACTTCGGTGGCGGTGATGTCGCTGCCATCGACTGTGGCGACAGACTGAACATTGGAATTCCCCGAGGTCCCGTTCCCGCTGGGAATCAGGTAGACGAGCATCGCAATGCAGATCACAATCAGCATCCCGCCGAGAACTACTTTCTTGACCGGGCCGGGGGTTTGCAGAAATCGAATCATCTTCTTGTCACTCCAGAGGTTAATGCCGAATTGCTTATTATAAACCACACCAACTGCAACTGGCGCGGGCAGGTCGCAGGGCTGCTGGAGTTCGTCAGGAACAGATGCGCGGCTTCGCTCGACTTCGACAAGCCGCGGGGGACACGCAAAACATCGCTATTGAAACGAATTAATAGAAGTGTTATCCATTCTGCGGGGCAGTTTGCGGAGCCCCGCAAGAATCCACTCACGAGCAACGTCAGCGGGCGGACGATCCGTATTCGACGATCGCGACGAAGAACGCAAGGGAGCATCATGAACTCAGGCAAGCGGCTGGCAATCACAGTTTCTGTTCTCGCCCAATTCCTTCTGGCTTCATTTCTGATTCAAACCATTCTGATTCAGCCCGCGGTCTCGCAAGAAGCGAGCGCTCAAGACGTGGCGAAACAGCCGCTACGCGAGGGCTGGTCGCTGCAGTCTTCGTCGAAGGTCGAAGCCAAGGGAGAAGTCATCTCCACGGCGCAGTTCACAGCAACGGGCTGGCAGGACGTGACCGTGCCGACTACGGTGGTTGCGGCGCTGGTGAAAAGTCATGCTCTACCTGATCCATTCTTCGGCACGAATCTGCGGCAGTTCGCCGGGGTCACATATCCGATCGGAGGAAATTTCGCGAACATCCCGATGCAGACGGACAGTCCCTATGCGGTTTCGTGGTGGTACCGCAAGCAATTCGCAGTGCCTGCTTCTTACAAAGGCAAGACGGTCTGGTTGAATTTTAAGGGCATCAATTACCGCGCGGCCATCTGGCTGAACGGCAAACAGATCGCCAACTCCAATGATGTGGCCGGCGCGTGGCGCACTTATGAATTCAACGTGACCGACGCGGTGAATGCTGGCGGCGACAACGCGCTGGCGGTGCAGGTGTGGGCTCCGACCGAGAATGACCTTGCCATCACGTTTGTCGATTGGAATCCCGCGCCGCCGGATAAGAACATGGGCTTGTGGCGCGAGGTTTATCTAACCACCAGCGGCCCGGCGGCGCTGCGTTATCCCACGGTGGTGTCGAAGCTGAACCTGCCCGCGAACGATCGCGCGCAGCTCACAGTTACCGCTCAAGTGAAGAACGGCACTGGTCAGGCGGTGAAAGGCAAGCTTAAGGGCCAGATCGAAAAAGTCAGTTTCGAGCAGGACGTGGAACTCGCTCCGCACGAAACCAAGGACGTCACGTTCACTCCCGAGCAATACCCGCAGCTGGCGTTTTCTAATCCGCGGCTGTGGTGGCCGACACAGATGGGCAAGCCCAATCTCTATCCACTGGCCGTTGAGTTTGTGGTGAATGGAGAGGTCAGCGACCGGTCTGAAAGCCGCTTCGGGATTCGCGAAATCACTTCCGACTTGAACTCGGTCGGCGGCCGTGCCTTTCATGTCAACGGCAAGAACATCCTGATTCGAGGTGGCGGCTGGACTACCGACATGATGCTCCGGGAAAACTCGCAGCGCCTCGAAGATGAATTCCGCTACGTCAGCGACATGGGACTGAACACCATTCGGCTCGAAGGCAAGCTGGAGACGCACGAGTTCTTCGACCTGGCCGACCGCAAGGGAATCCTGGTGATGGCGGGATGGTGCTGCTGTGATTTCTGGGAGCGCTGGCCGCGCTGGAAACCTGCCGACTTTGAAATCGCGAAACAATCGCTGCGCGACCAGATCTACCGGTTACGCAGCCATCCCAGCCTGGTGATGTGGCTGAACGGCAGCGACAATCCGCCGCCGCCGGATGTGGAGCAGATGTATCTCGACATTGAAAAGCAGCTGCTGTGGCCGAATCCGGTGGTCTCCTCCGCAACGGGTAAAGAAACCAGCGTGACCGGCGATAGTGGCGTGAAGATGAGCGGCCCCTACGAATATGTCGCGCCGAGTTATTGGGAAGTGGACACGCCCGCAGGACAACCGGGACGGAAGCTGTGCAATGCGGGAGGTTGCGGCGGAGGTTATGGCTTTGATACCGAAACCAGCATGGGACCTGCGGTTCCGCCGATCGAAAGCATCCGCGCCATGGTGGGTAAAGATCATCTCTGGCCGATTGACGATGTGTGGAACTATCACGCCGGCGGAGGCGAGTTCAAGAACATCAAGGTGTTCAGTGATGCGCTGGAAAATCGCTACGGAAAATCGGACAGCGTGGAAGATTTCGCGGTGAAGTCGCAGATGCAAACCTATGAAGGCGTTCGCGCGATGTATGAAGCGTACAGCCGCAACAAGTATGAGTCGACCGGCGTGATTCAGTGGATGCTGAACAATGCCTGGCCTTCGATGATCTGGCATTTGTACGATTACTATTTGCGGCCCGGCGGAGGCTACTTTGGCGCAAAGCGCGCGATGGAAGCGCTGCATCCCGTCTATGGCTATGACGATCACGCGATCTGGCTCGTCAGCAGCCAGTATGAAGACGTAAAAGGGTTGAAGCTCTCCACCAAGATTTACAACCTCGACATGACGGAGAAGTTTTCGCACATGGACTCTCTCGACGCCCCTGCTGACAGTACGAAAAAGGTTTTCGCGTTGCCGGATGTCGCGGGCCTGAGCCCGACGTATTTCGTAGTGCTGCGGCTTCAGGACGCAGCGGGAAAAGTGGTGGGCTCGAATTTCTACTGGCTCTCCACCAAGCCCGAGACGCTCGACTGGAAAAAATCGACCTGGTGGATGACGCCCACCGAGTCCTTCGCCGACTACACTGCGCTGTCGCAGCTTCCGAAAGTAAAACTGAAGATCAACGAACATAGCGAGAAAAAGGGCGAAGAAGAAATCACGCGCGTGATGGTCGAGAATCCGAGCAAGAGCCTTGCGTTCTTTGTGCACTTAAAAGTAGCGAAGGGCGCGAAGGGCGAAGAGATTTTGCCAGTCGTGTGGGAAGACAATTATTTTTCCCTGTTGCCCGGTGAGAAGCGTGAGACTACAGCAACTTACCGAGCCAGCGAACTGGGCGCGGCCAAGCCAGTGGTTGAAGTCAGCGGGTGGAACGTGGAGTCGGAGTAGAAGAGGAACGCCTGGCGCAACCACCGCCGGAAAACTTTCGGGCTAAGACTCAGACCGTGTCGAGAATTCGATGTTTTTAGAAGCGAGTCAGAACCTTGCTCGTGGTTAGATTTCGCGGGCAGGAGTGCCCGCGCCACACGGACGGCAAGGATTACACGTGCTCGGAAACCGAGAGGATATTTCCGTCGGGATCTTTGAACCAGGCTACTTTGTCTCCCGTGGGCGCGGTCCAGATTCCCAGTTCGTCCTGTTTGAAGAAACCGAAGATTTCGCAGCGCACGCCATTTTTCTGTAGCCCCTCCACAACCTTCGCGATGTCATTCACCTGCCAGCCCAGAATGGTGAACTGCGCGGGCGTGAACTGTGGAACTTTGGCCACGCGAATCATGATTCCATTCGCGTCAAGCACCATCGCGAAGCCGTCATCTTTGACGAAGCGCAGCCCCAACACGCCTTCGTAAAAAGCCCGCGCTTTCTCGGAATCTTTGGTGGGAACAAAAGCAACAATGTTCGTGGAACCCAGCATGGAAGCGCTCCTGCAATCGCCTGGTTCGTCAATCCGACATCGCTTGTCACTCTCCCTCGGCCGGGAGGTCGAAGTTCACCAAGTCGCCGCGGAAACCCTGCGTTTTCCAGGCTCCAAAGGCGATGCCAACAATCATCCATATGCCGCCAACGATCCAGGCTTTCCAACTCAAATTTTTCCAGAGAAAAAAGCAAATCGTAAACCCAGCCAACGGAGGCGCCCATACGGCGAGGATCGCCAATGCCGTTCCCGCGGCAGCTAACACGGTCCAATTCGAATTCGGCCACAGGACCAGAGCGATCACCAGCGCCGTGAGCAGCAGGGGCGGCCATGGATTGTTCTTGCGCTCGCGAACGTAGTAGCGAACGAACGCCGCCAGATTCACTCCCATGAAGGCGATGAGTGCTCCAAAGTTGAGCATCTCGGCCCCCAGTCCGTAGCTGAACAGACCGAAGCTCACCAGCAGCGCTCCAACCAGAGCGATGCCCCCAACGAAGAGAACATTATTGCGCGGAACGTGCCGCTTGGGATCAACCTTTCCGAAGAACGACTGCGGCAATGCCTTGCTGCGTCCCATACCGTAGAGCAGTCGGGCCGCGCCAATCTGCGCGCCCATCCCTGACCCAAAGTTGGCCACCAGCAGGGTGAAGCCGAGGATCGCGAACATAGGTTTCCAGGCGCGACCTGCGACAAACGTAAAGGCTGTGTCGGTGTTCGGAAAGGGCTGGGTGGCGGGCCAAATCAACTGTGCGGCGTAGACCTCGAGGGCGGAAAGAATCCCGATCACAAAACACGTGAGCACAGTGGCCAGCAGGATGTTGCGCCGCGGATTCTCCGCTTCTTCCGAGAGCGTAGAAATGCCGTCGAATCCGATGTAGCTCAGCACTGCGATCGATGTTGCCCCCAAAACAGCTTTCGTGTTCCAAAGCTGCGGATCGTAAAAGGGGCGAGTAAAAAACGAAGCGCCATCGTGGGGATGACCGGTGATGTAGCGGATGGCGACCATGAAGAAAATCGCCACTACCGCACCCATTCCTGCCGCAAGCAGAGTGTTGACTCGAGCCGAGGTCTTAATGCCCTGAAGATTCAGGAATGTGAAGACTGCTCCAAAAAAGATAGCCCAACTCCAATACGGAATTCCGGGCGCAAAAACAAAAGCCTGCTGACTGCACCAGATGATACAGATCATCGGGTTGAGGATGTAGTCCATCACCATGCTCCAACCCGTGACATAGCCGAGAGCCGGGTTGATCTCCTGCCCCACGTAAGTAAACGCGGATCCAGCACTGGGATACGCCCGCGCCATGCGACCGTAGCTGAAAGCGGTAAACAACATCGCCACCATGGCGATGAGGAGAGTGGTGACGACGTGTCCGTGGCCCGTGTCGCTGAGCACGCCAAACACCGACATGGGCGCCACGGGCTGAATCACAATGATTCCGTAGAGGATCAAGTCCCAAAGCGTGAGCGTGCGGCGCAGGCGCGGGGCGGAGGAGGAAGCTGCCGAGGTTTCCATGGGTCCGGCTATTGAATTACGGCGGGGGCAAATATGTCAATATTAAAACGATTCTCTACGATCTGATATCTGACACTCGCCACATTCCAGCCTCAGGGGACTCACTTCTCGCCGTAGTCGAACCAGTATCCGCGCTGCTCGTTGCCGGACATGTGACGGGTGTTGTATTCGAGAAGATAGTTCACGTGCGCGTCGTCGAGCGGGAACGATTTTTTCGGCGCGTAGGGATAATCGCCCATGCTAAGGAACGGGAGCGGCGCCACGTAGTTGCCTTCGGCGGCGTAGAAGTCCATATCTTTTTCGTAACCGTTGGCGGCGAAGAAATAGTCGCGGACCCATCCCTTGGGGAGCGGGGGAAGATTCGACGGATCGAAATCCAAGCTCACCTCGTCGCCTGAGCCGAATACAGCGAGCTTGTCGTCGGTTGCAGTGAGCAGTGGTAGCACGTCTCCGTAGCGCGTGTAGGTTCCTGCGGGTCGACTGTAGGGGCCGGTGGCGCTGACCTTTTCGTAGATGTACTGCACGTTGCCGGGAGGAGTGCCCTCGATCTTCAGCGGGTAGCCGTGATAGCTGAGATCGGCGTGGACTAAGGGAACCGGCGTCAGGCGCGGACTTTGGGCTTGGTTGCGCTCATCCTGTTTCGTGCGGTCGACCAGAATGTTGTCCCAGTAAACCTGCAGGTTCGTGGTGATGCGAATCTTCTTTGTCCCGAGGGGCAGCTTGCCGGTGAGATCGGCGGTCATGGTGCGCGGGCCGCCGGCGGGAAAGCCCATGTCGTCGATCACGCGCTTCCACTTTCTGTTCGCGCCCCCGTCATCTCCGACCAGCGCTTCGACGTAGGGAGAAATCGCCTGCACGCCGGCTTGCGACGCTGCGTACATGCTGTTCGCCGAAAAGTATTCCACTTCGCCGTGCATGAGAAGCCACAGCGGACCGCCGCGGTAAGCCTCACCCAAATCGAGCGTCAAGCTGTGGGGCTTGGCGAAGCCTTGAAACTGCGTGAGCGCGAAGTCGCCGAAGTAACGATGCGCCAGCAGATCGGGAAGAACGTTGTGGCCATGTTCGTCCCACGCGGCGGCTGGGGGCCTGGCGTCGCGGCTGACGACCACTTTGAACCTCGGATACGGCGGGTTCGACGCGAAATATTCGTTAGGATAAACCTCGACATCAGCCGGATGATCGACAGCCAGCAGCCGCACTTGATCGAGATAGACAGCTTCTTCGAGCGGCTCCATGAAGCGGAAGCTGAACTTGTTGTCTTTGTCGCGAATGGCGCTGCGATCGATCTTGACCCACTCCACCGGACGCGGAATGTCGCGCTGGTTGGGGCCGATCCAGTGGCCGACCACGCCCGCGCCTAGCATGTCAGCAACGAACTCGTAGCGCTCGCCGTTCCAGACAAACAGCGTGGGGCAGGAACTGCCGCGGCGATCGATTTCGAGGAAGTTTTGCTGCTTGTCGCCGGCGACATTGATTTCATCCTGCAAAACCCCGGTCGGCCACGTCATGCGCACGACGTCGGCTTCTTTGGCATCGCCCAGGCCGACCACGATGTCGGTGGAATTCTGGCCGAGATATCCGTTCGATCCATAGATTTCAAACTTCTGGCGGTTGCCACCGGAGAAGACTTCCACTTTCGTGCCGATGGCAGACTTGTTGTCGTTCAGTCCCTTGAGCGAGAGCCGCAGCCAGTGATTCTGATTGCCGCCTTCGTTCTTGAGTAAAACCGCAGGCCCGTGATTCTGCGTGATGAGCAGGTCGATGGCACCATCGCCATCGTAGTCACCGGTGATGATGGCGCGCGGATCTTTGAGCTGAATCTTGTCGAGGCCAACGTCGGCGGTGACGTCTTTGAATCCGTCAGGACCGAGATTGCGGAACAGGCGCACTTCGCCCTTGCCTTCTTTCGTTTCGCCAACGGCCACGAGGTCAACCCAGCCATCGTTGTCGTAGTCGATGGCGGCGACGCCGAATGCACGGACCCAGTTGGTCTCGGGAAGTTTTACTTGCTCGAAGGAATTGCCGTGATTGTTGCGCCAGAGTGTCAGCCCCGGCTCGCCCCAATGCGTAAACGCCAGGTCCATCCAACCGTCGTGGTCGAAATCGAGAGCGGCGACACCCAAAGCTGGAGCTGGCATGGACGGGGACCAAGGCCTACGAGCTTCGAATCTTCCCTCGCGAGGATTCTTGAAGATCGTGGGCCCCTTATCTGTGACAACCAAGTCGACTGCGCGGTCATTGTTGTAGTCGGTTCCGATGGCTCCAAAGGCCCCGATAGGATCCTTTTCATTCGTCAGCCCCAGTGAGGCCGCGACCTCTGAAAATTTCCCGTCCCCGTTATTACGGAACATTTGCGGCAATCTAGACGAGCCATCGTCAGAAGGGGGGAAATACAGATTCACGTTTCCGTTTTCCGGCGCCGCATCCACATGGCGGCTCACGTAGAGGTCCAGATCACCGTCGTGATCGTAGTCAACGAAGGTGAGGCCTACGATGTAGGGCCAACTTTGAGTTCCAAAAGCTTTAGGAACCTCCTTGAACGTCCCATCCTTTTGGTTGCGTAGCAAAATCACTTCGCGAGGTGAGCCCACGACTAAATCCGTTGCGCCGTCGTTGTCATAGTCGCCGACAGTACATCCGGTCGCATGCCGGTTTGGATCGAGCCCCGCTTCGTTCGTGACATCCGCGAATTTGCCGTCACCTAAGTTGTGATAAAGAGAGCGTCCGCCTTGCGGCCCGCCGTCTGCTAGAAAAATATCGGGACGACCGTCGCCATCGTAGTCAAAAAAGCATGCGCCCGGCCCGAGGAATCCGCCAAGGTCCTTCGGAGGCGGCCCGCTGGTTCCGCCAATCCCTGCCTCCTTCGTCACATCTACAAACCGCACCTTGATCTGCGGCGGCGCCTTCAGAACAGCTAATGGTGACTCCACCGCGCGCGAGTATTGTCCCTGCTCGCCGTAGGCCAGGCTCATCGGTGCGCCGATTTTGTTTTGTGTGATGTACTGGAATTTCTTGAGATACTCGCGGGCGTGGTCGACGTCGCCGGATTGCTGGTAGGCGCGCGACAATCCGAACACGGCGGAAGCGTGCAGCGGGTTGAGTTGCAGCGCGTGCTGGAAGGCTTCGATGGCCTGGGAAAATTGTTTGGCCTGGACATATGCCGTGCCCAAAAAATACCAGGTGTCGGGGTCGCTCGGGTCGATCTCGATGACGCGCTTGAAAGCCTCGATGGCGGCCGGCGCGTCGCCGGTGTTCTTGGCCAGCATGCCGAGGTTGTACCAGGCGTTGGGATTTTTCGGATACTGCTTGAGCGCGGCTTCCAGCGCGGCTTTGGCTTCGTCCACTCTCTGCAGATTCAGGTAAGCGATAGCTTCATTCAGGCGCGCAATCGCCAGCTTGGGATCAAGTTCCGCCGCCTGCTGAAAGGACTTTAGGCCTTTCTCGAAAAGCTGCTGGTTCATGTAGGCGCAACCCAGATTATTCTGGCGCGCGGCTTCGATGGGATTCGCGGCTTTTGGCTGAGCCTGTGGGGCGCGCGCGAACACGCCAAAGGCGGCCAGGACGATGCCGGCTAGAGCGGCTGAAATTCGAGGAGTCATCACAAGGATTTAACCACAGAGCGGACCTCAGCGGCTAAAGCCGGAGGCTCTCCCGGAAGTTGCATCGGCACGACTTAAGTCGTGCCCTTCCCTGTTTTCAGAGGTTCGTTCACACAATGGTTGGGCGTCTCCAAGCGCCACATTCCTTTTCCATCGCGGCGGCGACTGCTAACACTTGTTCTTCTTCCCACGGCCTGCCGACAATCTGCACGCCGATGGGCAAGCCTTCGGGTGAGCGACCGACGGGAACCACTGCAGCGGGATTGCCGAGCAGGTTGAACCACTCGGTGTAGCTCCAGGCATCAAGGTAGCTCACGGTCTTGCCTTCGACCCGCCAGCTGCGCTCACCGTGTCGGAAAGCAGGAACGGCCGCTGCCGGACATAGAAGGATGGCGTACTTCCGCATTTGCGCGAGGAACTCAGCGCGAAGAGCGTCGCGACGAATCCAGGCGTCGAGAAGTGTTTCCGCCGTGAGCGGCGGCTCCGCGGCGGACATTTCTAGAAATTGTTTCAGAATCGGACTGCGATCGTGTTCGCGGCCGTGAAACATAGGACGGATGAGCATTCCTCCCGCCACAACGAAGAATTTCCTCCACAGTTCGCGCGCTTCGTCGAGACCTGCGGGACGAAAAGGTTCTACCTGAAATCCCGTGCGGCGCAAGGCTTCTGCGGCTGTGCGCACAGCCGCGCGGGTTTCCGGCGTGACGGGCGTTCGGCCATCGTCTTCGAAATATCCCACTGTCAGCTTTCTTGCCTCTTCATCGCTCGGCCAGCGCAGCGGCACGGGAGCCGCGCAGCTGTCGCCATCGTCGGGGCCCTGCATCACTCCGAACAACAGCTTCAGATCAGCAACGGTTCGTGCCATGGGACCGACCACGCCAATCATCGCAAATGGCCCGCCGGACACGGGATAGTGCCCGGTGGCAGGAATTCTTCCGGGCGTAGGCTTGAGTCCGCAGATACCGGTGAAGTGCGCGGGCACGCGAATGGAGCCGCCGCCGTCGCTGCCCACTCCGCCCGCTGACATTCCTGCGGCAATAGCCGCGGCCTCGCCCCCGCTCGACCCGCCGGGCGTGCGCTCCAGATCCCACGGGCTGTTGGTGCGGCCGTAAAGCAGATTATCCGTCTCCCACGCCATGAGGAGTTCGGGCGTGTTGGTGACGCCGAGGACGATCGCGCCGGCATTTTTCAGGCGAGCGACGAGCGGCGCATCGTGCATGGCGACGAATCCAGCGCGCAGCCGCGTTCCCGACTCGCAATGCAAACCGGCAACTTCCAGTGAAGTCTTGATGCTGATAGGAACACCGTGCAGCGGGCCGAGCGTGCTGTCCGAAGTTTTTTGGTGTGACACGGCAGATTCCGCAGCCCGCGCCTCATGCCGAACGCGCGCCGCGTCGACATGAACGAAAGCATTCAGCTTCGGATTCAGCCGGTCGATTTTCGCGAGGTGAGCCTCGACGAGTTCGACCGAGGAAATATCTCTTTTGCGGATGCTTTCCGCCATGGTGACCGCAGAAAGAAAGGTCAGATCGCTCATTGAGTCCTTGCTTGCAGGGCACGATCCAGCATCTTCTTTTCATCGATAGTCAGCGGTCGAAAGGCGCCTTTCGCGAGTTTCCCCAACGGGAGCGGCCCGATCGCCACGCGCACCAGCCGGAGCACGTCTACTCCCAATGCCTGCAGCATGCGCCGAATCTGGCGATTCTTGCCTTCGGTCAGAACGATTTCAAGCCAACAGTTTTTATGGCCCGAGCGCAGCAGGCTGACGTGACGGGCGCGCAAGGTTTCGGCGTCGCCAGACTCCTCAACGGACTTCTCGCCGGAACGCGCGCCGGAATGCCCTGCTGCCTTCACACCTGCTTTCAGCGCAGCAATCAACGTTCCGTCCGCAACTCGCGCGATCTGCACGTGATAGGTCTTGTGCAGGTGAGTCTCCGGCGCGGCCACGCGGGCGCCCCACTCTGAATCGTTGGTCAGCAGCAGCAGGCCTTCGCTGGCTTTGTCGAGGCGCCCAACGGGAGCTACCCATTCGGAATTGACTCGCGGCGATGCCCCCGAAGAATTCATACCTTGTGCCGCGGAACCTGATTTCCTGAGAAGCGAATACACCGTCTCGCGGCCTTCCTCGTCGGCGGCAGTAGTGATCAGGCCGCGCGGCTTGTTCATCATGAGATAAATTTTCTCGCCAGCTTCAATCGCTCGGTCATCTACTAAGATGCGGTCACGCGTCAGATGGACCGGCGTCTCCGGATCGCGCCGGACGACTGCGTTCAGGCGGACGCGCCCGTCGCGAATCAATTCCGCCGCTCGCGACCGCGAGCAATAGCCCAGTTTGGAAAGCGCACGAGCCAGGCCGATCCGCCGCGTGGGTTCCTTCAAGTCCACGGACTTATGCTAACTGAAGTTGTAGGAACCACGAAGGGCCGCCGGTGCTGTCTTTTTCCGCCTGTCGCACAATCGAGCGGCGCTTGGTAGGATGTTCATCGCCGGATTGATTAAGGAGATTTATGGCTCACCAGCATCCTCCGCGCTTTTTGAAAATTGTGGACGACGCCAAGACGCGCGTCCGCGAAACCAACGTCAGCGAAGTAAAGTCGAGGATGGATCGGGGCGAAAAGTTTCTGCTGATCGACGTGCGCGAAGAAAGCGAGTTCGCTAAAGATCATCTGCCGGGCGCCATCCATCTTGGCAAAGGCATCATCGAACGCGACATTGAGGCGCGCGTGCCTGCGCTGAATATCGAGATGGTGCTTTATTGCGGGGGCGGCTTCCGCTCCGCGCTCGCCGCAGACAATCTGCAGAAAATGGGCTATACCGACGTGATCTCGATGGACGGGGGCATCCGCGACTGGCGGGAAAAAGGGTATCCGCTGACGAAGGAATGAACTAGAACGCTCGCATTTTCTTCTGGTCGCTGACGTCGGCACTCGCCGGATTTCTTTTCGGTTTCGACACGGTCGTCATTTCCGGCGCTGAGAAAACAATTCAGGCGCTCTGGGGACTAAGCCCCGGACTGCACGGCATCGCCATGGCCTCGGCGCTTTATGGCACCGTGGTTGGCTCCTTGCTCGGCGGCTGGCCCGCTGACCGGTTCGGACGCAAAGCCACTCTGCTGTGGATCGGCGTTCTTTATTTCGTCGGCGCGGTAGGCTCGGGCTTGGCGCCCAACGTTACCATTTTTATTATCGCGCGCGTCATCGGGGGATTGGGCATCGGCATCTCGACCGTGGTTGCCCCCATGTACATTTCGGAGATCGCACCGCCCAAGTATCGCGGCCGCCTCGCCGGCATGTTCCAGTTCAACATTGTTTTCGGCATCCTGATCGCATTCGTTTCGAACGCCCTGCTGGCAGGCATCGGCGAGAATGCCTGGCGCTGGATGCTGGGCGTGGCCGCATTTCCGTCGCTGCTCTACGCGATATTTTGTTTTGGGCTTCCGGAAAGCCCCCGCTGGCTGCTAAGCCGCAAGGGTGACCGAGAGTCTGCTCTCGAGGTACTGCAACGTATCGAGCCCGAGGCTCCAAAGACACAGATCGCGGCCGAGGCCGATGAGATTATGGCGGCAAGCGCGTCAGAACAAAAATTGTCCTCTGGACATTTCTGGACGATGCGTCTTCGTAAACCAATCCTGCTCGCCATCTTGATTGCGTTCTTCAATCAGATGTCCGGCATCAATGCCATTTTGTATTTCGCTCCCCGCATCTTCGAACTTACCGGCCTTGGCGCAAAAGCCGCGCTGCTGCAATCGATCGGAATTGGTTTCACCAATCTGATTTTCACTTTTGTCGGTCTCTGGCTGATTGACCGGCTCGGCCGGCGCACTCTTCTTTATATCGGCTCGTTCGGCTACATCA
>JBEKDY010000012.1:0-36057 GCA_050014115.1 Candidatus Sulfotelmatobacter sp. | reverse complement strand
TCGCCATCGGCTTGCTCGGCGAAATGCAAGTCCGCCACTACCACGAACCCAGCCGCCGCGCCCCCTACTCCATCGACCGCGTCCTGCGCTCGCAGAACGAAGAACACAGCGTCTCGGAATAACGCATCCTAGTGGCTGCTAACTTCTGACTCCCATGCGCCTCTTCATCACATGGAGAGGAACCTTGAATCGATCCGCCAATTGCGCCGGGTCGTTAAGCCCACTTGAACGAAGCTGGGCTAAAACGCTTCCGGGCATTAAGAGATCGTAGGCCAGCTTTTCCGCGTCTTTTTCTCTCCCCGAGTCAAGTCGGCTCCGATACATCCGATCATCGACTAGCTTGTTCTGAATCCGATTGCGATGGAGAAGAAAGTGTGCGACCTCGTGAGCGATCGTGAGCCGCTTCAGCGGCAACGAGTCGGAAGCGTTCACCCGGATTGTGTAACCGCTCGGACCGCCACGGTAAAGGTCGGGAAATATCTCTCCCGCGGTGCCATGGCCTAAATCGGCCTTCCGAACAGCTAATCCGAGAGCCCTAGCGAGTCCTGCGATGTCTACGGGAGCGCTGGACCCGAATCGTCTTGAGATTTGCTCGACGGGAGTGAGCGTCCTGGGTGCTCTCAGCCTGTAATCCTTCGTTTCCGCGGCTAGGACAAGTATCTGCTCACGGAGTACCACCATTTCGTCTCTCAGTTGGGTGGGGACCCTGCCCGCAAGCCCTGCATCTATGTATTTCATCGCCCGATGCACGTCCCCGATGCGCAACGCGATTGAGGCTGCGCTCTGATGGAGTATTGAGCGGGTGGGCTCGATGTCACGGGGTACGGAATCGGCAGCCCTGGCTTCCTCCTCCAGGGCGCTGGCGAATAACCGACGGCCATCATCTAGCTTGCCTTCGCGAGCCGCCAGAAGCCCAAGTTCAAAAAGGTCCATCGCCCGGTCGTGTGGGCTTCGAGGGTCGTTCATGGGCGATCTCCGGCTTTCGATTGGACGACTCTCGCCTCCGGTCGGGCAAAGTCTATCACCGCTATGTACGCGGGTAGACGGCTGCTGTTCGAACGTTCGCTTTGCGATAGCTTTCCTCTCAATCGCTCCGCAATTTTCGCTTCATCTCCGTTCAGAATTCCAGAAATTTCCAACCGAGCTGCTCGCTGAAAAGGACCATCATGGCTGGCTCCATCGCCAATCCAGTAGTCGATGCCAGTTCCCCGGACCGACCGTTCCACTCGGGACTTCTCGGTGAGCCGGAGGGCAACGACTATGCCGACTCCGTACGCCCCGTATTCCGTCGCCTCGTGCAGATCTGCCCATGTGGCCTGTCCCAGCTCGGCGGCGTCACACCAGGCGAACATGCCGGCCGCGGTGCGATCCCCTGTGATCCTGAGGAAAATCGGATTCTGGTGTCGATGAAACCGCAAACAGTGTGAAGCGGCTTCGGCAAGAAACGAGCCGTATATTGTGGAGATTCCAAGCTTCCCGGTCCGTAAGGCGCCGAAATCGAAATGGACTGAACGGTCATTCATAGGTGACTCACAATGCGAGGCTACTCCCACCTCGCCGCTGGCCGCCCGTCTCGTAACCACACGATGAAATCCGTCCCCGGCGGCACTCCTCCCAGCTCCCGCAGGCGCGTGGCATTCTGCCCGCGATGATAGTGGCTGTGCATGGCAGCCTGCGTCAACGCGTGGCGCACGCTGATCTTCAACGGCGGCTTGAACCACGGCACTTCAATCATCTCTTCCAGACGAGACGGGGTGATGCTTCGTAGCAACCGGTCCATTTCCGCGTGGTAGTGTTGCGCGTAGCTCTTGAAATCCGCCGCGCTGGTGAAATCTTCCAGCTTCTTGAACGCAAACGGCGACGTCCGCGGGCCCACCACCCATAGAAACCCATGCTGCACCAGATGAATATGCAGCAAGCGCTCGCGGATCGCCTTATCAGCCAGCGCCGCAGGATGCGCTTCGATCGCCCGCCAGTGCTCCGCGTCCGCCCATGCCTGATGCGCATAAAGTTCGTTGAGATATGAGGCCACAAGTCCTCCTCGGATAGCCGAATTCTATAACTTACGCCGTTCGGTCACACATCCGCGCGCGATCTGCGTCTCCAAAAGCGGCGTATAATCCTCCGTTTGTTGCTGTCAGGAGTTTTTTTCTGTCATGGAGAAAGCCGCGCAATACGAATTGCAGTTAGCTCGCCGCATGTCGCGGCTGGGCACCGAGACCGCGTTTGAGGTCCTGAACAAGGCGCGTGCGCTGGAGCGCCAGGGCAAGAGCGTGATCCACCTAGAAATTGGCGAACCCGACTTCGACACTCCCGCGAATGTGATCGAGGCGGGCGTGAACGCGCTGCAAAAAGGCTGGACTCATTACGGCCCGTCGGCCGGCCTGCCCGAACTACGCCAGGCGCTGGCCGAGTATGTGAGCCGCACTCGCGGAGTGAAAGTCACGAGTGACGAAGTGGTCGTGGTTCCGGGCGGTAAGCCGATTATCTTCTTCACAATCTTAGCTTTGATTGATGATGGAGATGAAGCCATCTACCCCAACCCCGGCTTCCCGATCTACGAGTCGATGATTCACTATGTCGGCGGCAAGGCCGTGCCGATCCACTTGCGCGAAGAGCGCGATTTTTCCCTCGACGTAGACGAGTTGGCGTCGCTGATCAACGACCGCACCCGGCTGATTATTCTGAATTCGCCCCAAAATCCTACGGGCGGCGTGCTAGAGCGCCGCGACATCGAACAGATTGCGAAGGTCATTGGCGACCGCAACATCATGGTGCTGTCGGACGAAATTTATAGCCGCTTGCTGTTTGACGGCGGACAGCATTTTTCGATCATGTCGGTTCCCGGCATGCAGGAGCGCACCATTCTGCTCGATGGCTTCTCGAAAACTTACGCCATGACGGGATGGCGCATGGGCTACGGCGTGATGCGCGCCGATCTGGCAACGCATATCTCCCGCCTGATGACGAATTCAAATTCCTGCACCGCCAGCTTCACGCAAGTTGCGGGCATTGAGGCGATCAACGGCGATCAAACTTCGGTCGACCGCATGCGCGAAGAGTTCCAGCGGCGGCGCGACGTGTTCGTGGCGGGTTTGAACAAGATCAAAGGATTTTCCTGCCGCATGCCGAAAGGCGCGTTCTACGCGTTTCCCAATATCACGCAAACGGGATGGAAGTCGAAAGCGCTGGCCGACGCGCTGCTCGAACAGGCTGGAGTCGCCGCGCTTTCAGGCACGGCTTTCGGCTCGTTCGGCGAAGGTTACCTGCGCTTCAGCGTAGCCAACTCGCTGGAAAACCTGCAGCAGGCGCTGGATCGCATCGACCAGTGGACGAAAAAGAATTTGTAGCGATCTCAGCCACTACCTTCCGGAGGACGCTTCGATGTCGCCGAGCAAAACTCCATCGAGAGCACCGAAGCCGAAATCCAGCCGTCCGCACATGCCCGGCTACGGCATGCCTGAAGGCAAAAAGGGACTGCTCCCGTGGGCGTGGGCCGAACAGCGGCTGAAGAAATCGCACAACTACTGGATCACTACGGTTAAGCCAGACGGCTCTCCCCCCACCATGGTGGTCTGGGGCCTGTGGCAGGACGGACGATTCCTGTTCAGCACCGGTAGCAAATCGCGCAAGGCGCGCAACCTGGCGGAGAATTCAAGTTGCGTGGTGTGCACCGAGAACGCTGCCGAAGCAGTCATCGTCGAGGGCGTTGCCGAAATCGCCGGCGTGGCCGCGCGCCGCAAAATGCTTCCTGTCTACGAGCGCAAGTACAAGTTCGATATGGGCAAGATGAAAGAAGACATCCTCTCGATGAAGGAGCCGGTGTTCGCGGTGCGGCCGCGCGTCGTGTTCGGGCTCTGGGAAAAGCACTTCGTCGGCAAATCCACGCGCTGGACGTTTTGACTGGCGCGCCTCAGCCACCAAAAGCTGCGCTCCGGGAGATATCTGCATCGCATCGCAGCCCTGGAAGCGCTGCGCCACCCAAAATCAAGCACGCCGCCGAGCTTTGCTGTAGCCTGCGAAGCCGTGCCCCGGGAACTACCTACTGCAGCGGCGACCAACTCTGGCATTCCGCCACGCTGACTGGCGAGGTCAAGGGAGAGCCATGTCTATAGCGAACCACGCCGTCAGAGGTCGAACAAAAATTTCTTGTTCCCGAGTTGCTGCTGACCGGAGTGCCAACCACCACATACTCGTCGCACTTCTGTTTCTTACAGACTGCCGTAGTGCGGAACTGATATCCGGACTTCGTACACCATGCACCGGCCGTGCAGCTTGTATTTCCCAGAGCGGCGTCAATCACGCTCGCGTGGTCTGCCGATGAGAAGCCAGTTCCGCGGGGATCAGGACCGAGTGAAGCCAGATCGCGTGCAAATCCCCGCTGCGGATAAGAACTCGAATATATGGCCTGTGCGGTGTTCACCGTGCGCATGCTGGTCGCAGCGCTGGCCTCATTCGCAGCGATCCGGGCCCGCAGCAGGTTCGGAATCGCAACGGCCGCAGCTACCAGAATCACGCCGGCGTCCACTCCTCCACTTCTGCTGGCTTCGCGCAGAGCGCTCCCCTCGCCATACGCGGCGATCACCACCGGCGAAGCTTCCGCGGCCACATGGGAAAGCGATTCCGCGATCTCCGGCGATACTTGCCGCAGAGTCAAGGCCGCGACCGCGGCCGGGTCTTCGTAGAGTAACCCTGAGACCTCCGACGCGCGGCCCGGCGGCTGTGACGCCAGAAACTTCTTAGACTCGGCCAGCGATTCACCACTCCGATGCACTCGAATTGCCTCGGTGACCGTTTCCTGACTGGAAGCGATGATGCAATAACCATCCACAAATGCGTAGCTGACTTCGGTCGCCTTCTGCGCGGAGGGAATTTGCAGAGTGTGGTAAGTCACTCCCCCGTCCTCGGATTGCTGCGCGTTGACGTGCATCGTTGCCAGTAACGCCTCCACCGTGGCCTGCAGGCGGTCCGCATCATTGACCTTCAGTATTACCCTCCATGCCCCGTTCGACACCGTCTTGTTCGACAATGGCTGGTTCGGTGATTCGGAGTTCGATGGTGCGGAGTTCGGCGTGAGGCTATCCGCCTCATAGGCGATTTCTCCTGAGAGGCGGGCGAGCAGATCATCCCGTAAGCTCAGTTTCAATCCCTGTTCCATTTGCTCCAGCGCCGCGAGCGCATTGGGATTCTGCGCCGTGGCCAGATCTTTAACGTCATCGAAAATTTGTGCTGGATCCTTCAATCGCACGGCTCCCGCCATCACGGCCTTGGGCGAGAGAAAATCCAGGCTGCCCAGCGGTCCCGGCGCGGCCAACCAGGACGCCACTCCGCGCCGCGGACCGGTGAAGCTTAATTCCACCTGGCTGCCGGCCTGGCCGTCGACTGTCTTGTGCTCCCAAACCAGATACTTCGCGTCGGAAAATCCCGTGCGCTCGAAGATTTTCTGGTTCTGGCCGGCGCCGAGTGGGACCTGGCTCAGGATCTTCTGTAAGTCGGCAGCAGCTACAAAAGCGGCTCCGCCTTCATACGCCTGCGCCACTCGCTTCCCAAACGGAGTAGAAGCGAAATCGCGGCTTTTCTTGTCGAGCCGGGCATTGAAACTGCGGAGGGCGGCCACGTCGAGCGCTCCGACCACGAAGTCGGGGCGTACCAGGACCACCAACTGCCGCGCCGGTTGTGTGTCCCGGGCGGTCGCGAGTTCCTCCACGCCCAGCACCCGCACCCCCGGTTCAGAGTTGCCACCAAACTCTGTTGCCATCTGCTGAATGAAATCCTTCAGGCCTGCCTTCCGCAATTCCGCGATAATCAGCAGGCTCGGAGGCTTGCCAGCTTCGGCCGTGCCCGACACGACAATTTCGTCACCCAGGAATTGCGAGAACTGGTAAACCTTCTCCAGCGCCTCTTCCACTTTCGGTCCATTTGCCGCCAACTCGCCCTGCTGCCACCAGGTGCGCAGCACCGGACTTTGCTGCACCTCACGCTGGAAAATCGCGAGCGCCTGATGGGCAGCATCGCCGTAGTTAGGAAACGCGGCATAGAAGACGGTCGATTCCGGCAGCAACGGCAACAAACTGCTCTGGCCCCGCGTCGGCGGAGATTGCACCTCGTGCTGCAACTTCTCCAGCAACTGGCCGAACTCGGGCAGCAATCCGGGAAACTTGTTCAGCTCCTGAGGCAAAGGCACTTCGGGGTGATCAGCCGGTTTCGCTTGGGCACCGCCCGACGAGGCAAGTACGAAAATAATTGCGGCGACCGCCGCGCATTGCATGAAATAACCATGCCGCTGTTGCTTGCGAGATTGTGCGTGTGCCATCGATTCGGCCCCAACGGAAGAGATTTGCTGGATGATAGACCCGATGCACTGTTCTGCCAACGTACGTCAGTAACGTGCTTGAGATTGTTTGAGCCGCCCGTGCGAACCTGACGTGGTTGATTCGTAGGCGTGAACTTGAGATCGAGGGTCTGCCTGTGGTTAGATTTCGCGGGCGGAGCCTGCCGAAGGGAGTGCCCGCGCCACACGATCCAGAGCTACACTACTTACGAAAGAAGATCATGAACAAACCATTCCGCGTTTTTGCCACCTGCGATATCGGCGAAGCCATCGACCTTCTGCGCAAACGGGGATATGAGGTCGAGGTCTACCCGCAACCGGAAGCGCCGCCCAAGAGTCTGATCATCGAAAAAGTGAAATCCGGCATCGATGGTCTGATCACCACGCTGCGCGATCCCATCGACGCAGAAATTTTCGAAGCCGGCAAGGGAACGCTGAAAGTTGTGGCGCAGTTTGCCGTTGGCTTCGACAACATTAATCGCGCCGACGCCAATCGCTTCAAGGTTCCGTTCACAAACACCGCCGATGTGCTCACCGAAGCGACCGCCGAATTTGCCTTCTTCATGCTCGGAACGCTGGCGCGCAAAATGTGGCCGGCCGAGCACCTCACGCGCGAAAACAAATGGGGATACTGGCATCCCTACCTGCCGTTTTTGGGCGACGAGGTCACCGGCAAGACCATCGCGATCATCGGCACGGGCCGCATCGGGCTGGCCATGATCAAAAAGTGCGCCGGATTCGATATGAACATGCTGTGCTACGACCCGGCGTACGAGAACCACGATTACGTGAAGGCGATTCAAGAGGTCATGGATCTGCGCCAGGCTCGTGGCATTTCGAGAGAAAAAAACTGGATCAAGTACGTGAAGTTTGAGGAAGCCCTGCGCGATTCCGATTTCGTCAGCGTCCACGTGCCCCTGCTGCGCGCCGGAGAAACCTCCACACCTACGTATCACCTGTTCAACGAGAAAACCCTGCGGATGATGAAACCGACTGCGTATCTGGTGAATACTTCGCGCGGTCCCGTCGTCGAGGAAGTCGCCCTGGCGAGGGCCCTGCGCGAGAACTGGATTGCCGGCGCAGCCCTCGACGTGTACGAGAAAGAACCGCTCCTTGCGGATTCGCCGCTGCGCGACCCGGCGATTGCCGATCGCTGCCGCCTGATGCCCCACTTCGCCAGCGCCGCGCGCATCACGCGTCTCTCCACCGACCCCAACAAAGGCATGGCCGGACGCTGCGTCCAAGGCCTGATCGACGTTCTAGAAAGCAACTACGGCGGCGACATCACGAAAATGCCCTATGTCGTAAATAAAGAAGCGTTCGGTAAGTAGGAGAAATTGGGCTGCACAACTGCCGAACGCATTCAGCACGCAGAAAAGCCCGAACCAATGCGGTCCGGGCTTTCTTCTTCAACTTACCGAAGCGTCTCAGCGTAACTATTTGATTACGGTGAGAGTGACGATTGCAGTATGCGTCTTGCCTGCGCCCTTGCCGGTTACGGTGATGACGTGGGCTCCTGTCGCTGCACCTTTGCCCACCTTGATCGTCATCGTCGAGGTCCCGGACCCAGGCGCTGCGATGGAGGTTGGGCTGAACGTCACTTTTTGCGCGCCGCCCTGTCCGGAAGCAGTCAAGCTGATCGCCGAGTCGAAACTGCCCAGCGCCGTCGTAGTGATGGTAACGCTGCCGGTTGCGCCCTGAGCCTCGGTAATCGCGATAGGTGACGCGCTGATCGTGAAGTCAGCACTCACCGCCGAAGTTACCGTCAGACTGATCGTCGTAGTCTCCGTAACCCCTCCGCCCACGCCGGTCACGGTGATCGTGTAGCTGCCGGTCGCGGTGGTTGAGGCCACGGCAAGAGTTGCGGTTGAAGTGCCAGAGCCCGGCGCAGCGATCGACGTGGGACTGAAGGTCACGGTCACGCCTGTCGGCTGGCCAGTTGCGGACAATGCAATCGCAGAGTCAAAGCCGCCGGAAATCGCAGCCGTGATCGTCGACGCCCCGCTGCTGCCTTGCACCACCGAGACCGAAGCGGGCGAGGCAGAAATGGTGAAACTCGGAGACGACGTTGCCCCGGAAAGCGCGGTGATCAGGCCTGCGCCATTAGGACTGCCCCAGCCCGTCGCCAAATCGTAACCCGCCGTTGCCGAAAAGCCGTTGCTACCGCTGGTGATGTCGTGGAAATCGGCGTCATAGTTCGATCCAGCGCCGATCGAATACAGACTCGGATTGATAAATCCGACC
This sequence comes from Candidatus Sulfotelmatobacter sp., assembly GCA_050014115.1. Taxonomy (GTDB): domain Bacteria; phylum Acidobacteriota; class Terriglobia; order Terriglobales; family Acidobacteriaceae; genus Sulfotelmatobacter. Next base: position 27,482 of record JBEKDY010000012.1, on the reverse strand, counting down.
GCGGGATTGCCGTTCAAAAGTGCCTGTTCATTGACCAGCGCCAGGTAGCCGGCCCACATGGGGGCGGCAAAACTGGTCCCGCCATATTCGTTGGCGGTGCAGGTAGTTTGATCGGCGCACACATAAAACGTGAAATTCGCATTCGCCGAAACGTCCGGGCCATTGCGAAAGGTCTTTGAGCAACTGGAGCATCCGCTGGCCGCGCCGGTCTGCCACGAAGGAATCGCATACTTATCCGGCGAAATGCCCCCACCGCCATCGGACCAGGCAGTTTCTGAACTCCACGGACCGCCCGCGCTACTGGTGTCTAAGTCCGTGCCGCCCACCGAGGTCACATACACATCGTCTGCCGGGAAAATCTCGGCGCCCGAACCCGAGGCAGTCCATCTGCCGCCATCTCCGGCCGCTTGAAACAAATTCTGACCCTGCGCCGCAAACTCCGTGAAGTAGGGGTTGTCCGTGCTGGGGTCTGCCGGGCTCCAGGTCCACGAAGAACTCAACTGCGCGTTCAGCGGACTCGCCGTAGCCATCGAATTAAAAATGGCGGAGTCGCTTGATCCCACGTACATCACCAGGCTCGACATCCCCGGCGCCATGCTGATCGCCTGAGTCATGTCTAAGGTCTGTTCCGTGTCGTCACAGTCGCTCCTCGCCAGGCAGCTCGTGCTGGTTCCGTCCGTGGACTTGAGCGTGACCGGAACATTGTTCGTTTGACCGGCGTTCTTGAAGTATGTGGTCAGGTCGGCCAAATCGGTACCGGCATACTCGAGCAGCCCGAGCGACTGTCCGGTGCCGGTGAGGGTTCCACCGTAGTATGCCGCCCTCATGTCGCTGCCCAGAAAAGATGCCGAGGGACCGGACCCTGTCGTGGCATTGGCCCTTACGGACATATCACGGTGCATAACCGCGGGACGCGGAATTGAATAGTTGTCCAAACCAGAAATGTGCCACAGCCGGACCGCCAGGTCGGGAGTGGGCTCACGATCCGGAGCGTAGAAAGTGCGATCTTCCGTGGGGTGCTGGTAAATTCCCAAAATCAGATGGAATGCTTCCTCAATGCTGGCCACGGATCCCTTGACGTCAAGGTTTACGCGATTGCGGGAGGTGCCTACTACCGTGAGGCCGTGTGCCGCGGCAAAATTAATCACGGCGTTATAGTCTTCCTGCGTCGGACCAAACTTCGCAGTGAATTCCTCCACCGTGAGGAACTGGCGGTAGGACGGGCTGGAAGGATCGTAGAGTTCCTTCAAAAAGCTGTCTAACGCATCCTGGTTGCGCAGCGGCAAAACGAGGACAAGGCGCATAGACTGAGTTGCGGGGAGCCGACCGACGGAGGGTGCCTGGCCATTAAGAGTCACTTCACGTACGTGACGCGTCAACAAAGACTGTGGCTCCGCCTGGCAAACGACACTCACACCCAATACCATTGCAACCATCGCGAGAAAAGATGCGCCCAATTTTCGAATCACGACTGCTCCTTTTTCGACCCGAATTTCCGTTTTGAGATTGAGACCCGCTGGTTACCAGGGAACTCCGATTTGGACCCCGGGTTCTGCATCCTACACTGCTTCGGCCCTGTATTCAACGGAATTTGGCAGGTGTTCAGGCACCTTTGGACTGAGCAGGATTAAGACCGTAAAGGCCGCTGGGCGCGGCTTTTGGAGCACGTGAGTGGAAGCTGAGACGGAGCTAACGTAGCTTCGGCCATCAGCCCTCAGGCTGCGGCCAATCCGCCTTGCCGAAGCCCGAAAGCCGAAGCCCGAAGCTCGCTATCTCACCTGCCGTCCGGATGACTGTGGCGCCAGTTCCAGTAAACGGTCTGCTGTCGGCTGTTCAATTCCGCGAAGGCATGCGTCTCGTGGTGCTCATTCTGGTATCGCACGTACGCGCGATCTTCATTGCCGTCCCAAGTGTGATAGTCCTTGTGTGCCCTGTCATAGTAGCGCCTGTTGTGGTCGTCCCGCTTTTCCTGGGTGCGGCTGTCTTGGGGTGCGGCAACGGCCATAGTCGCTAGCGGAGCGGCAAGGGCAGCAGTCAGAAAGAGTGAGCTGAGAAGTCGGTTTCCACGGTGCACGTCGTTTCTCCTTCGCGGAGATTCGTATCCATAGGAATCCCGCTCCGTTCACTGTCTGCTTTTGGCGTTTTGGGGTCTGTTCAATACTGCACAAGTTTGGTTAGAGGAATCCCGTAAAGCGGAAGGACTGCGAATTGTCGGAAGGATCCACAGCCGTCGTCTTCAAGGTAAGAGGCTCCAAATGATACGTCACGTGGTGGCTTATGCGCCTATCAAAGTGGTCTTGCCTCAAGACCCAACGCATACGGAAAATGGAGAGGGCATGAAGCGGTGTAGACCTTAGCTCGGGCGTGGGAACCGGCCTGGCGCCGATCCTGACCAACAGCAGGAAAAATACGCTTAGTATTGCCCAAGTCAAAGATAACGATAACAAGAAGGCAGCGATTGGCATATATGCCTCCCCTAACTTTTGCTCGACCCTTTCAACAGCACCGACCCAGTCGAGGCCTACAGACATCGTTAGTTGCGATTCCCAGTCTCGGAGTCTACTTGTATTTTGCTGGACTGCCCCTCCTCGCGCTGTTCAAAATTGCACATTTCTTGCAATTTCTTGCGGCAAATTGGTATTCGCGAACATCGTTCGCGGGCATGATTTGCGACCAGGAAACGTTTGTAGAGCCATCCCGCTATTGCGCGTACAATGCTTCCGGGGGACTTTCCCCCCAAGGAATCGAATGAACTTACGAACGCTTTGGGCTGTATGTTGCGCACTGGGTTGCGCAGTATGTTGCGCGGTGTGTTGCGCGCTGCTGTTTTCGCTGCCGGCGCGGGCGATCGAGTCTTCCGCCGATGGCGGCTCGCTCAAGCTGATGCCGGAGCCGAAGGAAGTGCGGCTCCGCGACGGCGGCTTTCGGGTTGGTCCCATGACCCGGATTCTGGTCGAGTTCGGTCACCAGTCCGAAGACCGCATCGCGGCCGAAACCCTGGCCGAAGAAATCGCGGACGAGTCCGGCTTGAATCTGGATATCGTTGGCGTCAAGGCTACCGCCGGGACGGTGCGCCGCTCCATCGTGCTGGCCCGCCTGCAGGACTCGCGCGTGCGTAAGTTTCTGGCGGCAAAGGGATTGAAGTCGGACGCCTCCATCGGCGAGCAGGGCTACCTGCTGTTTGCCGACAAGTCTCACTTGGTGGTGGCGGCGAATTCCGGGCAAGGACTGTTCTACGGGGTGCAAACCCTGCGGCAGTTGCTGCGTCAGGACGGAAAACACCTGCTCTGTCCGGCCATTGCGATTCGCGACTGGCCCGGCCTGGAATGGCGCGGCGTGCAGGACAACATCAGCAGTGGTCCCTCGACTCCTGGCTTAATGGACAAGTTCATGAACAGATTCGTGAACAAATTCACGAACCGGCAGGTTCAGACCGACGCCGCCCTCCAGGTGAACCTGTTCCCGCGCTGAAATGTTTTCCGACCGTACGAACTGGAAGCTCACGCGCAACCGTCTCACCGATGCGCTGGAGGCGGCACGGTCCGGCGGCGCGAACGTTCTCGATCTAACTCTTTCGAATCCTACGCGTGCCGGTCTGCGTTATGACGAGGCCGCCATTCTGCGATCACTCAGCGCTCCGCAGGCGATCGATTACGATCCCCAGCCCAAGGGATTGCGGCAGGCCCGCGAGGCAGTTGCGGCTTACTACGGTGACGAGCCTTCCCGCGGCGGTTATGGAGTTTGCGGCCACGGGGATCGCGGCTTCGACCCTCAGCATCTTGTGCTGACCACCAGCACCAGCGAAGGCTATTCCTATATTTTCCGATTGCTGTGCAATCCGGGCGACGAGTTGCTTGTGCCCAAGCCCAGTTACCCGCTGTTCGAGTTTCTCGCCGACCTGGAAGACGTGAAGCTCGTGCCCTATCCGCTGATCTACGATCACGGCTGGCAGATGGATTTTCCCTCACTTGAAAAAGCAGTGACGCCGCGAACCCGAGGCGTGGTGGTGGTTCATCCCAATAATCCTACGGGCTCGTATGTGCAGACGCACGAGTTGAGCTTGCTGAACAAGTTTTGCAGGAAGCATGGGCTGGCGCTAATCGCGGATGAAGTGTTCTTGGATTATGAGCTTGATGTGGAGACAGCCGACCCCGGCTGTCGGATCGAGCGGAGCTCGACAGCGCCGCCCTCTTCGACCAGCTCCACGGTACGTCATCCAAGCTTCACCGCGAATCAGGATGTGCTGACCTTCACCCTGAGCGGACTCTCGAAAATCTCCGCCCTGCCGCAGATGAAAGTGGCGTGGATCGCAGTGAGCGGACCGCCCGCCGAAACCGCGCTTGCGCTGGCCCGTCTGGAAGTAATAGCCGATACCTATCTTTCAATGAACGCTCCGCTGCAATGGGCCACGCCCGCGCTGCTCAATCAGCGGAGAGGCCTGCAGTCGCAGCTGCTAGATCGCGTTCACGAAAACCTGACCGAACTGGATCGTCAGCTTGCGCAGCAGAAGATCTGCGAACGGCTTGCGCTCGAAGGCGGATGGTACGCCGTTCTCCGCGTGCCAGTGACGAAATCAGATGAAGACCTGGCAGTCGAGTTACTGCAAGAGAAGTCGGTACTTGTACATCCCGGCCACTTCTACGATTTCCCCAGCGACGGATATCTGGTGTTGAGTCTAATCACGCCGACGAAAGAGTTCGGCGAGGGGACGGGCAGAATCCTGGAACTTCTGAATCGTTAGAAGCGACCATGCTGCGTGAAATGGCCTGGTTTTCGTCAACTGACGAGGAAACTGGTAATCAAGCGCTGAGAGTTAAAATTCACCTGTAATTTGCGACTACGTCCTGGCCAGGGAGAGACTTATGGTTTTTCTAGCAGCTCTGCCTCTGGGTTTGATCCTCATTCAATCTGCTCAAGTATCCTCAACAGATGCGCTCACTCTGCTGAGCGAGGTCGGACAACGCTATGCCGATGCGAAGTCTTATCACATCGAAGCGGTCGAAGAGGAGACAAGCAGCGGTGAACTCTTTCGAGACTGGCATAAGACGTTCATGACAGCCATCGTGATGCCGGGAGGGCGTTACCATTACGAAGGGCGGTCCGTCGCGGGAGCAGCAGTCCTGATCTCCGATGGAGTCCGACAGTGGGACTATCTTCCCGAGCGAAATGCCTATACCCAAGGGCCCGCTCTGAGCGAAGAAGCGGAAAAGAAGCGTGTCCACCAGCAGGACGAGTTAGCGGCCAGTAACGCGCGGTGGATCGTCGCAAGACAGGGACTCCTCCCCAGCCTGTTGAAATCGGCCGAGTTGATGCCAGACGAAGTTATTTCGATTGGAGGAAAGAGCATCGAGTGCTTCGTGGTGCGCTTTGCCGACAGTAGGGAAGATTTCAAAGTGCGGAGGCCTTCGCTGAACAGGGAGTCCATAATCTGGATCGACAAGTCGCGGAAAATCATCGTCAAGAAGGTGGAGCGTTCGCAACCATTGACCACGCGTCCCGTAAGCGGCCAGGTTCGCTTCGCGACAGAAACCGTCGTCACCTACCCGGTCGTGGAACTTGATCAGCAGGAGCCCGCAACCTCGTTCACATTTGTTCCACCCGGCGATGCGCGGTTGGTCGAGGCATTCTCAAATCCGATCGGCTCAGGAACTCGGCCTGAAATGGTGGGAAAACCTGCTGCGGAACTGCAGCTCAAATCGAAAGAGGGTGCGACGACCAGCCTGAGCAGCCTGCGCGGCAAACCTGTCTTCCTGGATTTTTGGGCGACCTGGTGTGGCCCTTGCAAAGGCATGATTCCTGATCTAGTCAAACTGTATGACGAAACTTCTCCCAAGGGCCTGGTGTGGCTGGGAATCGACAATGACGAAAATCCCGAAGCAGCAGAAAAATTCATCTCCCAAGAACACATTCCGTGGCGCAATTACCACGACCTGGATGGAGCAATGGGAGCCGCATTCCAACGCAACAGTATTCCTCTGGGGGTATTGATTGACGCCCAGGGCACGATAAGGTTTTATGCGGCTGGATATGAAACGAAGGATCTGCAGTCGGCGATTTCGAAGCTGGGCCCGGAGTTTGGGTCCCTTGCGGTGGCGAACGCTAACGCCCACTGATTGCCTGCCAGCATGATTGCTGGATGCTGCTCTTTCACGCCTAACTGTGGTTAAAATCGCGATATCATGCATTGGCCGGAAGCCAGCCGATTCCCAGTGGGCGAAATCGCCCGTTCCGCCCCTACGGGTTGAATCTCAGCTCAACGCTCTCATGGGTCTCGTGAGCAGCGGGCTCCCATGTCCACTGGGCTAAGGCGTTCTGGGCAGCCTGGCCGAGCAAGGGATGTCCGCCTTTCACTTCAACGGACTTGACCTTGCCGTTGGCGGCGACTAACACCTCCGCTCTCACGTTTCCCTGGAGGTGCAGGGAACGAGCCAGGTTTGGAATTTGCGGAACCACCTTGGTCACAACTTTGCGTGTGCCTTCAGAAGTTTCCTGGGCAGGAGCGTGGTTGACGCAGAACATTAGCAGAGGCGCGACAACCAGCAGAATAACTGCAATCCGATTCTTCATGGGGTTGAGGAGTCGGTATTGATCATAAGAGGGATGTAATCAAATCAGTAAGATCACGTTGGTAATACAGCCGGGTAATCTTTCGTGCCGCCGGGCGTGCCATTGCAAAGCTACACTGCCCAAACTACTTTACTCCGGAGCAGCGAATTTGCCTTGCCACGCGTAGTGGAAAGGACGCTCTTCACGGCTTTTCCAGAAGCAGGCGAGGATCATCACACTCGCGATCGCCGCATAGGCGCACCACAATGAGGTGAAGGCGTACCGTTTGACTTCCATGACCACCAGGAGGATCGCCAGGTTGGCCGCGCCGAACACTACCATCATCCTGATCTTCGAGAAAAACAGCGAGCCGCAGGTGGCAATCACATAGAGCACCGCAACCGTTATATTGTTGGTCGCTTGATTGATGTACACGATACTATTTTCCCGGATGTACACCTGGGTGGGAAATGCCGTCAATGCCCACAATATGTAGAGCGTGGTAGCTCCGCCGAGAATAAGGAACGGCAGCATTTGCCGGCGGCTCTTCCCATCAGGCTCGAACAACAGCACGCTTAGCGGCAGCAGGAACGGGAGGAGTCCCTGCGCATACAGCATGAACGCCGCTCCCATGTCGTGCGTGACCGCCGGCGAGAGAATTCCATCCAGTCCCAGCCAGACGAATCCTTCAATGAACTGATGAATGGCGAATAGCACGGGCAGCGCCGCAAAAAGCAGTTCGCGCCGGTGCTTCACCTTCGTCAGTGTGACCACGCCGATGGCGCCCAGAACTCCGCTGCCGACAAAGTTTGCTGTCGCTGAAAAACACATGGCTCGTTTTCTCCGTTGCGTAGATTACATGTGCCATTGCGGAATGCAAAGTGATTCTCGCACAGCGATTCGAATTTACCTGGAATGCCACCGCCGGAGAACTCGAGCCAGAGATAGGGCTAAGGCTTGATCAGGAACGGATTGCTCTCGCGTTCCTCGCCGATGGTAGTCAGCCTGCCATGGCCGGGGACGACCAGGGTGTCATCCGGCAGCGCGAGTACGGTGTCGTGCAGCGACCGCAGGATTTTCTGCATCGATCCTCCGGGCAGGTCAGTGCGTCCGATGGAACCGGCGAAGAGAGTGTCGCCGGCGATCAGTTTTTTGTCCGCGGCAAAATACAGGCAGATGCTGCCCTCGGTGTGCCCGGGCGTGTGCAGCACGCTGGCGCTGAGCGATCCCGCGCTCACGGTTTCTCCGCTCTGGACATTCTGATCGATAACGACTGCGCCCGGCGGGGGCACGCCGACCCAGTCGGCTTGCTCGTCCAGCATTTTGAGCAGAGCATAGTCGTTCTGGTTCAGCAGGATGGGCGCTCCTGTGGCCGCGCGCAGCTTCATGGCTCCGCCGACGTGGTCGATGTGGGCGTGGGTGATGACGATCTGCTTGACTTGCAATCCGTGCTTGCCGATGATGTGGAGCACGTCTTCGATGTCGTCACCGGGATCGATCACCATGGCTTCGTGCGTGACGTCGTCGCCGAGGATCGAGCAGTTGCAGCGCAGCGGGCCCACCTGGATGATTTCGTGGATCATAATTTGTCGATCATGCTTTTTCCGATCCGTACTTTTCCGATCAGTATTTTGTAGATCAATTTCGCAATCCAGCTTGGTAGCTCAGTTTCCATTGTATGACGGCAAACTTCGCTCATCACGAAAGACGACAAGTTGCATGAAGCATCGCCGAGAGGTTTTTCTTCGTGTACCTTCGTGCCCTTCGTGGTTAAATATAGTCGCCATCCCCCTATTGGAACGCATCCGCCCAGCTTGGCTTGATATGGCTCGGTTTGACCCAGATTGATTTGACCAGATTTGGTTTGACACTGTCTGCTCTTGTGCTTGTCCGCAGGGCGCGTCCGCGACACGATAGATAACGCGCCCGGAGGTTTTCTGTGGCTAAATACCGTCAGCATGGTTATCAGGACCGGGACCGCGACGAGTCGCGCAAAGGTTCAGGAGGCTCATCAGGGGAGCGCTCGTCAGGGGAGCGGTCGGGAACGCCGCATCCCAAGAAGGACAACACCTTCGGCCCCAGGCCCGTGAATCTGCCGGGAACGCGCGCAGTTTCACGCTGCACGCAGTGTGGCACGGTGTTGCCGGGCATGCCGCCGGAGGCCCGGTGCCCCAAGTGCGGATTCGAGTTGCACTCCTGCAAGCAGTGCATGTATTTCGATCCCGGAAGCCACTTCGAGTGCATGCAGCCAGTGACGGTGCGAATCGCCAAAAAAGATGAGCGCAACGATTGTCCGTTGTATGAAATCCGCGTGACGCGGGAGAAAGAAACTTCGACGCCGGCCAGCCTGCGTCCCAGCAGCGCTCGCCAGGCGTTCGATAATCTGTTTAAGAAGTAAGTATCTGGGCGTCGAACCTCGGACCTCGGACCTTAGACCACCGCCTTGAACGGGCCGAGGTCTGAAGTCAGAGGTCAAGCATTTACGGCTTTTGCGTGGGCCGCAGAAGCACTTCACTGATAAACGAATTTGGACTTTGCGTCACCAGCATCGCGACCGCGTGAGCGACATCGTCCGGCTGCAGCATTTTGCGGGGATCTTTGCCGGCGTGCGGGCTCAATCCCGTATCAGTCGAGCCGGGACAAATCACCGACACGCGTATGTTGTGGGGGCGCAGTTCTTCCGCCACCGAATAAGTGAGTCCGTTCAACGCCCACTTGGAAGCGGCGTAGGCGGCGCCGTTCGGCAGGGCATTTTTTCCGGCCAGCGACGAAATGTTGATGATGTGGCCGGAGTAGGCGCGAATCATAATCGGGGCAAACGTCAGGATGGCATAGTAAACGGCGCGCAAGTTGGTGTTGAGAATGCGCTCCCACTCCGCGGGCGGCAGCAGGTGCAACGGTTCGTTGAAGCTGCCCACGCCGGCGTTGTTCACCAGAATATCCGCCCGGCCAAAGCTGCTGTCGATGCGCGCGGCCGCATATTCGAACGAGCGCAGGTCCGTTACGTCGCAGGGAACCACCTCAACGCGGCCACCAACCTTCACAATCTCGTCCGCGGTGAACTGCAAGTCAGCCGCGGTGCGGCCACACAGCACGGCGGCCGCGCCCAGCCTGGCCAGTTTCTTCGCAATGGCTGCGCCGATTCCGCGCCCGCCTCCGGTTACGATTGCCACTTGCCCGGCCAGAGGCTTGGCGGGATCTACTACTGCGACCTGAGTCACATCCATGTGCGCGGCTCCTCTTAATCTACCGTGTCAAGTTGCGGGCTGCCCGCGGACCATTGCCCTGAGACGATTGGCGACCATCCACCCGGGCGGATTCCCGCATCTTAACAACCATGTACAACAAGCGCATCTGAGAAACGCATCTTACCAATAAAGAACTGCGATCACGAACCGATAGAACCGAATGATGGGAAGTGGCTTGCCTTCGGCGGAAGAGGTACTTATAATCCGGCCAACCGGGAATAAAGGGTCGAGCAGCCTTTGCCTCTCAACGGGGCTGCGATTCCCCGGTGCCCCTGCCAGGACGCGCGGCATTCCAAAGCAGGATCCGAGCGCGAGTGGTCCGAGCGGAGTGCGGTGTCTAAGTTGTTGCGGTAGAAGAAGCAGCAGGATAAATTTTTTCCAAATCGCCATTTCCCGGAAGGTTCAAGGAGCCATACTGATGAAAAAGATTCTGGTCACGGTTGTGCTTGGGGTTGCGGTCCTAGCAGGAGCTCAGAGTGCTCAGCCAGCACAAAGCCAACCGGCCGCGCCGCCAGCGCAGGCACAACCGGCCGCGCCGCAGTCGACGGCGCCGGTGATTAAAGATCCAGCGGAGTACAACGCCTACGTCGCCGCGACGCAATCGAAGGACCCGGCGGCGGAAATCAGCGGCCTGGAAGCGTTTCTTACGCAGTATCCCAGCAGCATCATGAAGAACCAGGCGCTCGAGATTCTGATGAGCAAGTATCAGGAGAGCGGCAATTCGCCGAAGACGATGGACACCGCCAAGAAGCTGGTGGCGTCCGATCCCAACAACGTACGGGCGCTCACTCTGCTCGCTTACTTTGACCGCATCATGGCGCAAAACGGGGATCCCAACGCCAAGCAGTTGCTCGTCGATGCCAAAAAATACGGCCAGCAGGGGCTCGACAATCTGCCCAAGTTCACCAAGCCGGACGGCACTTCGCCTGAAGATTTTAAGAAGATGACGGACCAGATGAGCGTGGTTTTTCACGCGGCGATTGGAATCGCATGTCTGCAGGACAAGGATTATGCCTGCTCCATCACTCACCTGCGGGCCGCAGTCGACGGATCTCCCCAGGATTTCTCGATTGTCTATCCTTTGACGCTGTCCTATCTCAGCCAGACTCCGCCCGACTATCAGAATGGCATCTGGTTCGCCGCGCGCGCCGCGGCGATTGCTCCGGCTCAGGCTCAGGCCCAGATTGAGAAGTACGCGCGGTCGCAGTACGTGAAGTTCCACCAGGGAGATGACGGCTGGCCTGCCATTCTCGCCGCGGCCAAAGCCAACGGACCGCAAGTTCCCATCCCGCTCCCGCCCACACCCGCCGATCAAGCCCATGCCATGGCGATTGCCACGGCGCCCGACAAGATGGATTTCGCGCAATGGGAATTTATTCTGGGCAACGGCGCCCAGGCAGACCAGGACCTGGTCTGGACCGCCATCAAGGGCAAGGCCGTGCAGCTGGCCGGCACCGTCATCAAAGCGACCGCAACCGAGTTCGATATTGCCGGCAGCCTCGACGACATCGACGCCAAGAAGGCCGACATCACTCTGACCTTTGAGGCCCCGATCCCGGCGCGGCTGATTCCGAAAGAGGGAGCCAGCATCGATTTCCAGGGCGAGCCTTCCGCCTACACACCGAACCCATTCATGATGACCATGGAAAAAGGCCTCTTGGCGAAGCCGAAGACCACTCCCAGGCCTCCGGTGCATCACAAACCAGCAGCGCAGTGACGGTGCTGCAACGATACAAAGATGGGCAGCCCGCAAGGGCTGCCCTTAGTTTTTGGAAATCATCGCATCGATGCGGTAGGGAACGCCTTCAGACGTGCCGCCCAGAGGCCCAGGAATCTGGGCTTTAGCCTCTGAGGCTTTGCTGGCGTCGCGTCGCGGCGGGTCTATCAGACAACCTGACAACCTCTAAATCTGGTAGCCGCCCTTAAGGCGATGAATGTACGGGAGTAAACCAGGAACGTAGACCGCGGTTACCGCATCATCTTCTTGTCCATGTTCTTCTCCATGGACATGGGACGAGCGCTGCGCGGAGGCCGTTTGACGCCGTCGCGCAGCTGGCGCACGTCAATTTTCAACTCGGTGATGGTGCGGCTGAGCGTGTTGCGATGCATGCCGAGTTCGCGAGCGGCGCGGCACTGGTTGCCGCGGTTCTCCTGAAGCACGGTGAGGATGAAGCGTTTCTTGAATTCGCGCACACCTTCGGAATAAAGAATGTTGCTCTTGTACATCTGCAGAACGAGTGCTTCCAGTTGATCTTTCACGTGGCGTCTCTCTCTTGTCTTTCTAAAATTGTTTTCTAGAATTGTCTCGAAACTTTTTACTGAGCCCCGTTTACGAACTTTGTTTACCAGAATCTGTTTACCAAAATTCGTTGCTGAACCCGTGGCTAAGGCTACTATTTCGAACCCGCTGCCGGTTTCACGTCTAAATTTTTCGGGGCGTTATGCAGCAAATCCAGCCCCTGAAAAAACCGTGCCCGCAACGGCGCCGGTCCGGCCCAAATAGCGGCGCGCCCCACCACCAGAAAATAAGGCGCCAGTTGCGATCTCGCCAGCAGTTGCGAAGTGGGCGCGAACGCCGTAATCGCCATCAATCCGATCGCTACCATCAAGCCGCCCTTGGCCAGTCCCAGAACGCCGCCGAGAAACCGGTCGAAACCGCTGAGCCCCACTTTCTTCATCATCCAGCGCACGATCCTCCCCGCCAGACTGAATGCCGCAAGGACCGCAAAAAAAATAAAGAAAAACGCCAGGATGTCCGCAATCTCCCCGTTCTTCAAAAATGTTCCCAGCCAATTGGACAATCCCTGGTACTGCCAGGCCGCAACCATGTAACCCACCACCAGCCCGGCCAGGCTGAACGCTTCCGCAAAAAATCCCTGAACCGCGGCGGCCACAACATTCACGAGCACCAGCGCGATAATGATCCAGTCCGCCGGGTTCATGCACAGCTCCGCGCCATGGCCGCCAAACTACACATCCAGCTTGCGCCCCGTCAGCTGGAAATACGCCTCCGTATATTTCTCGCTGGTTGCGCGCGCCACTTCCAGCGGAAGTGCAGGCGCGGGTGGTTGCTTGTTCCAGCGAATCTGTTCGAGATAATCGCGAACGTACTGCTTGTCAAACGATTCCTGCGCCCGTCCGCCCTCGTACTTGTCAGCGGGCCAGAAGCGCGAAGAATCCGGCGTGAGCACTTCGTCGGCGAGTGTGATGCCCTTGGCGGTGCGTCCGAACTCAAACTTCGTGTCGGCGATGATGATGCCACGCCCGCGAGCAAAGGCAGCCGCCTTCGAATAGATTTTCAGCGACAAGTCGCGGAGCTGCCGCGCCGCTTCGGTGCCAACAATCTCGCACATCTGCTCGAACGAGATGTTCTCATCGTGTCCGGTGACTGCCTTGGTGGCCGGCGTGAAGATGGGTTCGGGCAATGCGTCAGACTCTCGCAGGCCCACCGGCAATTCGATTCCGCAAACGCGCCCGGTAGTTTTGTATTCCTTCCACGCCGAGCCGGAAACATAACCGCGCACCACGCACTCAACGGGAAACATCTCCGCGCGGCGTACCAGCATAGAGCGGCCGCGCAGTTGGTCAGCATACTTGCGCGCGGTGTGCGGATAATGATCGACGTCGGCCGTGATCACGTGGTTGGGCACGATGCCGGAAAGAAAGTCGAACCAGAAAAGCGAAATCTGCGTGAGCACTCGGCCTTTGTGCGGAATGCCCGTGGCCAAAATGTAGTCGAAAGCAGAAATGCGATCGGTCGCGACAAAGAGCAGGCTCTCGTTGTCGACTTGGTAAACATCACGCACTTTGCCGCTGGCGTGAAGGTGGAGGTCTGGGAAGTCGGTTCGCAACAGAACGGAATCTAGAAGTTCAGGAGGCATGATTGAAATTTTACAGGTAAGGAGCGCGTCGTATTCTAGCTGGTCAGAAAATTTTGTCAATGTCTCGAAGCGCCCGCTCTCTAAAGCGGCCTTTGTCGTTGAGCAGAAAGGGATTGACAGGGTCGAGATCAGCGAGAACAGGCTTCCGGAGCGGGTTTTCGAGCGTGCGGGCTGTGGAAAAGCTGAGGATGGAAGTGGATAACTTTCTCAGCCGGTCGAGGCTCTCTTATGCGGTTCCCCCGAAACGCACTGAGACCAGTTTCGAAACTCCGGGCTCCTGCATGGTGACGCCGTAGAGCACCGGGGCGATGCTCATGGTTTTCTTGCTGTGCGTGATGAGCACGAACTGCGTTTGCACGCTCATTTCTTTCACCAGCTCAGTGAAGCGGGCGATGTTGGCTTCGTCGAGCGGCGCGTCGACTTCGTCGAGAATGCAGAACGGGCTGGGCGTGTATTGGAAAATGCCGACCAGCAGCGCGAGAGCCGTCAGCGCTTTCTCGCCGCCGGAAAGCAGCAGCACGCTTTGCAGTCGCTTGCCCGGAGGCGATGCCACAACGTCGATGCCGCTCTCAGCGCTGTTCTCCTCGTCGGTGAGCTTCATGAAGGCGTGGCCGCCACCAAACAGTTTCTTGAACGTAGCCTGGAAATTCTGGTTGATGGTGGCGAACGCTTCTTCAAACTTCTGCCGTGACAGTTGGTCGAGCTCGCGAATCGTCGCCGAAGTGTTTTCGATGGACGAGATCAAATCGGTGCGCTGGGTCTCCAGAAATGCATGCCGTTCGGCAGTTTCTTTGTATTCCTCCAAAGCCATCATGTTCACGGGGCCCATCGCTTCTAACTTGGCGCGCATATCGCGGTAGAGTTGGTCGGCGGCAGCGAGCTCTTCGCCGGCGATCATGGCAAGCGTGGTGTCGGCGAGCAAAACCGCGCGTTCGATGCCGAGTTCGTTGAGGCAAGTCTGGGCCATGTATTCCGCGTCGGACTGCAGCTTCGCAGCCGCGGCGCTCAGTTCGCCGCGACGGTCGCGAGCCTGGTCAAGCAGCAGGCGGCTGTGGCGCAGCAGTTCGTCGATCTCGCCGAGGCGCGCCCGAACTTGCTCCGTTTCAAATTGCAGCAGGCCCTCTCGCGCTTGCCCGGCATTGCGTTCGGCCTCGAGGTCCGAGGCCTGTTGTTCGAGTTGGTCGTTTTCGGTCTCGCGCTGAAGTTTTTCCGCGGCCGCAGCCTCAATCTGCGAGCCGAGTGCATACACGCGCTCGCCCACTTCCGCGAAGATCGATTCGATGCGCTGCAAAACTCCCGCAGCCGAACGGTGACGCTCTTCCAGCGTGGCCACGCGCGCGGCGCGCTGGGAGCTGATTTGCGCCGCTTCTTCGCGCCGCAGACGCAGCGCGGCAAGAGATTCCTGAGCAGCGGCGATCTGTTGTTCGATCTGCATGCGCTGCTCTTCGAGCGTTGCAATTTCGGATTGGCGGGCTGCGATGGTGTCTTCTTGCTCGGTGCGTTCCGCCGCCAGCCGCTGCAACTCGAGCTGCGAAACTCCAAGGCGTTCGCCGACGCGGGCCATTTCCGAATCAAGCTGCTGCAACATGTGGCCCGAAGTCATGGCCTGATGTTCGGCCTCGCGCTTTTCGCCGTCGAGCCGGTCGAGCAGCGAAGAGAACTCTTTAATTTCGCGGCCCAGCGTCATGACCCGCATCTCTTCGTCGCGCAGCGCGCGCTCGAGATCCTCGAGCTGGCGCAGCACTTCACGCAACTCGCGCTTCATCGAAAGCGGGCCTTCGGAGCGCTGTTTGCCTCCAGTGACGGTCACGTTGTGGAAACATTCGCCAGCCTGCGAGAGAAAAAACGCGTCGGGATTTTCGAGAGCCAGGCCGCGGGCCACGTCCGCTCCAGGGACAATGTAGCCGTCGCGCAGCTTGGGCAGAATCACTTCCAGCGATTTGCCAAACCCGTTGAGCACGCGAATCGTGTGTTTCAACGGAACAATCGACGCCGTCGGCGGCGCGCAATGCGCCGCTTCGTCGAGCACGAACGAGAACTTCGCCTGCGAATCCTCAGGATGCACGAGGAACGTAGCGCGGCCATCCACATCGGTGCGCAGCAGGCGGAGACCTTCGTCAGCCGCGTCCCACGATTTGACCACGACGTAATTCAGTTCGTCGCGCAGGAAATCTTCCACCACACGCTCGAAACGCGGCTCCACTTCCAGAAAATCACCCAGCACGCCGACCGGAGCCAGGCCGCTCTCCATCATTCCGGATTGGAAGAGTCGGCGCACCGACTCGGTGGAGTAGCCGTGCTCATTGATCACAGTTTCGAGCGATCCCTTTCTGCCCAGCGCGGTCGCGTATTCGGCGCGGAGAACGTCCAGATGAGTTTTCGCTTTGACTTCCTCCAGCTTCTTCGCGTCGATCAGCCGTCGCAGCTGGCTGATCTCTTCCGTGATGCCGCTAACGCGCTGGCTGACGGTTTCAAATTCAAGCGCAAGCTGGCCGCGTTGTCCGCCGAAGGCTTCGACTTGGACGTTGGCGTTGGTGATCTCGGTTTGCAAACGGCGAGCTTCGCGGTCGGCTCCGGCCAGTCGTTCTTCGGCTTGCGCGAGCTGGTTGCGCAGCCGCGACGCGGACGAAACCGTATCGAAGATAGCGACGCGCGATTCTTCCAGTTGCCGCTCAAGCTCCGCGAGCTTCGCGGTTGCGTCCCCGGCTTCCTGCTGGCAAAGGGCCAAATCGTTCTGCGCCGCAGCCAGATCAGCGGCAGCCGATTCGAGAATCTGCCGGTTGGAATCGCGCTCCGCCTCGAGCGCGGTGAGGCGATGCCGAGCCTGCGCCAGTTCAGCTTCCGCGGAAGCCGAGCGCACCAGCAACTCCGCGCAGCGCTCCTCGTTGTGACGGCGGCGGGCGCGCGCGCGATCGATTTCCAGCACAATCTGGTTGAGGCGGTCGCGGTTCTCACGCAGCTCGGTCTCAATCGCGTAGCCGCGCTGTGTGCGTTCGCCGTGCTCGCTTTCGAGTTGTTGCACGGCTTCGGTGCGATGCTGCATCTCCTCCGCCAGCGCATTGAGTTGAGCGTCGAGCTCGGCGCTTTCCTGCTCGACAGCAGCAAACTTACTCGCGAGGACCACTCGCAACTGGCCGCGCATTTCTTCGCGCAGGCGCGCGTAGCGCTCGGCCTTCGACGCCTGCCGCTTGAGCGAATTCATCTGCCGCGTGACTTCCTCGAAAATATCGTTGATGCGGTTCAGGTTCAGCTTGGCATCTTCCAGGCGCGCCTCGGCGAGGCGCTTCTTGGTTTTGAATTTGGTGATGCCGGCAGCCTCTTCGAGAATCGCGCGGCGGTCGGTGGGGCGGCTGCTCAGAATCTGCCCGATGCGTCCCTGTTCGATCAGCGCGTAAGACTCCGGCCCCAGGCCCGTGCCCATGAAGAGTTCCTGAATGTCGCGCAGCCGGCAGAGTTTTCCATTCAGCAGATATTCACTGTCGCCAGAACGGAACAGGCGGCGCGTGACCACAATTTCACCACTGTGAAATTTCTGCTGGTTGAATTTACGGCGGCGAATCTTTAACACAACGTGTGGCGCAACCGTTCCGGCGGACGCGGTCGCAGCCGGGGCCGTGACGTTATGCACCGGCAGCGCGAACACAGGCTCGTCGTCCGGAAAAGCAATAGCGATGGTGTTCACTTTCGAACGCGGAACTTCAATCTCTTCCGTCTTCCCGGGCTGCGCATCGTCAATGGCGCGCTCGGTGTCGGCAGCAGCACGCGCCCGGATCGAAGCCTCATCCCAGTCGTCGGACATGTTGGACTCCTCGCCCGGCATGTCGTCCCGAATATCGATCTCCGTGGGCGAGTTCGTGTCCGCGCCGCCGTATTGCCCAGGGTCAATCAGAGTCAGCGAGACTTCCGCCATGCCGGTGGCTTTGCGATCGCGCGTGCCGGCGAAGATGACGTCTTCCATGCGCGCGCCGCGCAACGTCTTGGCCGACTGCTCGCCCAGCACCCACGAAATGGCGTCGGCAATATTCGACTTGCCGCAGCCGTTGGGCCCGATGATGGCCGCAATCCCGTCCCCGTGGAACTTGAGTTCGGTGCGGTCACAGAACGACTTGAACCCGAGAATCTGAAGCCTCTTCAGTTTGAGCAACGTTTACTCCTTGGAATGAATAGCCAATGATGGCCGTTCTCTGCACCGGGTGCCCCATTTCTCGCGCGTCTTTTTGCGCGAGAAGTGGGTCTTTGGGAACTCGTTACACACGCCCGGTCTCGCCGGCCGTGTTTACCAGACATGTTTACCAGACGGATTCCTCCACAACTGAAAACGATGCATGGCTCGATCACTCCGTCCCAGGCTGGGGAGGGCGGGGCACAGATTGAAGCTACTGTAACGGCGAAATCGGGCCGGGGTCAAGCAATATAACACTATATATTGTATGACCTTACGCTCGACCGCGCTGGGTTGCACACACATTGCAGCAAATGCCTGGTTTACGGGCGAGGTTAAAGACGAGGTGGGAGAACCGCGAGAGCAAACTAAGGCTAGCGCATGGGGACCAGCCAGTGCAATCGCGATGTTTTAATTACTTGCCTTTGCGCCAGCGGAATTGGCGCGAGGTCTTTGTTATTTTGCCGCGGCAGCCTTTACGCGCTTCTCTGAGGAAAACAGCGCGTAGGCGATGTCGGCGCCTTTGCGGGCGAATGCTTCGTATTCTTCAGGCGCAAGTATTTTACTCGGCGTGAAGAACAGGACGTTCGTGGTATCACCCTTCACCCAGTAATTACAGTCGTTCAGAGCGGCGACGGTGTCCAAGAGTTTCGCGTTGAAGAGCCGGCGAACGCCTTCTTCTCCGACGGAGTTCATCTCAAAACACTTGTGGAATTGCAGCGCATCGGGGAAGCAGACGGTGTCATCGCTGTTTTCCCAGTCGCCGTCGAAGCTTTTCCAGTTGGGGTGATCGAAGATAGACGTCGACCAATCCAACGGGCGAATCTGAAACGTGGGTAGATTCGCGTCTTCGGCCTCGAACGCGACGACGGTTTGCCTGACATTTCCCTGAGGCGCTCCCCGGTCGGGTATGCAGTAGTCGAAAATCCATGTCTGCAGGCCTCGCAGCTCTCCCCACGCTGCGCCCTCGACCCAGCCGTTTCCGCGCAGCGGGTAGATGGAGAGCGCAACATCGTCCCGGTCGGCTGGCAGGAAGCCGAACGACGCAGCGCCCTTTTGCACTTTGATCTCGGCGGCGCGGCCGTCCTGTTTTGCTGCCCAGACACACGTGGCCGCGCAGGCGAGGAAGATGATCACGATTCCGCCGCCTCCGGTGAGGCCGATTCGGCGGACCGCGAAAAAGACGGCGACGGGGACCAGGACAACGATGAGGGCATTCGGTAAGGTGCGCATGGGCGTTGGTCAGGACTCCCTCAAATTAGACACGCTCTGGCCGAGCCTGTGGTGTAACGGAGGTAACAGAAAGGCTTTCGGCAGGCCCATCCCGGATGCACTTCCCTGCGGCTGGCGCAAGCACGCATTGACCGCAGGAAAACAACTCGCCGACCGCATGTAAGATTGCCCCATGGCAGATGATCGGCAATCCGTCCCCGACTTTCTTTACGGCACTGCGTGGAAGGAAGAGCGCACCCCGGCCCTCACCGAACTCGCGCTCCGCACGGGATTTCGCGGAATCGACACGGCCAACCAGCGTCGCCATTACTCCGAAGCCGGAGTCGGGCAGGGGCTGGCCGCCGCGTATCGCGCCGGAGTAGCGACGCGCGCCGACTTATTTCTGCAAACCAAATTCACCTACCAGCGCGGACAGGATCATCGCCTTCCCTACGATCCCGCAGCCAGACTTTCGCTTCAGGTGGCGCAGTCCCTGGCCAGCTCGCTCGAACATTTCGGGACCGACCATGTGGACAGCTTCGTGCTCCACGGCCCCGCGGCGTACGAGTGGACGGAGGCCGACGCGGAAGTCTGGGAAGCGATGGTGAAAGAGCGCGACGCGGGCCGCACGCGCCTGCTGGGCGTGAGCAACGTTTCGCTGCTGCATCTCGAGCAGATGGCCGCCGCGCACGCCGAAGTTCCAGCCTTTGTGCAGAACCGCTGCTTCGCCAGCCTCGGCTGGGACGGCGCAGTCCGGCGGTTCTGTCGCGAGCGGAAAATTATCTATCAGGGATTTTCGCTGCTCACGGCGAACCCGGAAGCCGTATACCATCCGCTGATCGCCAGGCTCGCCGCCCGCGCGAATGCCACGCCCGCCCAGGTGATATTCCGCTTCGCGCAGGCAGTCGGCATGCTGCCGCTCACCGGCACCTCGAACCCCGAGCACATGAAGCAGGACCTCGCCAGTCGACATTTGGAGATGTCCGCAGAAGAAGTGCAGGCGATTGAATCGCTGGCCGCACCCGCCGCAGCTGGGACCTAGCGTCGCGTTTTCGAACTCTTCGTCGTGACCGCCGCATCTAGCTTTGCGCCGAGCGCGGCGAAGGCTGGTGTGGGACCGTTCCACAGCAACTGATCAACGTCGTCGAAAAGCGGGATGTCGATTCGCAGCGTGGCCAGCGTGCGAAACAGCAGCGCACGTTCGCGCTCACGCGAAAGAGTTTCTGCCAGAGTGCCAGCGGAGGTGGCCTTCACATGCCACTCGCGCCAATCAGCAGGAATGGATTCGAGATGCACGAACTTCGCCAGCACCGCCGCCGATGACTTCGCTCCCCACCCCGGCAGCCCCGGATAGCCGTCGGCCGAATCGCCCACCAGCGCGAGGTAGTCAGGAATCGACTCCGGCCGCACGCCGAATTTCTGGATCACACCGGTCTCGTCGCGCGTGACGCGGGTGCGGCGGTCAAGTTGCACAATGCGCGTGCCACTCACACACTGCGCAAGATCTTTGTCAGGCGTGCAGATGATGACGTGCTCCACCCTCGGGTCCCGAGCAGCCGCCACCGCAGCCGCCGCAAGCGCGTCGTCCGCTTCGAACTCCACCATCGGCCACACCACTACGCCCGCCGCTGCCAGCACCTCTTCCAGCAAATGGAATTGCGAGAAGAGATCAGGCTCGATCCCTTCGCCAGTTTTGTACCCGGGCCACAGGTCGTTGCGAAACGATTCGATGACGTGATCAGTAGCCACGGCAATGTGCTTGGCGCCGCCATTGATCATTCCCAGCACCGAAGCCAGAACGCCGCGCACAGCGCCCACTTCGCGCCCGTCGGCATCTCGCGCCGAAGGCATCGCATAGTAGTGCCGGAACAATTCGTAAGTCCCGTCAACCAGGTAGACGTCCAGTGAAAGCTCCGTCACAGCGGAAAAAATGTAAGGACAGCCGCCCTCGGCTGTCCGCCGAGCGCAGCTCGGCTAAACTTTGTCCCTCGAAACGAAAGCCAGGTTCGAAGTTGCTCCCAGCCCCGCCCACAGCCGAGGTTACTTCTCTCCCAACTTCTCAAAGAACAAACAAACCGTCTCAATTCCCTTATGAAAGTTCGGGATGTGAAACTTTTCGTTCGGCGCGTGCAGGTTGTCGTCCGGCAGCCCGAACCCCATCATCACGCTGGGAATTTTCAGCACATCCTGAAAATCGGTGACGATCGGAATCGATCCCCCGCTGCGGATAAAAACAGTTTCTTTCCTGAACGCATCATGCAGCGCCTCGGTGGCCGCTTTGATGTAAGGATTGTTGGTGCCCACCACGCACGCCGGACCTTTGCTGTGAACGCTGATTTTGGTCTCGATCCCCTTCGGCGTGTGCTTCTTCACGAACGCAGAATATTTCTTGAAAACGTCATCGGGATCCTGGTTAGGCACCAGCCGCATGGAAACTTTGGCCGCAGCCTTCGCGGGGATCACGGTCTTGGCCCCGGCCGCGATAAACCCACCGGGCATGCCGTGAACTTCCAGCGTAGGCCGTGCCCAGGTGCGGTAGAGCACCGAGTAGCCGGGTTCGCCCGTGAGAACTTTCGATCCGACTTCCGTCTTGCGGTAATGCTCTTCATTGAAAGGCAGCCGCTTCCAGGCCTTGAGTTCGTCTTTGCTGGGAGCCTTCACGCCTTTGTAGAATCCGGGAATCAGAACCTTGCCCTTCGCGTCTTTCATCTTGCTGATGATCTCAATGAGCGCGAAAAAGGGATTAGGCGCAGCCCCGCCGTACATGCCCGAGTGCAGATCGGTCTTCGCGCCGACGGCTTCGATCTCCGTATAGACGAGCCCGCGCAATCCAACGCACAACGTGGGAAGATTGGGCGCAAATAACTCCGTGTCGCAGACCAGCGCGAAATCGGCTTTCAGCTTGGCTTTCTGCTTGCGTACATATTCGGCAATCGACTCGCCGCCGACTTCTTCTTCGCCTTCGAAAATCACCTTCACGTTGATCGGCAACTTCCCGCCGCCAGTCTGCAGAAGCGATTCCAGGGCCTTCACTTCGAGCCAGAGTTGCCCTTTATCATCGACCGCGCCGCGCGCGTAGAGATTGTTATTTCGCTCGGTAGGCTCGAATGGCGGAGAGATCCACTCGTCGAGCGGCTCGGCGGGTTGCACGTCGTAATGCGCATAGCAAAGCGCGGTTGGCTTTCCGGCCGCGTGCAGCCAGTCCGCATAGATCAGGGGATGCCCCTTCGTTGGAATCACTTCAACATTCTCCATCCCAATTCGCCGCAACTCGCTGGCGATGAAGCCGGCAGCTTTCTGAATGTCAGGCTTATGCTCGTCAAGCGTACTCACGCTGGGAATGCGCAGAAGATCTTTAAGTTCGTTCAGAAACCGCTGCTGATTATCGCGCGCAAAATCAACTGCTGCGGAAGCCATGGGTACATCCTTTCGTAGGGCCCACCGGAAGACTGCGGATTCACAGCGCTAGCGGAAACGAATCAGTATACCGCGAAGAGAAGCGGCGTGTTGCGGAGCAGATGTGCTCGATGTTGAGGTGGCGAGCGCTTCCAGTGCTGCGATAAAGCATTCTCTTGAGTGCGGCTTTAGCCGCTGAGGCGCGCTCTCGGCTGCGCACAAGTTTCATAGCCAGCTGCGCCCTCTACGAATGCGAAAATCTTGCCGCGGAGAAAGCCCTGAGATCATACGCCGGGTCTTTGCCAGTAATTACATCAGCCATAACCTGCGCGGTTATCGGCGCAAGCAGAATGCCGTCGCGAAAATGCCCGGTGGCGACGAAATAGCCGGGAGTCGACGTGGCGCCGAGAATCGGCAGCGCGTCGGGCGTGCCGGGGCGCAGCCCGGCCCAGTCTTCAAGAATCTTCGCGTTGCGTAACTCCGGGATCAGCGCGATCGCAGCGTGATGAAAACACTGCATGGTGGCAGGGTCGGTGCGCTTGTCGAATCCGGCTTCTTCCACCGTGGCTCCGGCCAGGATGCGTCCATTACTCCGTGGAATGAGATAGACCTCGGGCGATCGAATGACATGTTTCAGAAGTTCGCGCGAAGGGGAGGCCAGGCACAGCATTTGACCTTTCACAGGACGCGTCGGAAAAGCATACGGGCCAATCCGCCCCGACCACGCTCCGGCACAGTTGACGACCTTCGAGGCGCGGAAGACGTTTTTGGTCGTGGCGACTCCAGCAGCGCATCCGTCAGCGATCGTGACGGAAGTGACTTCGTTGCCAGAGGAGAAATCCACTCCCCGATTTTTTGCGGCCTTCACCGCAGCTGCAGTGAGCGCTCGGGGATCGACGCTCCGCTCCTTCAACACGAATGCGGGACGATTCGCGTCTGCCATCCCGGGTTCCAGTTGAGCCACCTTTGCGGCCTGGACAGCGTGCTCGGCTAAAGCTCTCTCCCACTCGCGCGCGTGCCCCGCAGGCGGAAACACGATCGCTCCCTGATCGCGCAGGTCAACCTTCATGCCCGATTCCACTTCCAACTCATAGGCGAACTCGGGATATATGCCTGCACTCGCCGCTGCCAGCGGCAACATCGCGGCGTGCGTTTCGAGCGGGCAATCCACCAGCATGCCGCCGGCAGCGTGCGAAGCTTCGCGGCCCGGTTCTCCGCGCTCGACGATCAGAACCGTGGCTCCACGCTTGCGCAGTTCAATGGACAACGACAGCCCGATGATGCCGCCACCGACGATGAGGACGTCCCAGGTCTTCACCCGAGCATTGTAGAAGAACAGAAGAAAACAGAATGAAGATGAGACCGCCGCGCGATTGCCCTGAGCCGCGTGAACCGCAGAGCCACCGCCGCAGCGAAGCACCCGCCCATTACTTTCGTTACCCAAGGGGAATGCTCCTGATTACGCGACGCACCGCTCTTGCTGCCTATAATCCAGTTAGGCGCGAGAGTTGCCTCAGGGCCACAGAGTGTGCCTGGGATTAGATTTGTGGGAGAGCGTTGGAGAAATCCACCAGACTCCAGCCGCGGAGCGGCGCAATGTGAAAGCCCGGCACGGAAGTGCCGGGTGAGAGTGCGAAGCGTGTCTGAGTCCCGGAGGACGACACGGGCTTCTCACGCACCCTCTAAAAGCTCTGGTTGAAAGGGATGCTTTACCGAAGCGCTGAAGCGCTGCGCACTCAAAATAAATCGCAACATCTCACGCGACACCGTTTCACGCAATCATTGATGTCCAAATTAAAACAAAACCGAACACCGCGCACCGTCCCGGCTCCCTGGGTCTACGGACCCGCTATCGACCTCATCGTGGGCTGCGGAGCCTGGTCGGCCCCGCTGCTGGCGCTGGCGTATTTTTCCATGGCGTCCAGCACCCGGGCGTGGGCGATCGCCTTCTACGCGCTGGCCTTGCTGTTTAATTATCCGCACTACATGGCGACGATCTACCGCGCCTACCACCGTCCGGAAGACTTCCAAAAATACCGGATCTTCACCGTGCACCTCACCGCGCTGCTCGTGCTGACTCTTTTGCTGTCGCACTACTGGCTCCGCATACTGCCGTGGATCTTCACCATCTATCTCAGCTGGAGCCCGTGGCACTACAGCGGACAGAACTACGGCCTGTTCATGATGTTCGCGCGGCGCGCCGGCGCCGACCCGCAGAAGGCCGAACGCCGCGCGCTCTATGGCGCGTTCATTGTTTCTTATCTCATTTTGTTTCTCAGTTTTCACACCGGTCCCTCCGCGGATTCGCTGTTCATTTCGCTGAATATCCCCGCGCTCGTCAGCCGCTGGGAACAGATCGTCCTGTTCGTTCTGTTCATCGTGCTCACCGTGTTCGGTTTCTCGCGCCTTTCGCGCGCTACGGGATGGCGCAAGCTCACTCCGGCGGTCACGCTTTTCTCCTCACAGTTTCTCTGGTTCCTGTTGCCGGCTGCCATTTCGCTGGTTACGGGCATCGAGATTCCGCAGAGCCGTTACAGTTCCGGCGTGCTCGCGGTCATGCACTCCGCGCAATATCTTTGGATCACCAGCTACTACGCGCGCCGCGAAGCCACTGCGGAAAAGGCCAGCAACTGGCGTCCCCTGGCCTATTTCGCCGTGCTGGTGGTTGGCGGCATCGCGCTGTTTGTGCCGGGTCCGTGGCTGGCCAGCCGCATTTTCCATCGCGACTTCACTTCCAGCTTTCTGATTTTCACCGCGCTGGTCAACATTCACCATTTCATTCTGGACGGCGCCATCTGGAAGCTGCGCGACGGCCGCATCGCCGCGCTTCTGCTCAATTCCCGCGAACGCATGGCAGATGTGACGAGCGAAGCGGGAACCGGACTGGCCGCCGCCTGGCGCTGGCTCGCTGGCAGCACGCCTCGCGCTCGCTACCTCAGGGTGGGCGCGGCAGTTCTGCTGCTGGTTTGGGGAACGCTCGACCAGGCGCGCCACTATCTGGCGCTGCGTTCCGATGATCTCACCGCTCTGCAGCACGCGGCCGCGCTCAATTCTTTCGATAGCTCCGTGCAGCTGCGGCTGGCGGAAAAACAAATGGCAGAGGGCGATCCACAGCAAGCCGAGGCCTCGTGGCGCAAGGCTATGCAGGTGAATCCCGTGGATCCCGCGCCGCGCAGCGAGTTGTTGCGATTCCTCATCGCCCAGAATCGTCTGGAGGAAGCCCTGGCCTTGACCGAGACTTCTCTGAAAGCTTCGCCACGGGACGCCAACTTGCTTGTCGATCACGGATTTCTGATGTTGCGATCCGGACACGCCGCGGAAGCCGTCGCCAATTGGGAACAGGCGATCACGGTAGATCCGCAACAGATCCCCGTCTATCTCTACCTCGCGAGCGAATTGGACCACGAAGGCAAGGCCGCAGCTGCGGCCGCCCGCTACAAAATATTCCTGGAGAAAATCGCGCACGCTCCGAAAGACGCCGTCCCGGCAGAAAAATCGCCGGCGGATGGAGCCATAAGTAAGGCACCAGACAAAATAAAAGACAAGCGCCCCGCACCTGACCAGCTCATCGCCATCGTGTTGCGCATGGCCGATTGCCAGGAGAGGGCCTTGCAACGCGAACAGGCCGTGAAGTCTTATGAACTGGCCGAGAATCTGGCTTCGCGAACGAAACTGCCGCGCCTCGAGAGCGTGGCCGCGGTCGACGAGGCTGCACTTCAAGCCAAAGCCGGCAGGCTGGGCCAGGCGCTAACCCTCTACCAGCGTGCTTTGCAGCTCGACGGCTCAACCGGCGACCGGGAGGCGGGCGCGGAAGACTGGTTCAGCTACGGCCGATTTCTCGACGATGCGGGTTTTGCGCCGCGGCTAGCCTATGCCTGCCTGCTGAAATCGGAGGAGTTGATGCGAGCCGTGCCCGGCGGAAAGCCGCCAGAGGCGCTGGTCGCCGAGAAGGCCAAGCTCGAAAGCAAGCTCGCGAAGCAGCCTGCAAACCAGCTTGCGAAAACGACCGCGGGCCAGGCGGAGGTGCTGCGTCGCGATCCCGTTCCTGCGCTTAAGGAGGCGTTGGCCCTCCGCGAGCAGTAGCCCGGCATAGCTCCGGGCTGAAGGTCGCGTCCCAACGAGCTACTTGACACGGGTGATCTAATTGACAGCGATTGTCGTGCTGCTAAACAATAACTGCTGAAATAAGTCCGAACAGCAAAACCATACCCTGCAATCCATCTCGAATTTTTCTGGAGGAAAGGTCTATATGTCCGACGAAGGCGAACACATTCAGGTAGAGGAGCATTCCAACGCAGGCAAGTGGCTGCTCACCCTGTTGGCGGTTTTGTTTGTAGCTGCGTCCGCGTATGCGCACTACGCCATGTATTCCCACGTGGAAAAGCTCAACAAGGATCTCGAAGCGAGCCACAACCAGGTGGCCGAGTTGCAGAACCGCATGCAGGGCGCGGAAGCCACCGAGGAAACCATTGAGCGCCAGGTGGGCCTCACCAAGAAGGACGTAGCCCAGCGTGTCGCACAACTGCTGGCCGAACAGAAGGCAGACGTGGGCCGCCTGGAAAAGCAAGAGCAGGAGCAGAAGGCGCAGATCAACGCGGTGGCCGGTGACGTTACCGGAGTGAAGACGGATGTGGGCGGAGTGAAGACGGACGTCGCCACCACTAAAGCCGACCTGGAAGCCACAAAGGCGAAGCTCGAGACCACGCGCGGCGATCTCGGCCTGCAGAGCGGCCTCATCGCGAAGACCGCCGGCGACCTGGACATCCTGAAACATAAGGGCGACCGCAACTACTACGAGTTCACGCTGATCCGGGGCGCGAAGCAGCAGATGGTTTCCACGGTCGGACTGCAACTCAAGAAGGCCGACATCAAGAAAGGCAAGTTCACCCTCGACGTAACCGCGGACGATAAAACGATCGAGAAGAAAGACCGCAACATCGCCGAGCCCATCCAGTTCTATTCCGGACGCGAGCACATGCTGTTTGAGCTGGTGGTCTGGAGCGTGGACAAGAACAAGGCCACGGGCTACCTGAGCAC